>DATLRE010000028.1:0-14511 GCA_035534835.1 Acidimicrobiales bacterium
ACCGCCCACGACCCGTGCACCCCGGACCTCACCACCACCCGCGTGTCGTTCACGCACGGCACCCTGGGGGTGACCAGATCCACCACCGCGGCCCATCCGGCCATCGACTGCTTCTACGTCTACCCGACCGTCAGCGACCAGAAGACCCCGAACGCCGACCGGACGATCGACCCCCAGGAAGTCTCGATCGCCCGGTTCCAGGCGGCCATGTTCTCGCGGGACTGCCGGGTCTACGCCCCCATGTACCGGCAGCTGACGCTGCCCAACATCTCGGGGGCGGCGACACCGGCGGAGCAGGACGTGGCCTACGGCGACGTGCTCCAGGCCTGGCAGACCTACCTGAAGCAGTACAACCACGGAAGGGGCGTCGTCCTGATCGGGCACTCGCAGGGCTCGTTCCTCCTGCGGCACCTGATCACGAGCCAGGTCGATCCGAAGCCGGCGGTGCGCAGGCTGCTGGTGTCCGCCATCCTGCTCGGCGGGAACGTGACCGTAAGGAAGGGCACCGGCATCGGGGGCGACTTCCACCACATCGCCGCCTGCCGGTCCGCTTCCCAGACGGGCTGCGTCATCGCCTACTCGACCTTCGACGACACCCCGCCGGCCGACGCCGTCTTCGGAAGGACGACCGCACCCGGACTGCAGGTCCTGTGCACCGACCCCGGGGCCCTCGGCGGCGGGACCGGCGTACTCGACCCGATCCTGCCCACCCAGCCGTTCGCCCCCGGCTCGTCGATCGCAGCGGGGATCGCACTGCTCCACTTCGGCGTGCCGACCGTGACCACCCCATGGGTCAGCGCACCGGGCGCCTACGCGGCGCACTGCGCGACCGCCGGCGGTGCCCGCGTGCTCGAGATCACCGCGCGCGACGGAGCACCCCGGCTCCACTACAGCCCACTCCCCAGCTGGGGCCTCCACCTCGTGGACGTCAACATCGCCCTCGGCAACCTGGTGGGTGTCGTGGCCCACGAGGCCGCCGCCTATCACCCCGCTCGCTGACGCCCGGTCACCCGTCGCTCAGACGTGGGCATGGACCACGGCCCGGTAGAACGAACTGGGCGCGGAGAGGTGGTCGCGCCGGTCGATCCTCCCCACCCGGCGCCCGATGCGGGTACGCAACGACTCGGGCTCCGGCACCGGGGGCGGCGGGGGGCCCTGCACCGTCGTGACCGAGGAGAAGCCTGCGGCCCGGCACAGCGCATGGAGGCCCGTCAACGTCGGGACGTACCAATTGCCGTAGTCGTGATTCAGCTCGCCTCCCGCGTAGAACTGCAGGATGCTGTCGTTCTCCAGGTGCTGGAGGTGCACTGCCTGGGTCTCGATGACGGCCACCTCATCCGTCACGGACCGGAGTCGCTCGAGGCAGGTGAGCGGCTCCTTCATGTGATACAGGACGCCGAGGTAGAGCACGACGTCGAACGTTCCCACCTCCGACAGATCCGCAGTGGCGAAATCGGCCAGCACGGGCTCGACGGCCGATCCGAGCACCCCGGCCGCGAACTCGAAGCCCCGTCGACCGGGAAGTTCGGGACGCCAGAAGTCGGTGAGGTCGCGGGACTGGTCCGGCAGCGTGCCCGCAGCTGCGCACTCGGTCCAGTACGCACCTCGTGCGGCGATGTCCACTCCCCAGGCGTAGTGGTCGAGCGCGACGACCCGAGCGGCTCCGTTTCGTTCGGCCATGAACGAGTAGTACCCGTCCCACGCTCCGATGTCGAGGACGCTCTTGCCCTCCATCGAGGGGAACAGGTCCTCGGGGAGCTGCGGGCCGGATGCGCCGGGTGTGACGACCCCGTCCCCGAGATCGATGGAGTGGAACCAGGGGATGTCGTTCGCCTCGCGCTGCACATCGCTGGGGAGACCCATGGGCGTCGAAGCTAGCGGAGGTAGGCACCGCGGAGGGTCATGGCCGACCGGGGCACGGGCGTCACCTCCCGGGCCGGGATCCGCCGCCCGTGGCGGACGACCCCGCCCGGGAACGGGCCGTCGAGGAATCCTGCCCGGAGGGGTCCCGGCTCCACCCGGCCGTGCTTCCATACCCCCTTAGGTATATGCTGACCCGGGTACGGATTCCGACCAATGGAGAGTGCAGTGATACGCAGTGACGAGATGGGAACACGCAGCCCGGCCGTGGCCACACGGCAGCCCACGCGGTGGCCGATCGAACGCATACTGTTCGCCCTGGCCGGAACGGTGGTGCTGGTGAGCGCCGTCCTAGCCGCCGTGGTCAGTCCGTGGTTCCTCGTCCTGACCGCACTCGTGGGCGTGAACCAGTGGATGTTCGTCGCCTTCGGGATGTGCCCGGCGTCGCTCGTGCTGCGCAAGCTCGGGGTCCCCGCCGAGTGCCGGTGGTAGGACCGGACCGGAGCACGCCGATCGGGAACGGGGGACTCAGAAGGCGTCCTCGATGACCTCGACCTCCCCGGCCGTGATGCTCACGACGTCGAAGCGCAGGTCCACGAGGGCCCGCCCCGACGCCGGCGTCAGCTCGGCCAGCCAGCGCGCCGCCAGGCGGCGGATGCGGCGCTGCTTGGCCGGCAGTACCGATTCGGCGCCGGTGCCGAACGCATCGGAGGTCCGGGTCTTCACCTCGCAGAAGACGACGGTCCGCCCGTTGCGGGCGATGAGGTCGACCTCGCCCTCGCGCCGCCGCCAGTTCCGCTCGAGCACCTCGTAGCCACGCGCCTCGTACCAGCGGCCGGCGGCGTCCTCGCCGGCCCGGCCCAGTGCCGCTCGCCGCTGGGCCCCGGACGGTCCCGGGGGAACCCCGGGAGCGTTGCTCACCGGTCCGCGACCCCCGCGGTCCCGGTCACAGGTCCTTGTCGGGCAGCCGTTCGATGTTGACGTCCCGGAAGGTGAGGATGCGGACCGACGGGACGAAGCGGGCCGGGCGGTACATGTCCCAGACCCACGCGTCGGTCAGGATGACTTCGACGCAGGCCGGCGAGGTGTCGGACCGCACGGTCACGTCGACGGTGTTCGCCAGGTAGAAGCGGCGCTCGGTCTCGACGACGTACGAGAACAGCGGCACCACCGCCCGGTACTCGTGGACGAGCGCCAGCTCGATCTCGGACTCGTAGCGTTCGAGGTCCTCTTCGCTCATCGGAGGTGGGGCCGCGACGTCATATCCGAGCGTACGCCGCTCGACAGCGCCCGTACAGCACGATCAGGAGCGGGCGGACCGCAGTTCCTTGATCTTGGCGGCCTTGCCGTGGCGGTCCCGCAGGTAGTAGAGCTTGGCGCGTCGGACGTCGCCCAGCGACACCACCTCGGTGCGCTCGATGACCGGGGAGTGCACCGGGAAGGTCCGCTCGACGCCGACGCCGAAGCTCACCTTGCGGACGGTGAACGTCTCCTGCAGCCCCGTGCCCTGACGGCGGATGACGGCACCCTGGAACACCTGCACCCGCTCGCGGGTCCCTTCGACCACCCGGACGTGCACCTTGACGGTGTCGCCGGGGCGGAACTCGGGGATGTCGTCCCGCAGGCTGTCACGGTCGATGATGTCGGTCGGCTTCATGGGACGCGTCTCTTTCGGGGATGGGTCGATCTCGCTCCCGTCGGCGGTCCGGTACCCGTTCCACGCACGGTGGGCTCCGGCCGTCGCGACGGACACCGGTGGACACCGGCGCCGACGAGGCTCCTCAATCGTAGCCGTGTTCGCGCAGCAGGCGCACCTCGCCGTGGGACCGGAGCAGGGCGACCTCCTCCGGGGTGAGCCCACCCCGCCCGTCGATCAGGTCGGGACGGCGCTGCAACGTCCTGACCAGGGACTGCGCCCGTCGCCACGCCGCCACCCGCCCATGGTCGCCGGACCGGAGCACGTCGGGCACGACCAGGCCCCGGAAGTCGGCGGGCCGGGTGTACTGCGGGTACTCGAGCAGACCTGCCGAATGGCTCTCCTCGTCGGCCGACTGCTCGTTGCCGAGCACCCCGGGAAGCAGGCGGGCCACGGACTCGACCACGACCAGGGCGGCAAGCTCCCCGCCGGCCAGCACGTAGTCGCCGACCGAGAGCTCACCGTCGCAGAGGTGGTCGGCCACCCGCTGGTCCACGCCCTCGTAGCGCCCGCACAGCAGCGAGAACCCCACGGGCGACGCGGCCAGTTCCCCCGCCATGCGCTGGTCGAAGCGCGCTCCCGACGCCGAGAGCACGAGGAGCGGCCGGGGCAGGCCCCCGGGACCGGCGGCCACGGTCTCCACGGCCTCGAAGACCGGTCCGGGGGCGAGTACCATGCCCGCTCCCCCGCCGAAGGGCGCGTCGTCGACCGTGCGGTGGACGTCGTGGGCGGACTCCCGGATGTCGTGGGTGCGCAGGTCCAGCCGACCGGTGCCCCGTGCCCGCCCGAGCACCGAGGCCGAGCCGTAGTGGTCGATGACCTCCGGAAACAGCGTGAACACGTCGACCCGAAAACCCGTCGACCCCGCGGCGACGGTGTCCGCCGCCGTCATGTCACGTCGAGGAGGCCGTCGGGGATGTCGACCGTCACCCGGACGCCCGGCACGGAGCCGGTCACGAACCGCAGGGGGATCAGTCCGCCGCCGTCCAGCACCAGCAGGTCGCTCGCCGGGTTGGCCTCGACCCCCGACACCGTCCCGAGCTCGGCACCGTGGACGTCCACGACGATCGAGCCGATGAGGTCGTGGACCCAGAGGGCGTCGGGATCCTCGAGCGGCGGGGCGTACAGCGGGGTGTCCCGCAGGGCCTCGGCGGCGTCGATGCCGTTCACCCCGACGAAGGTCACGATGAAGCGGCCGCGGTGGGGCGACGAGCGCGCGACCTCGAAGGTTCGTCCGTCCTCGGTGCGGAGGACCGAGCCGACGGCCACCCGCTCGTCGCGGTTGGTCGTGAGGGACACGATGACGTCGCCCCGGAGCCCGTGGGGCTTGACGATCCTGCCGACCCCCAGCAGCGCCACATCGCCACCGGCACCGTCGGCACCGTCGCCGGGGGCCGGGGCGGTCACCGGGTGCTCAGTCGTCGACGATGTCGACGCTGGTCTGGACCCCGTCGCGGGCGCCCGCAGCGGCCACGACCGTGCGGATGGCCTGGGCGACACGGCCGCGGCGGCCGATCACCCGTCCCATGTCCTCGGGGGCCACGTGGATGCGGAAGCGGACGCTGTCCCCCCGCTCCTCGGTGTTGATCACCACGGCCTCGGTGTCCGAGGCGATGGCGTTGACCAGGTAGGTGACGACGGCGAGCGGGGTGCCGCCCGAGACGCGGTTTCCCGCGTCGTCGTCCCGGTCGTCGTAGTCGTCGTCGATCGTGTTGACGTCGTCCGCCGAGTCCACGGCCGCGTCGTCGGTCACGTGGTCGCCTTGGTCGCAGCGAACTCGTCGAGGGCACCGGACTGCCGCAGCAGCCTCTCGACCCGCTCGGTGGGCTGCGCACCCTGGGACAGCCACTTCACGGCCTTGGCATTGTCGATCTGGACGACGGCGTCCGGCTCGGCCAGCGACTTGCCGCGGGGGGCGTAGGTCCCGACGATCTCGATGAACCGACCGTTGCGGGGCGAGCGGCTGTCGGCCGCCACCAGCCGGTAGGTCGGCTGCTTCTTCTTCCCGATCCGCACGAGGCGGAGCTTTACTGCCACGGTAACTCCTCTGCTGCATGGTGTCTTCCAATGGAAGCGCTGGCGGGTGCTGCTGAACGACGGTGCTGCTGAGCGGTGGACGGCCCCGGGGGCCGAGTGCGGGGGACAGTCTCCCACCAATCGGGACCGATGGGATCCGCAGGTCCTCGGAACCGCCGAACTCGCAGATCTTAGGGCATTTCCGGCATCCCGACGGAAGGGTGCGCCCGCGGTCGCGGAGGTGGAACCCCCGGACCCGGAGCGGCTCAGCGGGCCTTCGGCGTGACCCTGCCGCCGCCCTTGCCCTTCTTGCCGCCCTTGCCCTTCTTGGCGGACCGGCTGCCGTCGGGCACGGCACCCGTCGCGAACCGGCCGGCGGGGGCCTCCCCCGTGCCGGGCAGTTCCCCCATGGCGGCCATGTCGGCCATGGCCTTCGGTGAGAGCTTCGGACCGCCTCGACCGAGCAGGCCGCCGAGCCCGCCGAGCGCTCCGCCCATCCCACCCTTGGTGAAGCCCTTCATCATCTTCTGCATCTCCTTGAACTGCTTCAGGAGCGCGTTGACGTCGGCGGTGGTCGTGCCGCTGCCGTTGGCGATGCGGACCCGGCGGCTGCCGTCGATGACCGACGGGTCGACGCGCTCCTTCGGGGTCATCGAGCGGATGATGGCCTCGACCTGGTCCAACTGGCGGTCGTCGACCGCCTCGGACGCCTGCTTCAGGTCCTTCGACATGCCCGGCAGCATCGACAGCATGCCGGAGACGGAGCCCATCTTCCGGACCTGCTGGAGCTGTTCCAGGAAGTCCTCGAGGGTGAACCGGCCCTCCATGAGGGCCGCCGCGCCCTTGGTGGCGACGTCCTGGTCCATCGTCCGCTCGGCCTGCTCGATGAGGCTGAGCACGTCCCCCATCCCGAGGATGCGGTCGGCCATGCGGTCCGGGTGGAACTGGTCGAAGTCGTCGAGCTTCTCGCCGGTGGACGCGAAGGCGATGGGCCGACCCACCACCTCCTTGACCGACAGGGCGGCCCCGCCCCGGGCATCGCCGTCGAGCTTCGTCAGGATGACACCGTCGAGGGTCAGCGCGGCGTGGAAGGCCTGGGCCGTGGACACCGCGTCCTGACCGGTCATGGCGTCGATCACCAGGAACGTGTAGTCCGGCCGGACGGCACCGGCGATGTGCCGGATCTCGTCCATCAGGTCCTCGTCGATGGAGAGGCGCCCGGCAGTGTCGACGATGAGGACGTCCCGGCCGAGTCGCTTGGCCTCCTCGAGCCCGGCGGTGGCCACGGCCACCGGATCCGAGGCCTCGGAGAACACGGTGACGCCCGCCTGGCCGCCGAGCACGCGCAGCTGCTCGACGGCGGCCGGGCGCTGGAGGTCGGCCCCGACCAGGAGCGGGTTGCGCCCCTGCTGCTTGAACCAGCGTGCGAGCTTGGCCGAAGCGGTGGTCTTGCCGGAGCCCTGCAGGCCGGCGAGCAGGATCACCGTGGGTGGCCGGCTGGCGTATCGGATCTGGAGGGTCTCGCCGCCGAGGATGGCGACGAGCTCCTCGTTGACGATCTTGATGACCTGCTGGCCCGGGCTCAGGCTCTGGGACAGCTCCAGGCCGACGCAGCGCTCGCGCACCGCGGTGGTGAACGTGCGGACGACCCCGATCTCGACGTCCGCCTCGAGCAGCGCCGTGCGGATCTCACGGAGTACCTCGTCGACGTCCGCCTCGGAGAGCCGGCCCCGGCCGCGGAGCCGGGTGAGGATGCCGTCGAATCGGTCGGTCAGGCTCTCGAACATGGGGTGCTCAGGCTACCCGAACACCGGGTGGCACCGGTGCGGGCCCGGTGCGCCCCCCACCCGCTCAGAACAGGGCGTCGACGAAGGCCTGGGCGTCGAAGTCGACGAGGTCGTCGGCACCCTCGCCGAGGCCGACGAGCTTGACCGGCAGCCCCAGCTCGCGCTGGATGGCGACCACGATGCCCCCCTTCGCCGTGCCGTCGAGCTTGGTCAGGACGACCCCGGACACGTCCACCGCCTCGAGGAACACCTTCGCCTGAGCCAGCCCGTTCTGCCCCGTCGTGGCGTCGAGGACCAACAGGACCTCGGCCACGTGGCCCGGGGGCCGGTCGGACACCCGGCGGATCTTCTTCAGCTCCTCGATGAGGTTCACCTTGTTGTGCAGGCGGCCGGCCGTGTCCGCCAACACGAGGGGGAAGTCCTTGGACGCGGCACGCTGCACGGCGTCGAAGACGACCGAGGACGGGTCACCGCCCTCGGCACCGCGGACGATGTCGGCGCCGGAACGCTCGGCCCACAGGCTGAGCTGCTCACCCGCAGCGGCCCGGAAGGTGTCGCCCGCGGCGAGGAGCACCCGGGTGCCCGAGCGGGAGAGGCGGGTGGCCACCTTGCCCACGGTCGTGGTCTTGCCCACGCCGTTGACGCCGACGAAGAGCCAGACGTCGACCGTACGGGCGATCCCGCCCTCGGTGGCCGCCGGACGGTCGGCACCGATCTCGGGCAGCCCCGCCGATCCGGAGGCCAGCATGGCCACCAGGTCGGCCTTCAGGGCGTCGACCAGGGCGTCGGGCCCGCCGATCTCCCCGGTCCGGACCCGGCCCCGCAGGTCGTCGAGGAGGGCGTCGGTCGCCCCCACCCCGACATCGGCCCGGATGAGTGCCTCCTCGAGGTCGTCCCAGGTGCCGCCGTCGATCTTCCCCCGGGCACGGATGGCGCCCACGTAGCCGGACAGCAGGCCCCGGGCCTTGCCCAGGCGACCCCGGTAGGAGGCGGGCTCGGGGGCGGGAGCCGCTTCCTCGGGAGCCTCCGCCTGGGGAGCCTCCGCCTCGGCCGCGGGTGGCGCCTCGGCCGCGGGTGGCGCCTCGATCGTGGTGGCCTCCGGCGGCGCCGGGGTCGGACGCTCGACGACGGCGACGCCCCCCGAGGATCCGTCCGACGCACCGTGGGCCCGTGCGCGCCGGGCCAGGAGGACCCCGCCGGCGGCCAGGGCCACGGGCACGGCCACGGCCAGCCCGATGACGACGTCGGAGGCGGCGGTGAGAGCGACGGCGTCGATCACAGGTCGGGCCCGCCGACCGGCTCCGCACCGGCCAGGCTGGTCGCCCCGCCCCCCTCACCGGTGGTCGGCGAGTCGAGGCGCCGTGCGACCTCGTTGAGCGTCGACGGGCGGGGCGGCACGGCCTGACCCCCGTCGGACTCCTGGAGCACGTCCTCCCCGTGAGGGGACGTCTCGACCTCCGGCTCGGCCCGCGAGGGGACGTCCGGCTCGGCCTGCGAGGGGACGTCCGACTCGGCCACGCCGGCCACGTCGGCCGCAGCGACCCCGTCGGCCGGGGCGCCGGCGTCGTCGGCGTCGTCGGCGAGTTCCGGTACGACCGCCGGGGCAACGGACCGGACGTCGAGCTTGGCCGTCGGTCGGGCTTCGAGTGCGTCGAGGGCGGTCCGGTCCCGGGGGACCTTCTGGCTCACCACCTTGGACGAACCGCCGGGTGCCATGGTCACCCCGTAGAGAGCGTCGGCCGCCTCCATCGTGCGCTTCTGGTGACTCACGATGATCAGCTGGGCCTCCTCGCGGAACTCGTTGACCAGGGCCAGGAAGCGCATCAGGTTGACGTCGTCGAGCGCGGCCTCGACTTCGTCCATCAGGTAGAACGGCGACGGGCGGCTGCGGAAGACGGCGAACAGGTAGGCCATGGCCACCAGGGAGCGTTCGCCGCCGGACAGCAGGGACAGTCGCCGGACGTTACGGCCGGCAGGGCGCACCTCGACCTCGACCCCGGTGTCGAGCAGGTTCTCCGGGTCGGTGAGCGACAGCCTGCCGGTGCCCCCCGGGAAGAGCGACGTGACCAGGTTGGAGAAGTGCTCGTTGACATCGGCGAACGCCGCGTCGAAGACGTGCATGATCTCCTCGTCGAGCGTGCGGATGACCTGGCGCAGATCCCGCTGGGCCTTGCGGACGTCCTCGACCTGGGACTCGAGGAACTGGTGACGCTCCCCGAGCTCCGACAGCTCCTCCATGGCCAGCGGGTTGACGGGTCCGATGGCGGCGAGCTCCGACTCGAGCTGCTCGACCCGGGTGGGGGGGTCGACGCCCTCCGGCAGTTCCGGCACCGGGGCGCCCAACGCGTCCTCGGGCCCGCAACCGAGCTCGCGACGCAGGGTCTCGACCACCGATTCGCGCCGGACCGTCGCCTCGACCAGATCCAGTTCGGCCTTCTGCAGGCGGCTCCGGGCCGCGGCCAGCTCGTGCTCACTCACCGCCCGCTGGCGGCGCAGCTCCTCGAGCCGGGCACCGCCCGCCCGCACGGCCTCGAGCTGACGGCGGTGGCGGTCCCGTAGCGACGACAGCAGGGCGTCCAGTCCGGACTGGGCCTCGGCCACGACCCCGAGCAGGCGCTCGACGGCGGTGGCGTCGGCCTCGAGGCGGGTGCGCCGCTCGGCTGCCTGCTGGCGTTCCTCGGCGTGCCCGGTCAGCCGGCGCTCCACCTCGACGAGCCGCTCGGCCAGGACGCGCCTGCGCTCGACCAGCCCGGCGGAGCGGACCTCCCACTCGCTCCGGGCGGCGGCCGCCTCGGCGATCCGCTCGTCGATCCTCCGGCGTTCGTCTCGGGCGGCGGCGATCCTTTCGGACGCCTCGACACGGGCCTGCTCCAGCTCGGGCAGGCCCGCCACCAGCTCGGCCACCCGCGAGGCATCCCGACCGATGCGCTCCTCGAGTTCGGCCCGGTTGCGTCGGATCTCCTCGAGCTCCGTACCCAGCTGGTCCCGGTCGCCCGACACCCGTTGGCGGCCCACCCGGGCCGCCTGGTGGGCGACCTCGTTGCGGTCGTCGGACCGGACCGCCTCGGCCGCGGCCTCGCGCGTGGACTCGACCTCGGCCCGTGCGGCGGTACGTTCCTCGGCGGCCCGCGCCGACTCGTGGCGGGCGACTTCGGCACGCTCGCGTGCCTCGTCGACCACGACGGCGGTGACGACGCCGCCACCGGCGCGCACGCGCCAGCCGGTGGGCGAGAACCGGTCGCCGTCCCGGGTGACCACCACCAGATCAGGTCGGGCCAGGGCGAGGTCGATGGCCTCGGACCAACCGCGCCGGGCACAGCAGGACCCGTGGAGGAGCGTGTCGAGCACGGCGTCGAGGCCCGGGAACTCGCGCCCTCCTGACCGTGGTCGGACGTGGTCCCGAACGGACTCGGTGCCTTCCGGCGTCGCCGGACCGGCCAGCTCCACCCGCCGGGACCCGGCGGCTCCGGTGAGCGCGAGCACCGCCCCGGTGGCCCCACCCTGGCGCAGCCGGGACAGCGCGGCCCGCGCCGGCTCGCTCCCGGACACGACCACGGCGGCCAGGGACGCTCCGGCGGCGGCCTCGAAGGCCTCCTCCCACCCGCCGTCGACCTCGACGAGGTCGAGCAGTGTGCCGACGACCCCGTCCACCCCGGCGAGCAGCTCGGCACCCGCCGCGCCACGGGCCTCGTCGAGGGCCCGCTCGAGGGCGTCGGCACGGGCCTGGGACCGTGCATACTCCTGTTCGGCCTGTCGCAATGCCTCCTCGGCCACCTCGAGACGCCGGGTGGCGGCCACGTGGGCGGCCTCGGTCTCGGCGCGGGCGGCCTGGAGCTGGTGGCGGCCCTGCTCCGTCTCGGCCAGTCGCTCACCCAGCTCATGGTCCTCACCCTCGAGGACGGCGGACCGCCGCTCGGTGGCGCCCTGGCGGGCGATGAGCTGGTCGAGGGTACGACGGTCCCGCTCGAGCGCATGTTCGAGCGAGGCGAGCTGACCGCGGGCGACGGTGACGGACTCCTCCGCACGGCGCAGCTCGCTGCCGTCGCCCCGCGCCGCCAGATGGGCCTGGAGCTCGGCGGCGGCGGCCGCCTCGGCTGCCAGGAGCCCGTCCTGCTCGGGAGCGAGGTCGTCCGCCTCCTGATCGGCGGCGGCCAACTCGTCGGCCAGGCGGGCACCTTCGGCCTCGAGCGTCGAGACCACATCGGCGTCGGCGGCGGCGTCCAGGGCCCGGGCCAGCGACCGCTGGCGCTCGCGCAGGACGCCCGAGAGACCGCGTGCCCGTTCGACCATGCCCTCCGTACGACCCAGGGCCGCGGTGAGGTCCGACTCGCGCTCGGCCGAGAGCTCGTCCGCCGTGCGCTCCGAGTCGGCGTCGAGCGCGCCCAGCGCGTCGAGGAGACGGGACTCCTTCGCCCCTTGCTCCTCCTGGACGCGGAGGCAGGCGGCTCGCTGGCGGTCCAGGGCGCCGAGCTCGACCCCGGCGACGTGGAGGCGGACGGCGCGCAGCTCGTCGGCCAGCCCCGTATAGGAGCGGGCGGCCGCCGCCTGACGCTCGAGTGGACGGATCTGCCGCTTGACTTCGCGGACCAGGTCGAACAGTCGCTCGAGGTTCTCCTCCGTGGAGGACAGCCGCCGCTCGGCCCGCTCGCGCCGGCGCCGGTACTTGAGGACCCCGGCCGCCTCCTCGATGACCGATCGCCGGTCCTCGGGCCGCGCCTCGAGGATGGCGTCCAGATGACCCTGGCTGATGATGACGTGCTGCTGGCGTCCGACGCCGGTGTCCGACAGGAGCTCCTGGATGTCGAGGAGCCGGCACGGAGTGCCGTTGATGGAGTACTCGCTGTCGCCCGAGCGGAAGAGGGTCCGGGTGATGGTGACCTCGGCCAGGTCGGCGGAGAGCTTGCCCGAGCTGTTGTCGATGGTCAGGGATACCTCGGCCCGCCCCAGCGCAGGACGGTTGGCCGTCCCCATGAAGATGACGTCCTCCATCTTGGCCGAGCGCACGGTGCGGGGGCCCTGGGCGCCGAGCACCCAGGCCACGGCGTCGACGACGTTCGACTTGCCGCTGCCGTTCGGGCCCACGACCACGGTGACCCCTGGCTCGAATTCGAGCACCGCGGGGTCGGCGAAGGACTTGAATCCTTTGAGGGAGAGGGACTTCAGGAACACCGGGCGCTCACCCTACCGGCACCCGCGGCGCACCGCAGGAGGCCTGCTCAGACCTGGCAATGTTCACAGAAGAACGTCGAGCGCCCGCCGGACTTCACCCGCACGATGGTCGACCGGCAGCGCCGGCACGCCTGGCCCTCCCGGTCGTAGGCCTGGTGCTGGTCCTGATAGTCGCCCACCTCCCCGAACAGGTCGCGGTACTGCTCGTCGGCGAGCGACGAGCCCCGGCGCTTGACCGCCTCGGCCAGCGTCTCCACCATCGACCGGTAGAGGCGGCGCACCTCCTGGGACGAAAGGGAGTTCGACTGGCGGTCGTAGCGGAGCCCTGCTGCGAACAGGATCTCGTCGGCGTACATGTTGCCGATCCCGGCCACGAACTCCTGGTCCATGAGCAGTGACTTGAGGCCGGACTTGCGGGAGGAGAGGAGCACCCAGAACTTCTCCCAGCTCATGATGTCCTCGAGCGGGTCGAATCCCAGGTGGGCGAGCTCGGGAAGCGCCGGTTCGCCCTCGGCAGGCGCAGCCGACACGAACAGCTCGCCGAAGGTGCGCGGGTCGACGAAGCGGAGCTGCCCCCCCTGGGTGAACGTGATGACCGCATGCGTGTGGGGGACCTTCGGCTCCTTCACGTTCTTCACCCGGTGGAGCTGGCCGCTCATCCCCAGGTGGACCACGAGCGTGGCCCCGTCGTCCAGCACGAGGAGCAGGTACTTGCCGGCGCGGTTGACCGCGGTGATCGTGCGGCCCTCGAGCTGGGAGCGGAACTGCTTGGCGCTCGGGTGGCGGCGGACGGTGCGCCCGTTGCGCACCTCGACCGACTTGATCTTCCGGTTGACGACCTCGCCCTGGAGGTCCCGTCGGATGGTCTCTACTTCGGGAAGCTCAGGCATTTCCCCCGCCTCTCTCGGCTTCCAACGATCCACAGGCCACCTGGGCGGCGACCTGCTCGGCGTCCTTCTTCGAACGCCCCTCACCCGTACCGAGGCGCTGGCCAGCAACGTACACCGTGGCCAGGTACCTCCGAGCATGATCCGGTCCCGATCCCACCACCTCGTAGTGGGGCACACCCCGGCCCAACCGGACGGTCTCCTCTTGGAGCCTGCTCTTGTGGTCGGACTCGCCGGGCTCCCCCACCGCCACGTCGATCCGGGACCCCAGGAGCGAGAGCACCAGCTCACGGGCATCGTCCATGCCCCCGTCGAGGTAGACGGCGCCGATGACGGCCTCCATCGTGTCGGCCAGGATCGACTCCTTGTTCCGTCCGCCCGAGGAATCCTCCCCCCGGCCCAGCCGCAGGTGCTCGGGGATCCCCAGGTCCCGGGCCACCTCCGCCAGCACCCGGGCGTTCACCACCGAGGCCCGGACCTTGGACAGCGTCCCGTCCGAGAGGTCCGGATGGGTCCGGAACGTGTGCTCGGCCACGACCAGCCCGAGGACGGCGTCCCCCAGGAACTCGAGACGCTCGTTCGAGGCCGCCCCACCGTGCTCCGAGCACCACGACCTATGGGCCAGCGCCTGTCCCAGCAGCTCCGGTGCCGTGAAGTCGTACCCCAGGCGCCCGGCGAGCCCGCTGTCCCCCACCGGTCCCCCGGCGTTGTCCGGGGGCGCCATCGGGCGCCTCAGGACGCCCCGAGCTTGGCGTCCACGTAGTCCACCGCGTCGCGGACGGTGCGGAGCTCCTCCAGGTCCTCGTCGTCGATGCGGAAGCCGACCGAGCGCTCGCCCAGCTCCTCCTCCAGGCCCTCCACCAGCTCGATCAGGGCCAGGGAGTCCGCGTCGAGGTCTTCTGCGAACGACGACGACTCGCTGATCGTCGACGGGTCGATCTCCAGGATGTCGGCCAGGAGCTCACGGATGAGCTCCAGGATCTGCTGGCGGTCGAGCGGACCCTTCTCCACATGGGTCTCAGCGGGCACGGCGTCTCCTGTACACGGTTCGGGCCGGGCCGGAACTCGGCCCTGGGCTGGGACGATGTTACCCGAG
>DATLRE010000029.1:0-4330 GCA_035534835.1 Acidimicrobiales bacterium
CCGCATTGGTGAGGCCGACGGCGTAGCCCGGCCGGCAGCCGTGCGGGTCCCGCAGGTCGACCGCCGAGCCGCGGACATTGGTGACCACGAGGTCGCCGTGGATCGGCGTGCCGGCCCGGGCGACGTTCGTGTCGAGGACGATCCGGTCCGAGATCCCACGGGGGGCCGGGAGCAGGCCCCCGCAGCTCACCACCGAGCCCGGGGCGTGCGTACAGGAGACGTTGCGGAGCACACCCTTCCCGTAGACGAGCGGCACCGTCGTCGACGGTGCCGACGAGACGAGCCCTACCTGCGCCAGCACGCCGACAACCCGGTGTATCGCAATGGTGATGCTGCCCTCTGAGGTCGCTCCGGCGCAGAATCGGCGACGTGGGACGCCGGCCCAGCCGCCTAGGACACCTTCGACTGGTACTCGACGAGGGCATCGGCCGGAATATGTGCGATCCCGTCGACCATCTCGAAGCGGATCCGTCGCTGCTGCACGAGCTCCAGCAGTTCTTTGGTCGGCACATCAAGTCGTCGTGCTGCCTCGCTCGCCCGTAGGAGCTCATCCGGCATGTGGCCCTCCTTGATCGAAACCGAGCCTAGAACTCAGCAGCCTGATCTGATGCACGACCTGCGCAAGGACCGAGAGATGGTCGGTCCCCAGCAATGCATCTCGAGAGTCCTCGAGGGCCGCCAACAGCTCCAGGGCTTCGTCCAGGCTGATCCGCACCGCATCGGGTGGTTCCGTCGACCGGGAGCTGCTCACTGCTGGTCGTCCGACTGATCGGGGACACGACAACGCATGCGTGAACGGTGCCAGGAGGGTGTGACCCGGTTGTGTCATTCGACGGAAGATCGGTGCGGGCGCCCTAGATTCGTCCTCGGACGGGTCAGGACGGTCCCGGCCGAAGACGAAGGACCAACTCCTTGCCCCTCATCAGAGACACGTCGCCCGGTGAGCTCTCCCCCTACCTCGAACAACATCGCAGCAACCCGGTCGACTGGTACCCGTGGGGCGAGGCGGCCTTCGACCGGGCGGCGGCCGAGGACAAACCGATCTTCCTGTCGGTCGGCTACTCGGCCTGCCACTGGTGCCACGTCATGGCCCACGAGTCGTTCGAGGACCCGGTGGTGGCCGACCTCCTCAACGCCGGCTACGTCTGCGTCAAGGTCGACCGCGAGGAGCGCCCCGACGTCGACGCCGTCTACATGGAGGCGGTCCAGGCCATGACCGGTTCGGGCGGCTGGCCGATGAGCGTCTTCCTCACCCCCGACCGGCGCCCCTTCTTCTGCGGTACCTACTTCCCGCCCCGGGACCTGCCGGGGCGCCCCTCGTTCACCACCGTGCTGGGTGCCGTCCGCGACATCTGGGACGACCGCCGCGCCGAGGTCGAGGCACAGGCCGACGAGCTGGCCGGGGCCGTCGCCGCCCGATCGGTCGTCGAGTCCCGTGCGGACGGGCCGTCGCTGCTCGAGGGGCTCGGGGGCGAGGTGCCCGACCTGCTGTCCCCGGCGGTGGCCGAGCTGACCACGCGGTTCGATCCCGAGTGGGGCGGCTTCGGCGGCGCGCCCAAGTTCCCCCAGCCCTCCCTCGTGGACGTGGCGCTCCGCCAGGCCCTCCGCCACCGCGGCACCGACCGTGGCGCCGCAGCCGAGGCCATGGCCGTGCGTACCCTCGACGCCATGGCCGCCGGGGGGATCCACGACCACCTCGGCGGGGGGTTCGCCCGCTACGCCACCGACACCGAGTGGCTGGTCCCCCACTTCGAGAAGATGCTCTACGACCAGGCCGGCCTGCTGCGGGCCTACCTCCACGGTTGGCAGGTCACCGGCGATCCCCGGTACCGGCAGGTCATGGACGGGATCGTCGACTACGTCGCCCGCGACCTGACGCACCCCGGAGGTGGCGTCTACTCGGCCGAGGACGCCGACTCCGAGGGCGTGGAGGGGAAGTTCTACGTCTGGACGCCCGAGCAGGTCGTCGAGGCGGTCGGCGCCGACTCCCCCGACGTGGCCGACGCCGTGCTGTCGTGGTTCGGGATCGCCCCGGGCGGGAACTTCGAAGGGGCCACCATCCTGCGCCGACCCGTCGGTGCGGCGCTCTCGGGGTCCGGTGCCGTGGAGGACGGCCGGCGGCGCCTGCTCGCCGCCCGCGGACTCCGGGTCCGGCCCGGCCTCGACGACAAGGTCCTCACCGAGTGGAACGCCATGTACGGGTCCGCCCTGGCCGAGGCGGCCGCCGCCACCGGATCGACGGCATGGGCCGACGCCGCGGTCGGGATCGGCGAGTTCCTCGGCGCGCACCTGGTCGACGCCCGGGGACGGTGGCTGCGCAGCTGGCAGCCCGACGGCGGCGCCCGCCACCTCGCCTACGCCGCCGACCACGCCTGGCTGGTCGAGTGCTTCACCCGACTGGCGGAGCTGACGGGCCAGGCGGTCTGGCTGGACCGGGCCACAGCCGCCGCGGACGCGTTGATCGAACGGTTCGCCGACCCGGAAGGAGGGGGCTTCTTCACCACCGCCTCCGACGCCGAACAGCTCATCGTCCGCACCAAGGACGTGTTCGACGGCGCGACCCCGTCGGCCAACGCCGTGGCCGCCCTCGCCCTCACCCGTCTGGGCGCGCTGACCGGGTCGGCGACGTACACGGGACACGCCCGGCGGATCGTCGACCTCCTCGGCCCACTGCTCACCCGCCACCCCACCGCCTTCGCCCACACCGTGCTGACCGCCGACCTGCTGGCCCGTGGGTGCACCGAGGTCGTCGTCACCGGGGACCGGGCCGACCTGGTGGCCGAGTACCGGCGGGCGTGGCGGCCCGACGCCGTGCTCGCCTGGGGGGAACCGACGGGCTCGCCGCTGTGGGCCGGGCGCGCCCCCGACCTCGCCTACGTGTGCCACGACTACGCCTGCCGGGTGCCGGCCGCCGATGCGGCCGGGCTGGCCGGCCAGCTGGCCGGGGCGACCTGATAGACAGGGGCACGTCATGCCCGCACACTCCGCACGCACGCCGCGCAGCGGCACGGCGCGTGACGTGGCCCGCGCCGTCAAGCACCGGGACCAGATCGCCGTCGCCGGCGGGACGTCCCTGACCCTGCTGGTGCTCGCCTGCCATGCGGAGGACACCACCGGGGTCGACCTGGCCTCCGGCGCCCTGGTTCGGGTCCGGGTCGCCTGGCCCGACGAGCACGGCCCCGACCTCGCCCCGTTCGACGTGGTGGAGACCCTGCTGGCCGACGAGCCCGAGCGCGACGACCTGGCACAGCCGGAAGCCGTGACGGCCACCGGGCTCCCCCGGCACCTCGGCACCCTCCACGGCCGCAGGGTGCGCCACCTGCTCCACCAGCTGGCCGCACCGGTCGAGGAACACGTGCTCGGGTTTCCCGGGGCCTCGGCCCCGTACTGGGAGTTCAAGGGCTTCCGACCGTCCCTGGCGCTGATCGAACCGACCAAGGGACCGGTCCTGTTCCGCCGGATCGGCGACCGGTCGGCCTGGGTCCGCTTCGGGTGGGGTCGCACCGACAACTGGCTCCCCGTCGAGGACCCGCGGCTCGAACGGGCGCTCGACGTCGCCCGTCGGGACCGCCTGCAGGGGAAGGATCTCGCCTCCGCCCTCGGGTTCAAGCCCCACTACCTGGTGGCCGCGGTCAGCACCCCGCGCGACGGGCACTGCTACAAGACGGTCCGGGCGCTCCTGCCCCGGAGCTAGCGCGACGGTCCGTCGGACCGGTCGGCGGCGCCGGTGGTCGAGGTGAAGGTGCCGGTCACCGGTACGGAGTTGAACGACAGACCGTCCGCCTCCACCCAGGCATGGGAGGTCTGGCCGTCACCCACGAGTCCGAGGTGCAGTGTCGGTCGATGCCGACGGAGGAAGTAGCCCGACACGAGCGCACGGCGCAGGCACGTGCCGTCGTAGAGCCACCGGTCGAGTACCCACGTCGTCGCCAGATAGTCGCGTCGCTCCTGCTCGGAGAGTGTCGAGACGGTGTCGGCGTCCTGGGCCACCGCACCCGTGCCGCCCTCCGGCGTGACGGCCAGCGGCACGTGCATCCGGGCGGCCAACCGGGACAGGTCGGTGAGTCGGAGGCCCGCCTCGACCGCGACGGCCACGGCCGTGGCGCGGACCACCGGAAGCTTCAGACCCGGGGGCAGGCGCCACCACGAGCGCACGGTCGCCACGGCGCCCGAGGCGGTGGGTCGGCGGGGCGTGCTCGACCGGGAGGCACGCAGGGAGGTGATGGCCGTCACCACGGAGGCAACGTCGGTGGCCGCCCGTTCGGGTGGGATCGAGTACCGGGTGGCCAGCTCGTCGGCGGCACGATCGGCGTCCCCCGTGCTGACCAGC
>DATLRE010000030.1:0-5028 GCA_035534835.1 Acidimicrobiales bacterium
GGTTCGGGTGTCGAGCTCGAGACCTACGAACCGGCCCCCGGTCGCACGTCGCTGGTGGCCAAGCTCGCGGGGTCCGACCCCACGGCACCGTCGCTCACGCTGCTGGGTCACACCGACGTGGTGCCGGCAAATCCCGACGACTGGACCCACGACCCCTTCGGCGGCGAGCTCATCGACGGCACCGTGTGGGGCCGGGGCGCCATCGACATGCTCAACCTGACCGCCACCATGGCCACCGGGCTCCGCCACCTCGCCCTGTCCGGCTTCCGGCCCGCGGGGGACCTCACCTACATCGCCGTCGCCGACGAGGAGGCGCTCTCCACCTACGGCGCGAAGTGGCTCTGCGCCACCGCCGCCGACGACATCCGCTCCGACTACGTGATCACCGAGTCGGGCGGCTTCCCCATGTACGGGGCCGACGGAGACCCCCGCCTCCCGGTCATCGTCGGCGAGAAGGGCGTCTTCTGGTGCCTGCTCTCCGTTCGGGGCACGCCGGGCCACGCTTCCCAGCCGCTGCGCACCGACAACGCCCTGGTCAAGGCGGCCGAGGTCGTCCGCCGCCTCGACGAATACCGCCCCCGTGCCGAGCTCCACGAGGCGTGGACCCGGTTCATCGAAGGTCTCGGGTTCCCGCCCGAGCTGTCCGAGCCGCTGCTCGACCCCGACCGCATCGACGACTTCTGCGACGAGCTTCCGCTCCTCGGCCTCGCCCGCCAGGCCCATGCCTGCACCCACACCACCCTGGCCCCGACGGTCATGCGGGCCGGCACCAAGACCAACGTCATCCCCGACCGGGTGGAGCTCGAGGTCGACATCCGGGCCCTCCCCGGCTGGGACACGGGCGACGTCCGGGGCATGCTGACCGACGTCCTCGGCGACCTGGCCGACGACGTGGAGATCGACTTCCGGTCCGAGGAGCCCGCCTCGACCTCCCCCATCGACACACCGCTGTGGGACGCGCTCCAGCGGGTCAGCGAGGTCTTCTACCCCGGAGCGCGCACCGTGCCGTTCCTGACCGTCGGCGCCACCGACGCCCGCTACACCCGGACCCTCGGCTCCGTCTCCTACGGGTTCGGCCTCCACAGCCCCGCCATCGACTTCGAGCAGTACGGGGCGATGTTCCACGGCATCGACGAGCGGGTCGACGTGGAGTCGCTCCGGCTGTCGACCGAGATGTGGATGGCGCTGGCCCGCGACTTCCTGGTCTGATTCGGACGTCCGGCCGGTTCCCGGCTCAGCCCACGGCCCGGACCAGCAGGTCCTCGAGCTCGAGTCGGTGGAGGGCGGCGCTCCCCGACGCCGGGCTGGCCGATTCGGCCCGGCTGACGTGGCGGAGCGTGTGCGAATTGCGCAGGATCCGGTGCAGCCGGCTGTGGACGAAGTTCCAGGCGCCCATGTTCTCGGGCTCCTCCTGGAGCCACACGACCTCGTCGGCCTGCGGGTACTGCCGGAGCACGGCCTCGATCCCGTCCTTGGGCCACGGGTAGAGCTGTTCGACCCGCACCACGGCCACGTGGGACCCGGCGTCGCCGAGCTCGTCGCGCCGCCCGAGGGCGTCGAAGGCCACCTTGCCCGAGCACAGCACCACCCGGCGGACACCGGACCGGTCCAGGCCCTCCGAAGCGGCCGGGTCGTCCAGCACCTCCTCGAACGACCCCGAGGTGAAGGCGGCGATCGGCGAACGGGCCTGGCGGGCCCGCAGCAGCGACTTGGGGGTGAAGACGATCAGGGGCTTGCGGTCGGGCAGCCGGACCTGGGCGCGGAGCAGGTGGAAGTACTGGGACGACGTGGTCGGCTGGGTCACCCGCACGTTGCCGCGGGCGCAGAGGGTCAGGAACCGCTCGATCCGGGCGGACGAGTGCTCCGGGCCCTGGCCCTCGTACCCGTGGGGCAGGAGCAGCACGAGGCCGGACTTCTGGCCCCATTTGTCCTCGGCGGCCACCAGGAAGTTGTCGACGATGATCTCGGCGCCGTTCCAGAAGTCGCCGAACTGGGCCTCCCAGGCGACCAGGTCGTTCGGGGCCTCGACCGAGTAGCCGTACTCGAATCCGACGCAGGCGTACTCCGACAGCAGCGAGTCGCGGATCGTGAACCGGCCGGTGCCGATCCCCTCGAGCGGCACGTGTTCCACCCCCGTCTGGTGGTCGACCAGCACGGCGTGGCGGTGGGAGAACGTGCCCCGCCGGGTGTCCTGGCCGGTGACCCGGACGTTGGTGCCCTCGAGCAGCAGCGAGCCGAAGGCCAGTGCCTCACCCAGCGCCCAGTCGATCTCGCCGTCGGCCACCACCTTGTCGCGCTGTTCGAATTGGCGCGCCAGCTTCGGGTGCATGACGAATCCCTCGGGCGCCGAGCGCACCACGGTCGCCAACCGCGTCACCGTCTCGGGGTCGATGCCCGTGTCGAGGCGCGGGAGGTACAGGTCGGGCAGGACGTACTCGGGCAGGCGGACCGGGGCCGGTGGCGCGCCCTCGGCCTCGGCCCGGGTCTCGTCGAGCGCGGCCTGCAGCCGTGCGGCAAAGTCGTCGAGGGCCTGCTCGGCCTCCTCCAGCGAGATGTCCCCCCGCCGGACCAGCGCCTCGGTGTAGAGCTTGCGCACCGAGCGCTTGGCGTCGATGAGGGCGTACATGAGCGGCTGCGTGTAGCTCGGGTCGTCCCCCTCGTTGTGGCCGTGGCGGCGGTAGCAGACCATGTCGATGACGACGTCCTTGTGGAACGCCTGGCGGAAGCCGAAGGCCAGGCGGGCGGCCCGGGCGCAGGCCTCGGGGTCGTCGCCGTTCACGTGGAAGATCGGGGCCTGGACCATCTTGGCCACGTCGGTCGGGTACACCGACGTACGGGCCGCCTCGGGGGCGGTCGTGAACCCGAGCTGGTTGTTGATGACCACGTGGACCGTGCCGCCGGTGCGGTAGCCGGCCAGCCCGGAGAGGTTGAGTGTCTCGGCCACCACGCCCTGCCCGGCGAAGGCGGCGTCGCCGTGCAGCAGGATCGGCAGCACCGGGAACGGGTCACCGGCGCCCTCGACCAGGCGCGACCCGCTCCCGCGCTCGCCGCCCAGCGCGTCCTGGCGGGCCCGGGCCATGCCCACGACGACCGGGTCGACGGCCTCGAGGTGGGACGGGTTGGACGCCATGGCCAGCGGCATGCTCTTCCCGTTGCGGGCCACGAACACCCCCGTCGCCCCCTTGTGGTACTTCACGTCGCCCGACCCCTGGACCGACTCGGGATCGAGGTTGCCCTCGAACTCCTCGAAGATCTCGCCGTAGGACTTGCCCACGATGTTGGCCAGCACATTGAGGCGGCCCCGGTGGGACATCCCCATGACCGACTCGTGCACCCCCTCGCGCACCGCCTCGTCGAGGAGGGCGTCGAGGATGACGATGGCCGACTCCGCCCCCTCGAGGCCGAAGCGCTTCTGGCCCACGTAGCGGGTGTGGAGGAAGCGCTCGAACACCTCGGCCGCGTTCAACCGGTCGAGGATGTGGCGCTGCTCGTCCCGGTCCGTGGTCGCCGCGACCCCCTCGACGTGCTGCTGGATCCACTGCTTCTGCTCCGGATCCTGGATGTGCATGTACTCGACGCCCAGGGTGCGGCAGTAGGCGTCGCGCAGGACCGAGAGGATCTCGTCGAGGGTCGCCACCTCCTTGCCGGCGAGCCCGTCGGTCACGAACTGCCGGGGAAGGTCCCAGATCGTCAGTCCGTAGTGGAGCGGGTCGAGCTCGGGATGGAGGTCCACCTCCTCGGCGTCCAGCGGATCGAGGTGGGCGATCAGATGGCCGCGGACACGGTACATGTTGATGAGGGTCTGGACGTGGTTCTGCTTGACGAGGCGCTCGTGCCCCCCGTCGGCGCCCTCGGCCGAGGAGTTGTCGTCCCGCTGCCAGGCGACGGGCTCGTAGGGGATCCCGAGGGCGTGGAAGACCTGTTCGTAGAAGCCGTGCCCGCCCATCAGGCATTCGGACACGTGGGCCAGGAAGAGCCCCGACTCGGCGCCCTGGATGATCCGGTGGTCGTAGGTCGAGGTGACGGTGACGGTCTTGCCGACGCCCAGTTCCGCCAGCTTGCGCGGATCGGCCGCCTCGAAGCCGGCCGGGACCCCGAGGGCCCCGACGCCGACGATCAGGCCCTGGCCGGGCATCAGGCGGGGAACCGACTGGACGGTTCCGATGGTCCCCGGGTTGGTCAGCGTCACCGTCGTGCCCGCGAAGTCGTCGGGGGCGATCTTGTTGGTGTGGATCTTCCGCACGAGGTCCTCGTAGGCGGCGACGAATCCGGTGAAGTCCCTCGTGTCGGCTTCGGCGATGCACGGGACGAGCAGCGTCCGGCCACCCGACTTCTCGACGTCGACGGCCAGACCGAGGCCGACGTGCGCGTGCCGCAGGACCCCGGGGGTGCCCTTGCCGTCGGCGTCGGCCACGAAGGCGGCGTTCATGGCGGGCACGGCGGCGAGCGCCTGGACCACGGCGTAGCCGATGAGGTGCGTGAAGCTGACCTTGCCGCCCGTGGTGCGCCGAAGCTGGTCGTTGATGATCGTGCGGTTGACCTCGAGCAGCTTTGCCGGGATCACCCGGACGCTGGTTGCCGTCGGCACCCCGAGAGAGGCCTCCATGTTGGAGACGATGCGGGCGGCCGCGCCACGCAGCGGCGTGGCTCCCTCGACGCCCGGAGCTGCCGGGGCGGGGGCTGCGGCGGAGACTGCAGCGGGGGCCGGAGCCGCGGCGGCGGCTGTGGCGGGTGCCGCGGACGGTCCGGCGACGACGGCGGTCGCGGGCACAGCGGCCGGCGCGGAGGTCGTGGCGGGACCCGGGGCCGGTGGTGCCGCGGCCCCTGCGGGCCGGTAGTCGGCGAAGAACTCCTGCCAGGATGCCGAGACCGAGTCCGGGTCGGCCACGTACCGCTCGTACATGTCCTCGACCAGCCAGGCGTTGGGGCCGAACGCCCCCGTTCCTGCGGCCAGCCGCCCCGCTCCGTCCCGTCCCTGCACCGTCGCGTCTTCACCTCGGGGGCTGTCCATTGCCCTCCAGACTACCG
>DATLRE010000031.1:0-3362 GCA_035534835.1 Acidimicrobiales bacterium
AGGCGGAGGAGCCCGGGACCCAGGCGGAGGAGCCCGGGCCGCGCGCCGTCACGTGCCCCGCCCGGCGAGGTTCCGAACACCGTTCCGGTGGGTGAGCCCGCGGGCGTCGAGATCACCGAGGGGCGGGCCGCCCGGGTCGGGCCGTTGCCCGTGCGGCGGGCGCTGCCCACCCGCGGGCGGCGCACGGTGGGACCCTGGTGCTTCGTCGACCACATGGGCCCGGCCTCGTCCGGCCCCGGGGACGGGGTGTCGGTCCCGCCGCACCCCCATCTGGGCCTGCCGACCGTCACCTGGTTGTTCGACGGCGCGGTGCTCCACCGCGACAGCCTCGGCTCGGAACAGCTGATCCGGCCCGGGCAGCTCAACCTGATGACGGCGGGCGCCGGCATCGCCCACGCCGAGGAGGACCCGGGCGGCGGCGTCGACCGGCTCCACGGGATGCAGCTGTGGGTCGCCCAGCCCGAGGCCACCCGCTGGGACGCTCCGGCCTTCGAACACCACCGGGACCTCCCGCGGGTCGAGTTCGACCACGGCACGGCCACCGTGCTGGTCGGTGCGTTCGGCGGCGCCGCCTTCCCCGCCCGGCGGGACACCGAACACGTCGGCGTCGAACTCGACCTCCGCCCCGGCACCTCCGTGCTGCCGGTCGACCGGGCCCACGAGCACGCCCTGATCGTCGCCGAGGGCGAGCCGTCGATCGACGGCGTCCGCGTCGCCCCGGGGCAGCTGGCCTACGTGGCTCCGGGTGCCGAGGAGCTGGTCCTCACCTCCGCCGTGCCGATGGTCGCCCTGCTGATCGGCGGCGCCCCGTTCGACGAGGACGTGGTCCTGTGGTGGAACTTCGCGGCCAGGACCCGCGACGAGCTGGCCGATGCCTACCGCGGCTGGGCGCTGGGCGACGAGCGGTTCGGAACCGTGGCCTCCGGTCTCACCCGGGCGACCGTCGGTCCGCCCCCCTGGCTCGGGAACGCCTGAGCCGGGACCGGGCGGCCCGCCCCCGGGGCGGCGCGACTCGAGCTAGTGGTCGTGGTGATGTTCGTGGTCGTCGTGGTCGTGGTCGTGGGCGCCGTGGTCGTGGTGGTGTTCGTGGTCGCCGTGGTCGTGGTCGTGGTCGTGGGCGCCGTGGTCGTGGTCGCCGTGGTCGTGGTGGTGTTCGTGGTCGCCGTGGTCGTGGTCGTGTTCGTCGTGGTCGCCGTGGTCATGCTGCCCGGAGGCGATCTCGCGGTGCACCTCCTCCATGTCGAGACCCACGGCCTGCGAGATCAGGTCCTCGAGCGCCTCGCCGGGCAGCGCACCGGGTTGGCTGAACACGATGACCTGCTGGCGCAGGATCATCAGTGTCGGGATCGACTGGATCCCGAACGAGCCCGCGAGCTCCTGCTGGGCCTCGGTGTCGATCTTGCCGAACACCAGGTCCGGATGGTTCAGGGCGGCCTGCTCGAAGATCGGACCGAACGTGCGGCACGGACCGCACCACGAGGCCCAGAAGTCGACCAGCACGGTGTCGTTCGTCGACGCCACCTCGGCGAAGTTCTCCTTCGTCAGTTCCACGGTTCCCATCGTGTGCTCCCTTCCGAGCTGTAGCAGCTGGTCAACCCCGATGGGTCGCCGCCTATTTCGCACCTGCCGTTCGGGCGACCGGTGTCCGGCTGGCCCGCACCACCGTGTCGATGGCCTCACGTGGACCGTCCTCGGTCTCCACGACCCGGATCGCCTGGTCGGCCCGGCACACCGTGAGGCCCGCGGACTCGGCCGCATCCACGACGTCGGCTACGTCGTAGAGCACGTCCTCCGACGGAGGGCCACCGAACCCCCGGACGAGGTTGTCCCGGTCGTGAGCCACGACCACGAGCGTCCCCCCGGGGGCCACCGCGGCGGCGGCCTTGTCCAGCGCAGCGCTCCGCTCGGGTCGGGGCAGCTGCAGATAGCACATCACCACCAGGTCCACGCCCCCGGCGGGGGCCTCCCATTCGTCGACGGACGCCAGCTCCCACGTGACCTCGACACCCCGGGACGCGGCCAGTCGGGCACCCTTGGCCAATCCCTCGGCCGAGAAGTCGACGCCGGTGACCGACCAGCCCTGCTCCGCCAGCCACACGGCGTTGCGACCCTCACCACAGGCGAGGTCGACCGCCGTCCCGGGGGTCAGCCCCTCGGACTCGGCCACGACGAACTGATTGGGCGTCGCCGACCACACCAGTCCGGCACCGCGGTACCGCTCGTCCCACTGCTGGCGGTCCATTCCACCAGCATACCCCGCCGGGTACCTCGGCCATCCGACGATGCGCCCGGTGACGGGTCCGGACGCCGAATGGACGACCGTTCGCGGGTCCCGGGCCTCGGAGGTCCCGACGGCGGGGTCAGTTGATCTTGACGAGGTCGACGATGAAGATCAACGTGTCGTTCGCGGCGATCCCGGGACCGGGGGACGAGGAGCCGTAGGCGAGGCTCGGCGGGATGATCAGCTCCCGGCGGCCGCCGACCTGCATGCCGACCACACCCTGATCCCAGCCGGTGATGACCTGTCCCAGGCCGAGCGTGAACTGGAACGGCTGGTTCCGGCTCCACGAGGCGTCGAACACCTTTCCCGTCGAGTAGGCGACACCGACGTACTGGACCGTGACCTTGTCCCCGGCCTTGGCGGCCGGACCCGTTCCGACGATCAGGTCCTTCGACTCGAGCTGGGTGGGTGGCGCCCCGGGCGGGACCGTGATCGTCGGCTCACTGCCGAAGGTCCCGGCCGCCGACGGGTCGGCGATGGTACCGATGGAGGCGGGCGCGGAGGTGGCACTCGGAGCCGCCGTCGTGGAGGGGCTCGCGGTCGAACTCGAGCAGGCGGCGAGCCCGAGGCCCGATGCGGCCAGGGCGACGAGGGACCAGGTACGAACGCGGGTCATGGGACAGGATTCCTTTCGGTCGTGTCGAGCCGGGCCCGCAGCAGCGGCCGATCCGATGGCCAAACGGTACTCGCCCCCGTCGAGCCCCGGGGGCTCGACCCGATCGGCACGTGCATCCGGTACGGGCGCTCCCGCCGACGGTGGGTGACCATGGCCGACCATGAGTGACCGTGGCCAACCGTGAGTGATCGTGGGTGGCCGTGGTCCACGGTGGCCGACCGTGGCCGATACACCCCCCTGTCACCATGGGCCGATGCTCCTCGACCGACTCGCGCAGGTCGCCGACGGTCTCCGCACCGCGGTAGCCGAGCTCGACCCCGAACGACTGAGCGGCTCCGACGCCGCCCGCCTCCTCGAGGCGTTCGCCGAGGTGGAGCGGCTGGCGTCGGCCGGCCGGCTGCTCTCCGCCCGCCGGGTGGAGTCCTCCAACGTCTGGCGCCGGTCCGGGCACCGGTCGGCCGCCGC
>DATLRE010000032.1:0-13825 GCA_035534835.1 Acidimicrobiales bacterium
GGACGGCCGGTCCGGGCGGCCAGGTAGGCGGCCCCGCCCCGGAACTGCTGGGCCCATCCGTCCGGCGACCGCCCGCCTTCGGGGAAGATCACCAGGTTCCAGTCGTCGGCCAGCAGCTCGGCGGCCAGGTCGGCCGAACGCCGGTTCACCTTGGTCCGTTCGATGGGGATGGCTCCCAGCAGGAACGAGAATGCGTCGGCCTTCCACCGCCGGTCGAAGAAGTAGTCGGCTGCCGCCGCCACCACGGTGCGGTGCCGGAACCGGAGCGGCAGGCAGGCGAGTAGGAGCGGGGTGTCGATGTGGCTGGCGTGGTTGGCGGCGAAGATGACCGGGGACCCGAGGTCGGCCAGGTACTCGTCGCCGCGCAGCTGGGGCTGGGCCACCACCCGGGCCAGGGGCCGGGTCACGTTGTCGAGCACCATCGCACGGGCGAGCCGCACTGGGTACCGCCGCGACCAGGCGGTGTCGTAGTGGACGCCGAGGTCGGGTTCGGGCGCCGGGCGCGACACCGATCCGGGCCAGGTGGGGGCGGCGAGCGGGAACGTGCCGCGCCCGGCCCGCGCCAGGAGCGCTGCGGGACCCAGGCGCGGGCGCGCGCCGCCGGCCCCGTCGTCACCGAGGGCGGCGTCGGTGCGCACGGCCCGGCGCGACCGCAGGGTCCGGGAGGAGTCGCGTCGGCCGTTCACTGCACGTCGGCCATCAGGATCGGCGGCGCGTGGAGGTGGGTGAGCGTGGGGGAGGTGCCGACGACGTCGCGGGCCATCTCGAGCGCGTCGGCCAGGGTGGAGGCGGCCCGGAAGCCGAGCCGGTGCACGGCCTTCGGGTCGCCGCCCACGATGACCACCGCTCCCAGGTGCTCGAGGGCGTGGGCGCACCAGTACCACATGTAGAACGGATGGACCCCGTGGTAGGCATGGCCGGTCCGGTACAGGTGGACGTACCACGGATCGGTGGCGAACCCGTGTTCGAACTGCTCCGACATCACGTTCGGATCGGTGGTCTCGCTGAGGACCTGCTCGAAGAAGTCGATGTAGCTCGGGTGGTGGACGGGGTGGAACTCCCACGGGGTGGGGTGGGTCATGATCAGTACACCGCCCTCGCGCACGAGGGGCCTGCCCCGGTAGAGGTTGAAGAAGTACCCGAGGCCGAGACAGGCCACCAGGATGGGGTTCAGGATCGAGTTCACGTTGTACGGGCTGATGTAGGGCAGTCCCATGGTCAAGATGTCGGTCTGCCCTTCGACGACGACACCCTGCTGCTCCCACACGTTGGCCGTGGTGACGGCGTGGACGGCCTCGACCTCGCCGGCCTGCACCGACGTCATCCGGTGGGGCGCCCGGACCGAGTGGAAGACCTGCCGTGCGTACCGGGCCGGTACGCGGTTCAGGGCCGCGGACGCTCCGAGGTAGGCGAGGCGGTCCTTCGCCTTCCACTCCCATTCGCGCTTCTGCAGGAACGTGAAGGCGTCGGGGAACGTGTCGTTGTTGAGGGTGGTCTCGATCTGGAAGACCTTCACCCCGGCGTCGCGGATCAGCCGGCCCATGCGCCAGTTGGCGGTGTGCAGCTCGGACCGGTGCTGGTCCATGAACGACTTCGACTTCCGCATGGTGGCGGGGTTGTGGTGGTGGCGCAGGCTCCGGTAGCTGGCCAGGCCGGTGGCGACGCTCTTGTGGCCACCGTCCATTGCCACCAGGTTGATGTTCACGTAGACCAGCAGGTCGGACTCGGCGGCGCGCCGGTTGATCTCCACGTCCTCGTCGTGGTCGGTCGTGCCCAGGTGGACGAGGTTCCCGGGGTCCTCGGCGTCGTGCTGGGTCAGCAGGCCGTTCGGGGCGAACGCGTCGTAGACGCGGTCGCCGATGGCATGGCGGAGTTCGGGCTCGGTCATCCGACGGTGCAGGGCCAGTGCCACGATCAGCTCCACGTCGTCCACGCCCGCGTCGGCGGCCAGGTCGAGGACCTGCTCGATCACCAACTGGCGGATGTCGGGGCGTTCCATGGGCGGCAGCGGCAACGAGATGTCGTCGAAGGCGATGGTGAGCCGCATCCCCGGGAACAGCAGGGCGGGCAGTGGTTCCTGGTCCCCCTCGGGGTGCGTGAGGGCGTGGCGGATGGCGGCCTGGGGATCCGACAGCGCCTCCATCGGCTCGGGCGCGTAGACGACCCGGCTTCCCTCGGGCAACGTCTCGAGCGAGAACCGCTCCCCGTGCCAGAAGAGGGTGGGGGGCGTCGAGCTGTCGACGTCGAGCACGAAACCGGGCCTGGGGCTCATCGGGTGCGTCCTTTCGGGTTGCGGAGGTCGAAGGCCACCTTCACCGCACCCCGGCGGCCGGCTGCCCCGGCGTGGGCCAGGGCCTCCTCGTAGCGCTCGAGCGGGTAGAGGGCCGACACCAGGCGCCCGAGGCCGGCCGTGCCGACCAGGTCGATGGCGAGCTCGAAGCTGCGCCGGTCCGGGACGCCCGGGTCGGGAGTCGACTCGTTGCCATAGGCGTAGGCGCCGACCAGGGTCAGCTCGCGGTGCCACAGCGGGGCGAGGTCGACGGTCACCTTGCCGGGCATGCCGACCAGGACCACCCTGCCCCGGGCGCGCACCAGCGACAGCGACTCGGTGAGGGAGGCGGCGGATCCCACGCAGTCGAACACCACGTCGGCGCCCTCGGTGAGGCGTCCACCGAGCACGAGCGACCCGGCCGCCCGGCGCACGGCGCGGGCCAGCTGGTCGGGTGGGACGACCCGGTCGGCGCCGAGCGAGGTGGCCAGGTCGCGCTGGCGGGGGTGCTTGGCCCCCACCACCACGGTGCACGGTGTGCGCGGGCGGACCACGCCGTCGAGGGCGGCGACGGTGGTGAGTCCGAGGGTGCCGGCACCCACCACCGCGACCAGGTCCCCGTCGGAGATGTCGGCCGACAGCGCGGCGTGGACGGCGCAGGCCGTCGGCTCGATCATCACGGCGTCCCGGTCGTCCAGCGCATCCGGTACGGCGTGGAGCTGGCTGGTGTGGGCCATGAGCGGTGCCGTCGACCAGCCGCCGCCCGTGTCGGTGCAGAATCCGGTCTGGAGCCCCGGAGCCAGCGCGCCCGTGGCGAGGTTGCCGCACAGGCCGGTGTGACCCGAGCCGCACCGGACGCAGACCGGGTGGATGTGGCGGGGGGCGCAGCCGAGCACCGGTTCGATCACGGCCCGGGTGCCGGGCGCGAGCGTGCGGCCGGTGTGGTCGGCGCCCCCGTCCTCCAGGACGCCCACCACTTCGTGGCCGGGGACGAACGGGAACGACACCAGGTCCTCGAAGTACCGCGACGTGCGGCCGTCGAGGGTGGCGAGGTCGGACCCGCAGATTCCCGACAGCAGCGGACGGAGCGGGAACCAGTCGTGGCCGGGGCGATCGGGGGCCACCGCGTCGAGCAGCTGGAGCGGGCCGATGCCTGCGCCCCGGCCAGAGCCCAGGAGCGACACCACCCGAGCGGCCGCGAACCGCGGCACGTTCCGCTCCACCACGAGCGCCTTCACCGCGTGCCGCCCGAGGTGCGCCGGACCTGGCCGGCGCGTGCCGCCTGGCTGGTGCGGCCCCGTGCCGCCGCGCCGCGCCGGTCCAACGGTCCGAGGGGGAGCAGGGGCCGGGCGCCGCCGTCGGCCGTGTGCCAGGTCTCCACGTGCCAGCCGCGTCGCCGGGCGATGGCGGCCAGCTTGGCCTCGGGGTTGACGGCCACCGGGAAGCCGACGGCCTCGAGCATGGGCAGGTCGCTGGCCGAGTCGGCGTAGGCCATGGACTCCTCGAGCCGGAGACCCTCGGCCTCGGCGTAGTCGGCCAGCACCAGGGCCCGGGCCTCGCCGATGGGCGGGAGGAGGTCGAGGCGTCCGGTGAAGCAGCCGTGCTCCTCGCCCAGGCGGGCGCAGACGATCTCGTCGAACAGCGGACGGAACGGCTCGACCACGAAGTCGAGGGCGCCGGTGATGAGGATGGTGCGGTGGCCGAGCGCTTGGTGGGCCCGGACCCGTGCGATCCCGGCCGGGAACGACTTGGCCAGCAGGAGATGGTGGAACAGGTCCCACCCGTCGTCGCGCAGCCGGTCCACCGGGGCGCCGTCGTAGCGGCGGTAGAAGGAGCGCAGGAAGTCGCCCCGATCGCGCCGGTCGAGGGCCAGCAGCGCCGGCGCCTCGGCGACCAGGTCGGCCACGAAGGCGGCCCGTTCGCCGGCCGGCAGGTGGCGCGAGGCCAGCCAGGCGTAGGAGTCGACCACGTTGGAGGCGATGAGCGTGTTCTCGAGGTCGAAGGCCGCCAGGTGGCGCTCGGGGGAGAGGATGTTCTTCCGCGCCCGGTCGGCGCGGTTGGTCTTGACCGACTTGCCCGGTGACGTGCGCACCCGGGCGTGCTCGATGATCGAGGGGAGGTGGATCTCGTTGACGTAGGTGGCCCAGTCGACGGCTGCGGGGTCGAGGCAGAAGGTGGCCCGGTCGTCCTCGTCCATGCGGTCCCACAGGGCGAGGAGCCGGTCGACGCGGTAGAGGGCGTCGGTCTCGGTGTAGGCGCCGTAGAGCTCCACGTAGCCGAGTGCCCGGTCGGCGAGCAGGTGCTGCTCCTCGAGGGCGGCCATCCACTCGGCCTGCTTGCCCCGGATGGGGAGCGACCCGACCACCCGCTCGGCCAGCGACATGGCCTTCGAGGCCCGGGTGAGCTGGCGCTGGACCCGGCCCCGCCCGGGGAAGGACCACTCCGGAACCACGATGGGCTGGCCGTCCTGGTCGTAGAGGGGGTGTTCGGTGAACCACGCCGTCACCAGCTCGACCAGGCGGCCGTAGCGGAACGGATTCCGCACCCCGGAGGCGACGTGGTACACGGACGGGCCGGCGTAGGCGTCGTCCGGATCGTCCGAGTCGGCGTGCAGCAGGGCCTCGCCGGACACGGCGACGATGGCGGCGACCACGAGGTCGACGGGGATCACGTCGGTGACGCCCTCGGGCACCCCCGGAAACTCCCGGAGCAGCCCGCGGGCATAGGAGATGATGATCGGCTCGGCCATGCGGAACCCGCGGATCCAGCCGGGCCGCGGCTCGGCCAGGGCCGACTCGATGATCGAGGGGCGGATGACGGTGATCGGGACGGTGTCGCCGTACTGGGCGACCAGCGCCCGCTCGCCTAGCGCCTTCGTGTACGGATAGGCGTCCGGCCAGCCCAGCGACTGGGCCCGTGCCTGGCCGATCGAGACCATCTGCTTCTTGACCCAGTCCTCGCGCAACCGCTCGGCCCGCTCCGCCAGCAGGTGCAGCCCGGCGCCTCCGAGCTCCTCCCGGGCCGCCTTGTGGAACTGCGCCAGTCGCTCGGGCCGGCGGGACTCCGCCTCGCTGTCGCCGCGCTGGCGCCGGGCGGCGGCGACCTCGTGGCGCCAGTCGACCTCCACGGTGAACGGGTTGGCGTCGAGCAGCTCCTCCTTCGCCTCGCCCTGGTGGGTGCTGGCCACGTAGGCGGTCGACACCGGCACGAAGTGGACCGGCCCGCGGCGACCCTCGGCCACGGCGAGCTCGCGTGCGGCGACGAATGCGGCGGCCACCCGAGAGGGTCCGAGGAGGTTGACCTCGACGGCGGCGTCGAGCGGGGAGTCGAAGCTGACGGAGGCGGCCGAGTGCACGACGACGTCGCAGTGCGACAGCGCCTCGATGCCGGCAGCGTCCATGCCCAGCCCGTCGGTGGCGACGTCACCGGCCACCGCGGTGACCCGGGCGGCCATCTCCTCGTCGAACCGATCACCCAGCTCGTCACGCAGGCGGTCGAAGCAGTCGTTCCTCAGGATCTCCTTGGCGGCCCGCTGCATCGGCGTGGCCCGGCGACCGGGGCGGATGAGCAGGACGACCTGGCTGTCGGGGACGCTGCGCAGGATGCGCTCGACCAGTGCGGTCCCGAGGAACCCGGTGGCTCCGGTGATGAAGAAGCGCCTGCCGGCGAGGGCGTCGCGGACGCGGGTCACCCGATCTGTCTACCATATGGTAAGTGACCGGGTCGACCATGCCAGCGGGGGAGCCGAGGGATGCGCCGAGGGCGCAGCCCTCGGCGCATCCGGCATCGGGCGGGGGCGGGCGCCGGACGGCCAAGCCGGCGGCGCGTGACCGCAGTCGACCGCGTCCCGTGCCCGAGGGCGGGCGCACCGACGCCGAGGGTGCCACCACGTCGGAGCGGATCCTCGACGCCGCGCTCGTCTCCTTCGCCACCCGGGGCTACGAGGCGTCGTCGCTCGACGCCCTGGCCGTCGGGCTCGACATCCGCAAGCAGACGATCCTCTACTGGTTCCCGAGCAAGGAGGTGCTCCTCGAGGCCGTCATCGACCGCAGTGCCGTCGAGCTGTCGGCCGCCCTCGAGGCCTCGCTGGCCACCGCCGGCAGCGGTTGGGCCCGGGTCGAGGCCGTGGTGCGGTCGGTGTTCCGGCTGGCCGCCCGCCGGCCCGAGCTGCTCGGCCTGGTGCGGGAGATGGGTCGGCTCGGCACCCCGGCGGCGACGCGGCTCGTGACCGCCCTCGAGCCGCTCCTGCAGCGGGCCACCGGGTTCCTCGAGGCCGAGATGGACGCCGGACACATGAAGCGCCACGAGCCGCGGCTGCTGCTGTTGGCCATCTACTCCACGGTGATCGGGATGCTGACCGAGGTCGAGGTGCTGCGCGCCTTCGGCGAAGAGCCGACGGCCCGTTCGTTGGTCCGCCGTCGCGGCGAGATCCTGGAGCTGCTGCGGGCCGCGCTCGTGACCGACGGGGACTGAAGGGACGGCGGGCGGGACCCGTCCGGACCACGGGAGGTCCGGGTCGGGCCGGTCGGCTCAGTCGGAGGCCTTGGCCGCCCGGCGCTCCCGCCACGACGGCTTGGGAGGGGGGACCGGCCGGGGTGCCGGCTTTTTCGGCGTGTAGCGCTTGTTGCCCTCGGGCCCCGCAGGGGTCTTCTTGCGCGCCGCGCTCCGGGCCTCGGCCGCGGACTTGCCGGAGGAGGCCGCCGCCCGGGGGGTCCGGGCGGTGCCCGACGCACCGTCGGCGCGCTCGGCCCGCAACTTCGCCGTCGCCTCCTTCTGGACCCTGTACGAGCGGTAGAGGAGCCAGCCGGCGAGCACCAGGAAGGGAAACCCGGCGATCAGTGCCGAGCTCTGGAAGCCGAGGAAGGTGAAGAGGGCGACGAAGCCCACCAGGGCACGCCGCCCGATCCAGGTCGTCACGGCGAGCAGCACGCCGCTCACCACGCCCACGATGAGCGCCGTGGTGGGGGAGAACTGGCCCTTGGCGGGGTGGTAGTTCTTCTGGGTCGTCTCGCCCACGTAGATCAGCACGGAGAAGGCCACCGCGACGGCAGCTCCCACGTAGCAGTAGAGGCGCTCGCGTCCGTCGAGGCGGTCGACCGACCACTTGGTGGACCTGCTCCCCTGCCCGGTCGAGGACTTCGTGGCCGGCTTGGGAGCCAGCATGCGCTCGAGGCGGGCCATGCGACCCTCGGGGGCGGGCACACCCGTGTCGCCGTCGCCGACCTCCTCCTCGTCCGTGCCGTCGTCGTCGGTCCGTTCTGCCATCGCGCTCAGGCTACCGGCCCGCCGAACGGCGGATCGGCGGTCCCGCCGGGGCCGTCGGACCCGGCCAGGACGATCCCGAGGCCGAAGTTGGCGTCCCCGGGGATCTCGAACGTCCGCTCGGTCCCGGATCCGGGACCGAGCGTGGCGATCCCGGGGTCCGCCGGTCGTGCGCCGGGCACGCCGTCGGGCTCCTCGACCGCGAAGGCGAGGTGGTGGACCCGGCCGGGCAGCCCGCCGAGCCACTCCGTCACGGGCCCCGCCGCACCCGGGTCCTCGGCGCCCACCAGGCGGAGGCCGAGGGGGCCGGCCCACCGCAGGTCGACCCAGTGGATGCCGTCCAGGGAGCCCTGGCCCACCGTCTCGCCCGCCAGCAGGCCCCCGAACAGTGCCCGGGCGGCGTCGAGGTCGGCCACGACGTGACAGACCCGTTGGAGCGTTGCCGGTGCAGTGGGCCCGGATCCGTCGAGCCGCAGGCGCCGGTCCGTGGGGTAGTCGTCCGGCGGCGGGCTGCTCCAGGCATGCGGTGCCTCGGCCAGTTGCACCACGACGCCGCCGGCCTCCTTCGGGTGGAGGAACGCCTCCCTCCACTCGGGGTCGGACGTGTCGATGTTGACCGGCTCGATGCCGAACCGTCGCGCCTCGGCGATCGCGTGGTCGATGGCCGGGACCTTGAACGTGAGGTGGTGGGGACCGGGGCCGTTGTGGGCCAGGAACCGGGCGAGGAAGTCGTTCACCCCGGTGTCCCAGGGCATGAGCACCTCGACGCGGGCGCCGTTGGCGAACCGCAACTGGCCCGGGGCGAAGCCCGGCCCGGGTCCGCCCGAGGCCCACGCCGCGCCCAGATCGGTGGCGTAGCGCCGCCAGACGTCGTGCCAGCGGGGGACGGCGTGGGCCACGTGGTCGAGCACGGTGCCCGCCAGGTGGGGTGCGTCGGACGTGTCGGCGGCCATGACCACAGACTGCAACGACGCGAGCGCTGCTGTCGAAACGGGGGCTCGCGCCCCGACGGTGGGGCCCTTGTCCGACGGGGCGTCCGCCGGTACGGTCGATCCATGGACTTTCGCACGGCATCGGTGATCGACCTGGCGGCCCGAGTCCGAAGCGGGTCGCTGACGGCGGCGGAGCTCGTGGACCATGCCCTGGCCCGGATCGACGCCGTCAACCCGACGGTCAACGCCTTCGTGGCCGTAGACGGTGCCCGCGCCCGGGCTGCCGCCGAAGCGGTCGACGCCACGGTGGCGTCCGGTGGGGATCCGGGGCCGCTGGCCGGGATCCCGCTCGGCGTCAAGGACCTGGAGGACGCGGAGGGCTACGTGACGACCCACGGTTCGGCCGCCCACGCCGACCGTCCGCCGGCCACGGCCGACTCCGAGCTGGTGGCCCGACTGGTGGCGGCCGGATGCGTCGTGGTCGGCAAGACCAACACCCCCGAACTCGGGTGGAAGCCCGACACCGAGAACCTCCTGTTCGGTGCCACCCGCAACCCGTGGAACCTCGACCACACGCCGGGGGGCTCGTCGGGGGGGAGCGGGGCGGCCATCGCCGCCGGCATGGTGCCGCTCGCCACCGGGTCCGACGGTGGCGGGTCGCTCCGCATCCCGTCGTCGTGCTGCGGGCTGTCCGGGGTGAAGCCCTCGCTCGGCCGGGTCCCGTCCGGCGGGCCCCAGGCGCCGGACTGGCAGCACCTGTCGACAAAGGGTCCGATGGCCAGGCGGATGGCGGACGTGGTGGCCGCGCTCGACGTGGTCGTGGGCCCCGACGCCACCGACCTGCGGTCGCTTCCCCGGCCCGAGGCGTCGTGGCCCGCCGCGCTCGAGGACGCCCGCCCACCGGCACGAGTGGCCTGGTCGCCCACCCTCGGCTTCGCGGACGTCGACGCCGAGGTCCTGGCACTCTGCCGTCGGGCCGTCGACGTGCTCGCCGACCTCGGCACAGAGGTGGTCGAGGTGGAGTCGGTCTTCGACGAGGACCCGGTGGACCCGTGGCTGACGCTGTCCGGCGTCTACAACCTGCGCACGCACGCCGGGCTGCTCGGCACCCCGGCGTGGGACCAGGTGGATCCGGTCCTGCGCATGATCCTCGACGGGGCGATGGCCACCAGCGCCGTCGACGTGGTCCGGGCCGAGGACGCGTGCCACGAATTGAACCTGCGCCTGGTCGACCTGTTCCACGACGTGCGCCTGCTGGTCACCCCGACGATGGCCGCGCCGCCGCCCCCCCGCTCGCTCGGCGGCGCGGGGCTGATCAACGGGACGCCGGACTACAACTGGGTGAAGATGACCTATGCGTTCAACATGACGCGGTCGCCGGCGGCCACGGTGTGCGTGGGGCTGTCGTCGGCCGGCGTGCCGATCGGACTGCAGCTGGTGGGCCCCCAGCACGCCGACCTGGTGGTGATCCGGGCCGCCGCCGCGCTCGAGGCCGCTCTCGGGTTCGACGCGGTCGCACCCGACCCGGCATGACACCACCCGACGTCGTGGGGCACCCGGCCGGTGGGGCACCGGGCCGGTGGCGGAGGTCGGACTAGGATGCTCCATCTGTCGTGGTCTCCGGACCGCGTCGCCCGGGCGCTTAGCTCAGTTGGTTAGAGCGCAGCCTTCACACGGCTGAGGTCGGAGGTTCGAGTCCTCTAGCGCCCACTCAAACGGCCAGTTCACAGGCTATATCTGGACTTTGGGGCTGGGACTGGTCCGGGTGTGCTCCACAAATGCTCCACACGGCGTAACGTGTGGAGCATGGCGACGAAGGCCAGCGGGAATCGACCCGGAACCATGCGCGAGCGGACTCCCGGACACTGGGAGCTACGGGTGTTCGGTGGCTACGATTCCGTCACCGGAAAGCAGATCCGGAGGACGAGGACCTTCGTCGGCTCCGAGCGGGCTGCGGCCAGGGCGCTCGGAGCATTCGTGCAGGAGGTCGAATCGAGTGACGTGAGCCGGCGGGGCATCACCGTCGGCCAGCTCCTCGACGAGTGGCTCGAACTGGGCAGGTCGAAGCAGAAGCCCCGGACGCTCCAGGAGAACCGGCGGAAGATCGACCACCGGATCCGCCCGCTCCTCGGCGACCTCAAGCTGGAGAAGCTCGACGTTGCCAGGCTCGACAAGACCTACCGTCACTGGCTCGACCAGGGGCTGTCCGAGGCGACGGTGCACAAGTACCACTGCATCCTGTCGGCCGCCTGCCGTCAGGCGGTCAAGTGGGACTACCTCGACCGGGCCCCGACGGACAAGGCCTCGCCCCCGCGGATCGTCCGGCGGGAGCCGAAGACCCCGACCCCGGAGCAGCTGGCCGATCTGATCGGCATGGCCGAGGTGGATGACCCGCTCATGGCGACGGCGATCGCCCTGGCTGCGTTGACCGGCACCCGGAGGAGCGAGCTGGTGGCGCTCCAGTGGTCCGACGTGGACCTGACTGCGGGCCGGGTGAAGATCTGGAAAGGACTGACCGTGGCCAACGGGCGGCAGTACATCGGGGACACCAAGACCCACGCCGCCCGGGAGCTTGCACTCGATCCGATCGCCGTCGAGGTACTGCGTCGCCGATGGGAGTTCATGGTCGCCACGAGCACGGAGCGGGAGAGCCCTCTGGTGGCCGACCCCTATGTCCTGAGCCTCAATCTGAACGGCGGGCTGCCGGTCAACCCCGACACGCTGAGCCACCGCTTCGAGCGGCTGTGCCGCAAGATGGAAGCGCCGGCGCTGATAGAGCTCCGGCGCACGAAACCGAAAGCCACGAGCCTGGATCTGGCCCCGAGCGACCGGTGGCCGTTCACCTTCCACGGGCTCCGGCACTTCTCGGTCACGACGCTGATCGCCGCCGGGATGGACATCAAGACGGTGGCCGATCGCCACGGCCACCGCCGGGCCACCATGACGCTCGACTTGTACGCCCATGCGCTGCCCGAGCGTGACCGGGAGGCCGCCGGAGTGCTGGGCCAGGCGCTGAAGCAAGCCAGGAAACAACGCAGGTGAATCGCCCGGGCGACCGGTGAGGGTGACCACCTCGGGCTTGGGCGGAGACGTTCCGGTCTTCCGGTGCGTCAAGCGGGGTCGTCGTTCCCGTGGAGATGGTGCTCGAGCTTCGGGACCGACACCCGCCATCGCGAGCCGATCCGGATGGCGGGGCTGAACCGGCCCGTTCGGCAAGGGTGATAGAGCGTGTCGGCGTGGAGGCCGATCCGGCGCGCAGCCTCGGGAACGGAGATCAGGTCGGTGCCGTCACCGTTGCCTCCTCGACCTGGATCTCCGTTTGGACGGCGTCTCCTTCCGCCCCTTCCGTCATCACCGTCGAGTCTCTCATCACCGCGCATGCAAATGGGGTGTGACCAGGGAGTGTGACGTTCAGGGTGACGTTGGATCGGGCGGCAAATCGTGGCACGACGGGACTGCTGGTCGACCAATTCCCCCGGTCCGTCCCAATGACGCGATCACACGGGTGAAAGCGGCCCCTACCGGCACGAGTGGGGCACCCCGCATTCGGTTCAAGTTGGACCAGCAGTTAGCTCGCTGCCGAGACCTCGCTCGCACAGTGACTGCACTTGAGGGCAGCCAAGGGCAGGCCATCGGACAGGCATTGTGGGCAAGTCTTGGTCTCCGCTGGCGGACCGAACACCGTGGTGCCTCGCTTCTTCATGAATGCCCGGTACGGCACAACAAGAACAAAATAGATCACCGCCATAAAGATCACGAAGTAGACAATTGCCGCAACGAACGATCCAAGGTCGATGCGTTGTCCATTGATCGTCCACCCGAGCCCCTTCGATGTCGCCCCTCCTCCCTGTGCCGCATTGACCAAAGGGGTGATGATCGAATCGGTGAAGGACTTGATGAGCGTGCTAAACGCCAGAGCAACGACAAGTCCAACGGCAATGACGATCAACTCCCCTTGCATCAGGAAGTTCCTGAATCCCTTCATGTCCCGACCTCCGTAGCTCAAGTGTTCTCCCGCATGACCAACCTAGCCAGACGACCAGTCGAAGTCACTGCTCTGCACCTCTCCGAATGAGTGCCCCTGATCGGGACCGGGTCGCGTATCAAGGGTGGCCGAACCGCGTGAGCCCCAGGATTGCCAGTGCTCACTCGCAATAGGCTTACAACATGCGTGACAGCGGGACTGTCCGAGAGGCGATCGAACGGCACCATTCAGAGTCAGGCATTGCCCCAGACGGTGGCATTTCCGATCGATGGGTGGTCATCAGGCTCGGTCGCATTCCGATGCCCTTTCTCAACACTGCTGCCCGCCGGAGAGCCCTTGCGCTACACGACGTGAACCATCTGTTAGCTGGCGTCGGCACTGGAAATGTCGGCGAGGCAGAGATCAGTGCCTGGGAGCTCGCCAGCGGAGGCTGTGGGCCTTACATCACCGCATGGGCCCTTGATCTCGCAGGGATGTTGCTGGGAATGGTGTGGCCGATCCATGTCATGCAGGCATTTGCCTCTGGACGGACAATGAAGAACGCTTACACATTCGGCGTGGACCAGGTACTGGACATGGACCTCACGGAACTTCGCCAGGTCCTGTCCCGACCCGGCGGCCGCAGCATCTCATCAGTTGTGCGTTCGGTCGCTTTGTTTATCGGCTACCTGGTACTTGCCGTTCCTGTTGGCGCAGCATTCCTCATCATGGTGATCTTCTTGCTGCCCATCTGGGCGTTCACAAAGGATGAGATCGCTGCCACCTGATCACGGAGGCGTTGGTCCTTACCGGGTGCCCCCGGGAGAGTGGCGCTAGAGACCCAGGTCTGCTTGCTGGTTGAAAACGGCCTCGCACCGGCACGTCGGGGACGCGCATCGGCCGGCAAGGACCGAGGCCCCTACTGCGGCGGGTCACCCACGGTTAGGTTCGGTCCGTAACACGGATGCAAGACCCATCGGCCACACGCTCCGCGCTGATCCAGTGGTATCGGGACGCCGAGCCGACCTTCGAAGATCTGAATATCTGCTCCGTTATGGCGGCAGCGACGATTGTCGGATCCGCCTCGTCGAACCTGGTCGCGGTACCGACCCTGGACACACTGACTCGCAATGCTGATCTCTGGTTCCTGACGCACCCATGTCCAGTCGAGGGACTCGGGCTGGGCATGTCGGCGATCACGGCATTCTTCACGGCGTTCGCTCGTCTGATGTTCATCAACGGCGGCGATGGAGAAGCCGCAGACGACGGAACGCTCGCCTCGCGCGTGGAGTCCACGTCCCTCCTGCTCGCGGACATAAGGGCGATCACCCTCCACTACGCCACATGAACCGGGACCGGCTCGGTCTGCCACGCCGCTGATGCCGTGGAGCCGCCGAC
>DATLRE010000033.1:0-2666 GCA_035534835.1 Acidimicrobiales bacterium
CTACTCGCCGACCCAGGAGCAGTTCGACAAGGCGTGGCGCATCCTCGACGCCTACCGCACGGCGACCGAGGAGGACCGCACCGGTGCGGTCATGTTCGGGGACGAGATGATCGACGAGGCCTCGCGGAAGATGGCCACCAAGTTCGTGACCCGGGGCGAGCGCGCCGGCCTCACCCGGTCCGCCGGCTGACTGCCCGGGCGCGTTCCCGGCCGTCGGGGCGTGCGGCGTCCGGCCGGGGACGGATCCCGTCGAGCACGGTGCGCACCAACGAGTCGGCCAGATCCGCGGTCAGGGGCTCGTGGCGCATGGTGAGCCGGTAGTACAGGGGCGCGTACAGCTGGTCGAGGACCACCGGGATGTCGGTGTCCGGGCGGATCTCGCCACGCTCGACGGCCCGCAGCAGTACCGCGGTCGACGCGTCGCGTCGGGGTCGGAGCCAGCGGGAGCGCAGCGTGTCCGCCAGCGCGGGATCGGTCTGCGCCTGTCCGATGAGCTCGGCCATGATCGAGCCGGCCCGACCGCGGAAGGCCCGCACGAGCAGACGGATCTGACCGGTGAGGTCGGTGGCCAGGTCGCCCGTGTCGGGGAAGGTGCTGGTCCGGCGGTAGCGGTGGAAGTAGGCGTCGACGGCCACCGAACCGCGTGACGGCCACCACTTGTAGATGGTCACCTTGCTCACCCCGGCCCGCGCCGCGACGGCCTCGATCGTGGCGGCCCCGAGCCCGCCCTCCGCGAGGAGATCGGCAGCCGCCTCGAGGACGGCGAGGCGTGCCCGCTCGCTGCGCGGTCGTCCGCCCCGCGCCGGAACCGGTTGCCGGGTCGTGGCCACCGACCTACCGTAGATCATGAACGGTGCGTACAGGAATAGTGTGGGCGGGCGGAGCGTTCACGTACCCGGGACCACCCGGCCACCTCGCCCATGACGGAGCACACCATGACCGACACCACCGAAGCGAGCGACGGGACGGACGCCGCCGGCGGCGCCTCCTCCGGTCACCCGGGGATGCCGAGGGGCCTCGTGGTCGTCTTCGCCGTCGCCTGCGGACTCGCGGTCGCCAACCTGTACTACGCCCAACCCGTCCTGTACGACATCACCCGGTCGTTCGGCACGAACGAGGCCGAGGCGGGCCTGGTGGTGACGCTGTCCCAGATCGGGTACGCGCTCGGGCTCGCCCTGCTCGTGCCGCTCGGCGACATCCTCACCCGGCGCCGATTCCTGCCGGCGGTCCTGTCGGCGACCGCCGTCGGACTGGTGGTGTCGGCGGCCGCCCCCTCGATCGGCGTGCTGGTGGCGGTGGCGCTCGTCGTGGGTGTCGGGTCCACGGTGGCCCAGATGCTCGTCCCCATGGCCGCGTCGCTGGCGGACGACGCCCGTCGGGGTCGGGTCGTCGGCCAGGTCATGAGCGGCCTGCTCCTCGGGATCCTGCTCGCCCGCACCGTGTCCGGATTCGTCGCCGCCGTGACCAGCTGGCGTGCGGTCTATGTGCTGGCCGCCGGCGTGACGGTCCTGATGGCCCTCGTACTGCGCCGGGTCCTCCCGGCCGAGTCGGAGCGCCCGTCGATCCGGTACGGCGCGCTCCTGCGGTCGACGGTGGCGCTGTTCCGGGCCGAGCCGCTGCTCCGCCGCCGGATCCTCTTCGGCGCCCTGGGGATGGCCGCCTTCAGCGCCTTCTGGACCACCATGGCCTTCGTCCTGTCCGGAGCGCCCTACCACTACGGCACCGCGTCCATCGGCCTCTTCGGGCTGGTGGGTGCGGCCGGGGCGCTGTGCGCCAACTTCGCGGGGCGATGGGCCGACCGAGGCCTGACCCGGACGACCACCGTGGTCTTCGCCGTGCTGATGGGGGCGTCGTTCCTGCCACTGTGGCTCGGCGGCCACGACCTGGCCATGATGATCGTCGGGGTCCTCGTCCTCGACGTGGGTGTCCAGGGGCTCCAGGTCACCAACCAGTCGATGATCTACCGCCTCGCCCCCGAGGCACGCAGCCGGATCAACTCGGCCTACATGGTGTGCTACTTCGCCGGCGGGGCCGTCGGGTCGGCGACGGCCAGCTGGCTGTACGGGAGCCACCGCTGGGCCGGGGTGTGCCTGCTCGGAGCCGGGATCGGCGTGGCGGCCGTGGCGCTGGCGGTGGCCGACGCGCTCGGGCACCGGGCGCGACCGGCCCGGGCCGCCCCAGTCGTGGCGGCCTGACGGACCGGACGGTCGGACGGATCAGCCGGGCGGCCAATCCGGCGGCGACACCCCGAGAGGTCCGGCGGGGAGCGACCAGCGCAGGGGCGCGCCGTCGACCACGACCGGGGGCGGGAGCCTGCGGGCGTCGCCCCACGGGGTCCGCTCGACGGGTTCGTCGGATCGGGGAGGAGCAGGTTCGATGCCCGGCCCGTCCAGGTCCCCGTCGGTCCCGGTGTCCACCAGCAGGCGCGCCACGCTGGCGAGCGAGGTGCGCCAGCGGCTACCCGTCCCGTCGACCTGCCGCTGCGCCAGGCCGGTGAGCGCACACGCCGCCAGCAGATAGCCGGCGGCGTGGTCCAGGGCCTGCACCGGCAGCGGCACGGGCCGGTCCGCCCCGGTTGCCGCCCTGCCGGCCTCGGCGATCCCCGAACTCATCTGCACGAGACTGTCGAATCCGCGGCGGGTCACCCACGGACCGGTCCAGCCGTA
>DATLRE010000034.1:0-3547 GCA_035534835.1 Acidimicrobiales bacterium
GCACATCCCGCCGCCGTAGGCGGGACCCTTGACGGCGGCGATCACCGGCTGGGGCATGTTGCGGAGGGCGGGCACGATCCCGCCCATGTACTCCATGGCACGCAGGCCCATGCGGTGGCGGCCGAGGTCCTCGGTGCCGGGGGGGAGCCCGGCGTGCTCGAGTTCGAGACCCGAGCAGAAGGCCCGACCGGCGCCGGTGAGCACCGCCACCCGGCAGTCGTTGTCGGCGGCCACCTCGGCGATCGCACCGTAGAGGTCGGTCACGAGGGCGAACGACATCGAGTTCAGCCGGGCCGGATTGTCGAGGGTGAGGACGCGGACGTGCGGCGCCGCGGTGGAGACGGAGACGAGTGCCATGGGGACAGCCTCACCGACGCGGCGCCGCCGCGCCATTCACCGGCGACGGGCCCGCGACGCGTGCCCGGCGGTGGGCCCGGGGCACGCGGTGGGCGTGCCGGCCCCGTCGCCGTGCGCCATCATCGGGGCGTGCCGATCGATCCGTTCAGCGAGTTCGACCCCTACGGGGGCGAGCCCGCGCCCGACGCCCTGGCCGGCCACCTCCTGGTGGCGACGCCGGCCATCGAGGACCCGAATTTCGCCCGTCGGGTCGTGCTGGTGCTGGACCACGGTGTGGAGGGGGCCCTCGGCGTGGTCATCGACCGGCCGGGTGGCGTGGCCGTCGACCAGCTCCTGCCCCGGTGGCACGGCCTGGCCACGGCCCCGGCCGAGCTGTTCACCGGAGGGCCGGTGGCACGCAACTCGGTCATCGGGCTCGCCCGTCTGGCCGGGCGGGGGCTGGCGGCGGCGGACGCGCCGGGGTGCCCGGTCGGGTGGCGGCTGCTGGTGGACGACGAGCGCCCGGTGGGGACGGTGGACCTCAACGCCGACCCGGCGCCGTACGCCGGTTCGATCGTGGGGGCCCGACTGTTCTCCGGCTACGCGGGCTGGGAGTCGGGCCAGCTCGAGGACGAGATCGCCGAGGGCTCGTGGTACGTGGTGCCGGCCGAGGCCAGGGACCCCATCTCGGCCGACCCGGAGGGCCTGTGGCGCCGCGTGCTCCGTCGCCAGGGTGGTGCGCTGGCACTGGTCTCGGGCTACCCGGTCGATCCGGCCCACAACTGACCACCGCCGGGCGTCGGTACCGGTGCCGCTCAGGCGGGGAGGTGGAGGCCCTGGGGCCGGCCCTCGGGCTGGGCCACGGTGGTGCGGAGCAGGTCGATCAGGGCGCGAGTGGGGGCGGACGGGAGGCCCCGGCTGCGCTGGGCCACGCCGACCCGGCGCCGGGGGAGCCCGGTGATGGGCACGGGACGGAACCGGTCCCGCAGGATCGCCGGGATGGCCGTGGCCGGCAGGATGGCCGGACCGTACCCCTCGAAGGTGAGGGAGGCGATGAGGCGGAGGCCGTCGATCTCGGCGGCGGGGAGCAGGGTGATGCCGAGCGGACGGGTCAGGGCGTCGAGCTCGTCGCGGTACGAGGTGCCCGGTAGCGGCAGCAGGAGCTCGAGGTCGGCCAGGTCGTCGAGGGTGAGCGGGCGGTCGGCTCCGGCCAGGACGTGCCCCTCGGGGACCACCAGCATCAGATCCTCCTCGAACAGGTGCCGGGTGACCAGGTCGCGACCGGTGACGGGCAGGTGGAGGACGGCCACGTCGAGCTGGCCGTTGGCGAGCTGGGGCTCGAGCCCGGTGGTCGTCCCCTCGACGATGATGAGGCGGAGCTTCGGGTGGCGCTGGACCACGGCGTCCATCAACCGGGGGACCAGCCAGCGGGCCGTCGTGCCGATCATGCCGACCCGGACGGTGCCCGTCACCTCGTCCTTGCAGGCGGCGACGTCGGACAGGAGCGCGTCGAGCTCCGAGAGGATCCTGCGGGCCCGGGCCACCACGACGGTCCCCTCCTCGGTGAGCCGGCCGTCGGACCGGTCGATGAGCGGTGCGCCGAGTTCCTTCTCCAGCCGGGCCACGTGCGCGGAGATGTTGGACTGCACCGTGCCGAGGTGGTCGGCCGCCGCGGAGAAGGTCCCGTGGTCGCTGATGGCGGTCAGTGCCTGCAGGTGTCGGAGTTCCATCGCATCGAACGATATCAGGTATCTAGACAAACTGGTTGACTGATTGCTCGCGGCTGTTATACATTGACTCCTGCAACCACAGGACATAGGAATCCCCCTCCTTTCCTTGTTGCGTCAGTGCGAAGGGACCACCTCTCCCCCCCGGTGGTCCCTTTGCCGCGTCCGGGGGCGGATCCGGAGTTCTCGTCCCTGAACAGGTCGTCCTCCGGCCCGGAACAGGTCGTCCCCACGGGTGGGGGTCCGGCTTCGTGGCCGGCCGCGGGGCACTACCGGGTCGCGACGGGCGGCGGTAGGTTGAGGGGATGACCGACGCCACCGGTGCCGTCTTCGTCGACCTGGACCGCACCCTGATCCGTTCGGCCAGCGGACCGATCCTGCAGGCCGCCATGGTGGCCGAGGGCGTTCTGCCTGCCGGGCGGTCGCTTCCCGGTGAGCGCCTCCTCTACGGCTTCTACAACACGTTCGGGGAGACGGCGGCCTTCATGAGCCTGGCCCGGGCCGCAGCCCGGCTGATGAAGGGCCGCTCGGCCGAGGCGGTACGGCGGGCCGGCGAGTCGGCCGTCGACTCCCTGATCGACCTGGTCCAGCCGTGGGCGCTCGAGGCGCTCGGCGCCCACCGGGCCGAGGGCCGCCTCGTGGTGCTGGCCACGACGTCGCCGCTCGACCTGGTGCTCCCGTTGGCCCGGGCGCTCGATTTCGACGACGTGATCGCCACCCGTTACGAGGAGGTGGACGGCACCTACACCGGGCGCCTCGTCGGTCGGTTCGCCTGGGGCCGGGGCAAGCGGGACAAGGTCGAGGAGTGGGCGTCCTCCAACGCCGTCGACCTGGCCGACTGCCATGCCTACTCCGACAGCGTGTACGACGTCCCCGTGCTCTGCGCGGTGGGCCACCCCCATCCACTGAACGCCGATCCACGGCTGGTCGCTGTGGCCATCGCCCGTCGGTGGCCCCTCGAGTACTGGGACCGGCCGCCGGGGGTCCCGAGCGTCATCGGACTCGAGCCGTACCACCTGCTGCGGCCCTTCGTGCGACCGGAGTCGTTTCCCTACGCCCGGTTCACCGTCGACGGGGTCGAGCACATCCCGTCGACCGGTCCGGTGATCCTGGTGTCGAACCACCGCAGTTACTTCGACGTGGCCGCCCTGGCGCTGGTGGCCGCGAGGATCCACCGGCCGGTCCGGTTCCTCGGCAAGCAGGAGCTCTTCGACGCGCCGGTGGTCGGGCACCTGGCCCGGGCGCTCGGGGGGATCCCTGTCGACCGCGACACGGCACCGGGTGCGTCGATGGAGCGGGCCACGGCCGCGCTGCGGGCCGGTGAGGTCGTCATCATCTTGCCCCAGGGCACCATCCCCCGGGGCGCGGCCTTCTTCGACCCGGTGCTGTCCGGCAAGACGGGTGCGGCCCGGCTGGCGGCCGCCACCGGCGCCCCGGTCGTCCCCATCGGGCTGTGGGGGACCGAACGGGTGTGGCCCCGGTCG
>DATLRE010000035.1:0-13460 GCA_035534835.1 Acidimicrobiales bacterium
GCCCTCGGCATACCCCTGGTGGTCGTCGCGCACGCCGAGCACCCGGACCTGCTCGGGCGAGAGCCACGTCGGCAACGCGCCGGCGTAGTGCTCGACCAGGATGGCGAAGAACCGCTCGATGGACCCGAACAGCGCCCGGTGGAGCATGATCGGTCGGTGCCGGGCGTTGTCGGCCCCTACGTACTCGAGCCCGAACCGTTCCGGATGGTTGAAGTCGCACTGGATGGTGCTGAGCTGCCACGTCCGGCCGATGGCGTCCCGGACGTCGATGTCGATCTTCGGACCGTAGAAGGCGGCGTCACCTTCCTTCACCTCGTAGGGAAGTCCGCTGCGGTCGAGCGCGAGCCGCAGTGCCTCGGTGGCCTGCTCCCAGATCTCGTCGCTGCCGACGTACTTCTCCGGGTCCTTGGTCGAGAGGTTGGCGGTGAACTCGGTGAACCCGAACGCGGTCAGCACGCTCATGACGAAGCCGAGCAGTGAGCCGATCTCTTCCTGGAGCTGGTCCTCGGTGCAGTAGATGTGGCTGTCGTCCTGGGTGAAGCCCCGGATCCGCATCAAGCCGTGGAGGGTGCCGGCCCGCTCGTAGCGGTAGACGGTGCCGAGCTCGAACAGGCGGAGTGGCAGCTCGCGGTAGCTGCGCTGGCGGCTGGCGTAGATCAGGCAGTGCATCGGGCAGTTCATGGGCTTCGGGTAGTAGGTCCCGTTGTCCATCTCCATGGGCGGGTACATCCCGTCCTTGTAGAAGCCGAGGTGGCCGGACGTCTCGAACAGGTGGGCGTTGGCCAGATGCGGCGTGACCACGAACTCGTACCCGCCGGAGGCGTGGCGCTCCCGGCTGTAGTCCTCCATCAGCTTGCGGACGATGCCGCCCTTCGGGTGCCACACGGCGAGCCCGCCGCCCAGCTCGTGCGGGAAGCTGAACAGGTCGAGTTCGACCCCGAGCTTGCGGTGATCGCGCTTCTCGGCCTCGGCCAGGCGGTGCAGGTGTCCGGCCAGCGCCTCCTCGGACTCCCAGGCCGTGCCGTAGATTCGCTGCAGCTGCTGGCGCTTCTCGTCGCCCCGCCAGTAGGCCCCGGCCACCCGCATGAGCGCGAAGTGCCCGAGCTTGGACGTCGAGGGGACGTGGGGCCCGCGGCACAGGTCGGTGAAGGCCGGCGAGTTCCAGTAGGTCGAGACCCCGTGCTCGGCGACCCCCTCGGTCGCGGCGTCGACCTCGTCCTGGCCGACCCCGACCGCCTCGATGATCTCGCGTTTGAACGGCTGGTCGCCGAAGAGCTCGAGGCCCTCCTCGATGGTGTGCTCGTGCCGGACGAACGGCTGGCCCTCGGCCATGACGGCCCGCATCTCGGCGTCGATCCGCTCGAGGTCGTCGTCGGTGAAGTGGGCCCCGCCCGGCAGTTCGAAGTCGTAGTAGAAGCCGTCCTCGATGACCGGCCCGATGGCGAAATGGGCGCCGGGCCACAACCGCAGGACGGCCTGGGCCAGTACGTGGGCGGTCGAGTGGCGCAGTACCTCTCGGCCGAGCGGCGTGGTGGCGGTCACGACGGTCACCTCGGCGCCGTCGGGAAGGGTGCGCGACAGGTCCACCGGGATGCCGTCGAAGGTTGCGGCCACGGCCGCCTTGGCCAACCGCGGTCCGATCGACTCGGCGAACTCGAGGGCCGTGGTGCCCGGCTCGAACTCCTTGGTGCTTCCGTCGGGGAGTCGGACGGTGACGCCTGCCATGGATGGTGCCTTTCGTTGACGCGGTGCTCGGTGGTGCGGCTCGTGACGGGTGGAACGGGTCCGACCGCCGGACCCGCCGGCGGATCGCATCCGGTCACGGGCCCCGGACGGCGCGGGTCAGCTACAGGGTAACGCCCAGGAGTGCCGCCCCCCGGACGACGGAGCGACCCAGGGAGGCCTCGTCGTCGAGGGCGGCCAGGGCACCCGGCGTGTCGAGGTCGTCATCGAGGAACGCCCGCACACGCCACAGCCCGTCCTCGTCCGAGCCGAGCGCATCGGCCCCCGGATCCCCCGGGGTCGCCCGGGTCACCGGGGCTGCCGGGCCAGCCGCGGCGCGCCACGCCGCCAGCCGCGCGTCGGCCTCGACCAGGTCCCGGTCGGTCCACTCCCAGTCGTGGCGGTAGTGGTGCGACAGCAGGGCGAGTCGGACCACGGCGGGCTCCCACTCCTTCAGCAGGTCCCCGACGAAGACGAGATTGCCCAACGACTTCGACATCTTGGTGCCCTCGAGGCCGACGAGCCCGACGTGGAGCCAGTGCCGTACGAACGGGACCCCGGTGACCGCCTCGGACTGCGCCGTCTCGCACTCGTGGTGGGGGAAGACCAGGTCGCGGCCGCCGCCGTGGACGTCGATCGTCTCGCCCAGCTCGCGGAGCACGAGCGCCGAGCACTCGATGTGCCATCCCGGCCGGCCCGGGCCCCAGCGCGACTCCCACGACGGCTCGTCTGGGAGTGACGGCTGCCACAGCACGAAATCGAGCGGGTGCCGCTTGTTCGGGTCGCCCGGGTTCCCGCCGTGGTCGGCGGCCAGTGCCAGCATGGTGGCGCTGTCGTAGTGGCTGAGTTCGCCGAAGTGGGGGAACGTCGTGACGTCGAAGTAGACGCCGCCGCCGGACTGGTAGGCGTTCCCCGAGTCGAGCACCGCTCCGACGAGGGTGAGGATCTCGGCGATGGCCGACGTCGCCCGGGGCTCGGACCAGGCGGGGATGAGGCCGAGGGCGTCCATGTCCCGGTCGAACCGGGCGATCTCCTCGGCGGCCAGGTCGAGGTAGTGGACCCCGAGCTCCCGGGCCTTGCGCAGGATGTCGTCGTCGACGTCGGTGACGTTGCGGACGCACCGCGTCTCGTGGCCGAGGTCGCGCAGGCGACGTTGGAGGATGTCGAAGGTGAGGTACACCTGCGCGTGGCCCAGGTGGGCCGAGTCGTACGGGGTGATCCCGCACGAGTAGAGGGTCACGAGCTCGTCCGGCTCGAACGGGACGACCTCCCGGCGGGCGGTGTCGTAGAGGTGGATCACGCGACGACTGCTCGGGCGCTCACGCCTCGGGGAACCCGGCCAACTGCACCGCGGCGTGGACCTTGTGGCGGATGTTCACCGTGATGAGCACCGCCGTGAACGCCTCGATCGCCGCCGCCTGGGACAGGCTCCCGGCGTCGATCCCCCGGAGCCCGTCGATGCGGTCGACCAGCGCCACCGTCGCCTCACTCGCCTCGGGGTGGTCCGAGCACACCAGGACGTCCGCCGACATGGCCGCGTCCAGCTTCTCCATCTGCGAGGCGGGCAGGTGGTGGAACGACGCCGACACCAGCGACCTCGGGAGCACCGCCTGGAGTGTGGCCGCCACCGACCCGCGGGGCGGCATCAGGGCCAGGAACTCCCGACCTTCCTTGACCAGGGCGTTCGCCATCGAGACCACGACCTTGCCGGCCAGTGCGCCGGCCAGCGGCCGGACCGTGGCCACGGCTCCGTCCCAGGGGGTCGCCATGACCACCAGGTCCGCGTCGGCGCACTCCTCGTTCGAGGCACCGGTCACGGCGAGGGCGCGGTCGGGCCACGCGCCGACCAGCCCGGCGGCCACGCCGACGGCCCGATCGGCGTCGCGCGACCCCAGGACGACATCGTCGCCCGCCGCCGCCAGCCGCACGGCCAGGCCCCGCCCTGCCGGGCCCGTTCCCCCAAGGATTCCGATTCGCATTGCCGCTACCCTACGCGCACGGCCTCGCGGACCCGACACGTCCGCTGCCGGCCGGCCCCGGTCGGGCGCCACGGGTCGACGTCCCGGGCGGGTCCCGGCAGTACCCTGTCGGCGCATGGGACTCCTCGACGGCAAGCGCATCCTCGTCACCGGCGTGTTGACCGACGCGTCGCTCGCCTTCGCCGTGGCCCGAACGGCGCAGCAGGAGGGCGCGGAGGTCGTGCTCAGCGGCGCCGGGCGGGGTCTCTCGCTCACCCGGCGCACGGCCCGCAAGCTGCCGGTGGAGGCCGAGGTCCTCGAGATCGACGTCACCGAGCCCCCGCAGTTGGCCGACGCCGCGGCGTCCCTCGGCCAACGGTGGGACCGGCTCGACGGTCTGGTGCACGCCATCGGCTACGCCCCGCCCGAGTGCCTCGGCGGGGACATCTTCCGCGCCGACTGGGAGCAGGTCCAGGTCGCGCTCCACGTCTCGGCCTACTCCCTCAAGGCCCTGGTCGAGGCGTTCCGGCCGATGCTGGTGGCTGCCGGGTCCGACGGACGGCCCGGCGCCTCGGTGGTCGGTCTCGACTTCGACGCCACGGTGGCCTGGCCCGTCTACGACTGGATGGGCGTATCGAAGGCCGCCCTCGAGTCGCTCGCCCGCTACCTGGCCCGGGACCTGGGCGCCGACCGGGTCCGGGTGAACCTGGTGGCCGCCGGTCCCGTCAAGACCATGGCGGCCAAGTCGATCCCCGGATTCGCAGCCTTCGAAGACACCTGGGCGGACCGCGCCCCTCTGGGGTGGGACGTCCTCGACACCGACGTGGTGGCCCGGGCGTGCCTGGCCCTGCTGTCCGACCTGCTGCCCATGACCACCGGGGAGATCCTCCACGTCGACGGCGGCGTCCACGCCATGGGTGCCTGAGCGCGCACCCCTCCCCGACCGTCCGCCCGAATCCGACCGGAGGCATCGTGCCCACCCACGAAGAACTGCGCCTGGCCGTCGACCGCTACGTGACCGCCGTCAACGGGCGGAACCCGGACGCCATCGCCGGACTGTTCACCGAGGACGCCGTCCAGGCCGACCCGGCGTCGGCGCCGCCCAACATCGGGCGGGCGGCGATCGCCTCGTTCTTTGGCGACGGAATCGCGGCCAGCGAGTCCTGGACGTTCTCCGCCGATGACGTCCACACCTGCGCCTCCACGGTCGCCATCGACTTCTCGATCTCCGTCCGACTGGGCGGGGGGACGATGCGGATCCGCGGCATCGAGGTCTTCGAGGCGTCCGACGACGGTCGGTTCGCGTCGGCCCACGCCTACTGGGACGACGCCGACGTGTCGTTCACCTGACCACCGGCTCGCACACCGGAACGGCGCGCCGCTCGGCGCCGGCGCCCACCGGCGCGCTGCCTTGACCGGCGGGACCGACCCCCGTAGGTTCGGGCGACCGATTCCGGGCGACGACGCCCGGTACGGACCGCTAGGGGGAGGACCGATGGGACGACTGGACGACACCGTCGCCGTGGTGACGGGGGGCGCGTCGGGCATCGGCGCGGCAACCGCCGTCCGGCTGGCCGCGGAGGGCGCCGCGGTGGTCACCATGGACGTGACGGAGGGAGTGGACCACGTCCTCGACGTGCGCGACGAGCCCGCCGTCCGCGACGCCTTCGCCGACGTCGTCGCCCGCCACGGCCGACTCGACTCGGTGGTCCACTGCGCCGGCGTGGCCGGCGGCGGCCCCGTCCACCTCCTCGACGGCGACGAGTGGGACCGGGTGGTCGATGTCAACCTGAAGGGCACCTTCCTGGTCGACAAGTACGCCTCGATCCACATGCTCGCCCAGGGCAGCGGATCCATCGTCAACATCGCCAGCATCGAGGGCATCGAGGGGACCGAGGGGGGCAGCGCCTACAACGCGTCGAAGGGCGGTGTGGTCATGCTCACCAAGTCGATGGCCATCGACTACGGCCGCCGCGGCATCCGGGTCAACTGCATCTGCCCCGGCGGCATCGACACACCGCTCCTGCGCGACGTGATCGACTCGGACGGGCTCGAGCTCTACCGCGACCGCATGCGCGACGAGCATCTGCTCGGGCGCTTCGGGCGTCCCGAGGAGATCGCCGCCGCCGCCGCCTTCCTCGCCTCCGACGATGCCTCGTTCGTCACCGGGCACGCCCTCGTGGTCGACGGTGGCTTCACCGCCGGACTGCGCGTGGGCCTGCTCGAGCAGATCGGGCTGATGTGACGTCCGAGTCACGGGACGGTCCCGCCGCCGCCCGCTCGCTGCGCGAGCTGACCGCCGAGGAGGCGGGCGCGTCCGAACGCGGTCGGACGCTGACGGCACGCACGGTCGCGGCCCTGTGGGACAGCGGCCTCCTGCAGCGCTTCAATCCGGTCGAGGCCGGCGGGTCGGAGCCCACCTTCGCCGAGATGATCGACACGTGGATCGAGTTGGCATGGCAGGACGGCTCGCTGGGATGGATCGGCATCGCCAACCTGCCCTCGGCCGCCGCCTGTGCCGCCTACCTGCCGGCCGACGGCTTCACCGAGGTGTTCACCGACCACGACAACCGCGTCACCGTCGGGGGGCAGTTCTTCCCGAACGGAACCGGCGCCACCGTCGAGGGCGGCTACCGGATCACCGGGTCGTGGAACTTCGGCTCGGGCACCGGCCACGCCGAGTACGTGGCCGCCGGCTTCATGCCCACGGTCGACGGCGAGGTGGTGGTGGGCGACGACGGGATCCCCCCGCTGCTGGTGGCCGTGATCCCGCGCGACGACATCCGGTTCACCGACGGCTGGCACGTCCAGGGACTCAAGGGCACGGGCAGCTACGACTACGAGGTCACCGATGTCTTCGTGCCCGCGTCTCGGACCTTCGAGCTCTTCACCCGGACCCCCGAGCGTGGGCGCTCGGCCGCGTTCCGCATGGGCCTGATGCCGATCACGGCCGCCGGGCACGCGTCGTGGGCGCTCGGCGTGGCCAAGAGCATGCTGGACGACGTCGGCGACCTGGCCATGACCAAGGTGCGCATGGGGGACGACGGCGCCCTCGCCAACCGGGCCTCGTTCCAGCGCGGCCTCGCCCACCACACCGCCATGTGGCGGGCGGCCCGCCTCCTCGTCCTCGACGCGTTCGCCGGGGTCGAGCGGTCCGTGTCCGACGGCGACGACCTCACACCGACCATGCGCGCCGACCTGCGCGTGGCCGCCACCTACGCCACCGAGGCGAGCCGGGAGATCGTCCAGTGGGCCCACCTGGCCGCCGGCACCTCCGCCATCCGGGAGGGCTCACGGCTCGAGCGGGCGTTCCGGGACCTGTACACGGGTACCCAGCACGTCTTCATCGGCGAGAAGACCTACACCGACGCGGCGCGCATCTACCTCGGCCTGGCCGAGGACCAGCTCGGCCTGTGAGGACTCGGCCGGCCCGAAGGCCCGTGCGCCCCCGCTAGAGCTGCATGGCCTTCACCTCGAGGAACTCCTCGAGGCCGAAGGACCCGAACTCGCGGCCGTTGCCCGACTGCTTGTAGCCGCCGAAGGGCGCCATCGGGTTGAACGAGCCGCCGTTCACCTCGACCTGGCCGGTCCGGAGCCTGCGGGCGACCGCCTTGGCGTGCTCGGGATCGCCCGACCACACGCCGCCGGCCAGCCCGTAGTCGGTGTCGTTGGCGATCTCGACCGCTTCGTCCTCCGAGTCGTAGGGCATGAGCACCAGCACCGGGCCGAAGATCTCCTCGCGGGCGATCGTCATGTCGCGGGTCACGTTCGAGAAGACGGTCGGGGCCACGAAGTAGCCGGACTCGAGCCCGTCCGGTGTCTCGACGCCGCCGGTCACCAGCGTGGCGCCTTCACCCAGGCCCTTGTCGATGTACATGCGCACCCGGTCACGCTGGGCCGACGACACCAGGGGGCCGAGGCGGGTCGACGGGTCGAACGGGTCGCCCGGCGTGAAGGACTCGGCTGCCGCCCGGGCCAGCTCCTCGGCCTCGGCCAGCCTGTCGCGGGGTACCAGCATCCGGGTCAGGGCGCTGCAGGTCTGACCCGAGTTGAGGTAGCACTTCCCCACGCCGTCGGGGACCGCCGTCGCCAGGTCGGCATCGGGCAGGATCACGTTGGCGGACTTGCCGCCGAGTTCGAGGGCCACCCGCTTGACCGTGCCGGCGGCGACCTCGGTGACCCGCTTGCCGGCCCGGGTCGATCCGGTGAAGGAGACCATGTCGACGTCCTTGTGGGCGGCGATGGCCTCGCCGACGACGGGCCCGAAGCCGGTCACCAGGTTGAAGACACCGGCCGGCAGCCCGACCTCGGCCATGATGTCGGCCAGCACGAAGGCGTTGAGCGGGGCGACCTCGCTGGGCTTCACCACCACGGTGCAGCCCGCGGCGAGCGCCGGGGCGACCTTGGCCGCGATCTGGTGGAGCGGGTAGTTCCAAGGGGTGATGCATCCGACCACGCCGATGGGCTCGCGGACGACGAGCGAGTTGCCCACCTCCTGCTCCCACGTGAAGTCGGCGGCCACCTGCGCGGCGGAGGCGAAGGAATTGAGCGGCAGGCCGACCTGTACGAGTTGGGAGAGCACCTTCGGCATGCCCACCTCGTGGGTGATGAGGTCGGCGAGCGAGTCCATCTGCGCGCCCAGGGCCTCGGCCACCTTGCTCAGGTAGGCCGTGCGCTCGCCGACGGACAGGGCCGACCAGGCCGGAAAGGCCGCCTTGGCCGCGGCCACGGCCCGGTCGACGTCCTCGGGCGTCCCCTCGGGCACGGTGCCCAGGACGTCCTCGGTGGTGGAGTCGATGACCTCGATGGTGCCGGATCCGACGGAGGGCACCCAGGCCCCGTCGATGTAGAGCGAGTCGCGGGCGGTCTCGTGCGTGGCCATGGTGCTCCCTTGAGGATCGGTGGTTCGTGGGACAGGTCCACTGTAGGGGCCGCGTGACCCGTGCGTCCGGACGGGCGCGGCGGATCCGGGCGGCGGCGGATCCGGGCGGCGGCGGATCCGGGCGGCGGTCCGGGTGCCGGACGCGTCCGGCACGGCCGGATGCACGATGGCCCCGGGTCCCCGAGGGGACCGCGTCGCCCGACAGGTTGCATAACGCTTCCGATATAAGTAGGTTGCTCGCAGGGTGCCGACCGGCGCCGACGGGTGCCGACGGGGACGGACGGAACGCATGGCCAGGACGCAGGGGGAACGCAAGGCCGAGACCCGGACCCGCCTGCTCGCCGCCGCGGCCGAGCTCTTCGCCGACCAGGGCATCGACGCCGTGTCCGTGGACGCCGTCGCCGAGGCCGCCGGGCGCACCTCCGGTGCGGTCTACGCCCACTTCGGCTCCAAACAGGGCCTGCTCCTCGCCCTCCTCGACGCGTGGAAGGACTCGGTGCTCACCGTGCTGCTGGCCGAGGTGGCCGTGTCCGACTCCCCCGCCGGCCAGCTCGGCGCGGTCTGGGCCAACGTGTCCGACACCTCCGACCGGGAGTCGTCCCGCTGGCCCGTGCTCGAGCAGGAGCTGTGGCTGCGCGCCGTCCGCGACCCCGAGATCGCCGACGTCGTCCGGGTCCGCAATGCCGAGGCCCTCCGCTACAGTGCCACCCGTATCGACGGCTGGACGTCGGCCGTCGACGCGGCACCGGTGGCCGCTCCCGACGAGCTGGCCGTCCTGGTCAAGGCCCTCCTGACCGGGCTCGCCATGCAGAAGCGGCTCGATCCCGCCACGGTTCCCGACGACCTCGCCCTCCGGGGGCTGGCGGCGCTGTTCGGCCTTCCGTCCCCGGATGTCGCCGGGGTGGATCCCGCCGCCGCCGGGACATCGCCCGACACCACATCACCCGCGACACGACCCACCGCATCACCCGTGACACGACCCACGACACGACCCACGACCGACCGTCCCGACCGCATACCGACCCACTAGGAGCTTCACCATGCACACCGAGATCTGTGACCGGCTCGGCATCGAGTTCCCCATCTTCGCCTTCACCCACTGCCGCGACGTCGTCGCCGCCGTCACCAATGCCGGAGGCATCGGCGTGCTGGGCGCCATCGCCTTCACCCCCGAGCAGCTCGAGGTGGAGCTGACCTGGATCGACGAGCACGTGGGCGACAAGCCGTACGGCGTCGACATCGTGATCCCGGCCAAGTACGAGGGCATGGAGGAGATGGACCCCGACAAGCTCGAGGCCCAGATCCGAGGGCTGGTGCCCGCCCAGCACAAGGAGTTCGCCCTCAAGATCCTGGCCGACCACGGCGTGCCGGAGATCCCCGAGGACGAGCGCACCTCCAACGGCATGATCGGCTGGACCGCCGCCCACGCCGCCGGCCTGATCGACGTGGCGCTCCGGCACCCGAACGTCAAGCTCATCGCCAACGCACTCGGGACGCCGCCCGAAGACGTCGTCGAGAAGGTGCAGGGTGCCGGCCTGATGATCGGGGCCCTGGCCGGTTCCGTCAAGCATGCGCTCAACCACAAGGCGGCCGGGCTCGACTTCATCATCTGCCAGGGGTCCGAGGGCGGCGGCCACACCGGCGACGTGGGGAGCATCGTGCTGTGGCCGGAGGTCATCGACGCCGTGTCCCCCATCCCGGTGCTCGCCGCCGGCGGCGTCGGCAGCGGGCGCCAGATGGCCGCGGCGCTGGCGCTCGGGGCCCAGGGCGTGTGGTCCGGGACGCTGTGGCTCACCGTGGAGGAGGCCGACATCCCGCCCAAGCAGATGGAGAGCTACCTCGCCGCATCCAGTCGCGACACGATCCGGTCCCGTTCGTTCACCGGCAAGCCCTGCCGCATGCTCCGCAACGACTGGACCGACGCGTGGGAGGCCGAGGACACCCCCGACCCCCTGCCGATGCCGCTCCAGATGATGGTGGCCATCGAGGCCGTGTCGCGGGGCCACCGCTACCCCGAGCAGGCCCGCGACGTGAACTTCAATCCGTGCGGCCAGGTCATCGGGCGTGCCACGACGGTGCGCAAGGCCAAGGACGTCGTGTTCTCCATGGTCGAGGAGTTCATCGAGGCCACCGATCGCCTCCAGGCCGAGGTGAACGCCTGATCGGGCAACCCCCACCCCCGACGGGTGTTCCCTTTTCGCCCTGCCGGCGCGAAGATTGCCCCGTGGCCCCGTCCGGGTCCGCCCGGGAGCGGCGCCCACGCGCCGCTCCGGAAGGGGGAGACATGCTGGTTTCTGCGATTCTCGAGGCGAAGGGTGCCGAGGTCGCCACCGTCCCCCGGGCGGCGACGGTCGGCATGGCGGTCGCCGAGCTGGTCCGGCACCGGGTGGGCGCCCTCGTGGTCTCCCCCGGCGACGGGACCATCGAGGGCATCGTGTCCGAGCGCGACGTGGTCCGCTGCCTGAGCGAACTCCGCGCCGACGTCCTGTCGCAGCCGGTCTCCACGGTGATGTCGTCGTCGGTGCACCGGTGCTCGCCGGAGCACACCGTGGACTCGATCATGAATCTCATGACCGAGGAGCGGATCCGGCACGTGCCGGTCGTCCGCGACGGGCTCCTGTGCGGCATCATCAGCATCGGCGACGTGGTCAAGAGCCGCATCGGCGAACTCGAGAAGGACCGCAACGAGCTCATGGAGTACATCACGGCGCGCTGAGTCCGGGAACGGGCGGACGGGCCGGGGATCAGTCGCCCGTGGGTCCGGCGCGGTCGCCGGAGCCGGCGGGGACGGCGCCCGGCACGTCGTCGGCGAACCGGTAGCCGGCGCCGCGCACGGTGACGAGCAGCGGGTCGAGGCCCGGCTTGTTCAACTTGCGGCGGAGGTAGCCCACGTAGACGTCGACGACGTTGCTGCCCGTCTCGAACGTCTGGTCCCAGACGTTCGAGAGGATCTGGGCTCGGGACAGCACCTGGTGGGGATGACGCATGAACAGCTCCAGCAGTGCCCACTCGCGGGGGGCGAGCTCGATGCGCTGGCCGGCGCGCCACGCCACCTTGGTCAGCAGGTCCAGCCGCAGGTCGCGGACGACGAGCTCGGACGAGCTCGGCTGCTCGGCGGTGCGCAGGGCGGCCCGCACCCGGGCCAGCAGCTCGTCGAAGGAGAAGGGCTTGGTCACGTAGTCGTTGGCACCGGCATTGAGCCCCTGGACCTTCTGCTCCACCTCGGCCCGGGCCGTCAGGATGATGACCGGGGTGGCGAGGCCCCGCCGGCGCATCCAGGTGAGCACCTCGGCACCCTCGCCGCCGGGCAGCCCGAGGTCGAGCAGTACGAGGTCGGCCGGGGGGTCGGCCGTCTCGACGGCGAGCCGTGCGTCGTCCGGAGTGCCGGCCACCGTGATGGCGTAGCCCTCGGCCCGCAGGCCCTTCTCGAGGAACGAGGTGATCCCTCGGTCGTCCTCCACGATCAGGACGTGCATCAGACCCCCACCGGCGACCGGTCCGCCCCCACCGTCACCCGTGAGGCGGGGAGCGTGATGGCCGCCCGGCAGCCGCCGAGGGCCGACCGACCCAACGAGAACGTCCCGCCGTGGGCCTCGGCGACGGCCGTCACGATGGCCAGCCCCAGACCGCTGCCCTCGCGGTCGGCGCTGCCCATGCGGCCGAACCGGGACAGCACCGTCGACAGCTGGTCGTCGGGGATCCCGGGTCCCGAGTCCTCGACGGACAGGACGAGGGACCCGTCGAGCGGCGAGCGGGTGGCCCGTACCTCGATCGAGTCGTCGGGCCCCGTGGCACCGACGGCGTTGTCGACCAGGTTGAGCAGTGCACCCCGAAGCTTGGCCACGTCGACCTCGAGCACGACGTCCGGCACCGGCGCGAGCGACCAGCGGCGGGGCGCGAGCACCCGTGCGGAGTCGGTCAGGTCCGACAGGAACGTGCGCAGGTCGAGGTGCTCCACCTGCAGGAAGTCGGGCTCGAGGGCCCTGCCGAGCAACAGCAGGCGCTCGACCAGGGCGCGCATGTGATCGAGCTCGTCGACCACCACGGACACCGACTCGCGGACCTCGGTGATGTCGGCGCGGGGCTGGCGGGCCAGGACCTCGAGGTGGCCCCGGGCCACCGTCAGCGGCGTGCGCAACTGGTGGGAGACGTCGGAGAGCAGCCGGCGCTGGACCACCATGGCCGCCTGCAGCCGGTCGAGCATCGAATCGAAGGTCGCCGCCAACTTGCCCACCTCGTCGTCGGACCCCTGGTCGCCGAGGCGGCGGTCCAGGTCCCCGCTCTCGATGGACGCGGCCGTGTCGGTGATGCTGCCGACCGTGCGCAGCAGTCGGCGCAGCAGCAGGTACGCACCGGCGACCGCGGCGACCAGGGCGACGAGAGCCTCCCCCGCCACGAGGACGAGCACGCGGTTCTGGTCGGCGTGCAGCTGCGACAGGTCCGAGGCCACGAGGAGCGTGCCCACGGTCGCGCCGTTCTGGTGGATCGGGCTGACGAGCAGGAGCGTGTCGTTTCCGCCGAGTGTCATCCGGTGGGTGGCCGTGGACACCGGGGGCCGGGCGAGGAGGGAGCGCACCTCGCGGCTGGCGAGCAGTGGGGCCGAGCCCGCCGAGCCGAAGCGTTCGCCCGAGCGGAGCCCGATCATGAGCGACTCGCCCTGCACCAGGACCCGGCCCTGGAGGTAGGCCACGGTGGCCGGCTGGAGTGACGCCGCGGTCGTCTCGGCCGTGGCCCGGCTGAAACTGTCCACCTCCGAGACCAGGCCGCGCGTCGTCGAAGCGATCGACTGGTTGGCGAACGCCCGTTCCGTCTCGTAGGCGGTGACCGAGAGGACCACCGCCAGGAGGATCGCCAGGAACGCGGCCAGGCGGCCGGCCGAACCCGGCCGCCGGCGCCGG
>DATLRE010000036.1:0-14089 GCA_035534835.1 Acidimicrobiales bacterium
TCTCGCCGGCCTGCAGCAGGCTCCTGTCCACGCCGTCCGCACCCCCGTCGGGGTCCACGGCGCTCAGGGGTTCGAGCTCGACGACGAGCCGGGAGGGCCCGACCGGATCACCAGGCGCTCCCCGGGGTTCAGCCGGGTGCGGTACACGACGTCCTCGCCCCTGCGGGCCCGGAGCAGCATCCAGACGGCCGCGCCCACCACGAACCACGCCGTGTTGTAGCCGCGCATGCCCCGGCCGAAGGCCTTGACCTGGAAGTACCGGAGGATCGACTCCACCGGCTCAGATCCTCCGGACTTCGACGATGGTCGAGCGGCGGCGTCCGCGGCGGCGGCCGATCAGGTACACCACGGCGACCGACACCACGACGACGGCCAGTCCGATGGCGAGCGCCTGGGACTTGGCCCCCTCGACCTCGTCGGTCACCCCGCCGGTCATCTCGCGGAACTTGGCCTCGATCTGGTCGCGGGTGATCTTCTCGTCGGCCGGGCTCATGCCTGCTCCTTGTCGGTATTGCCGTTCGGCGCCTGGCCCCGCCCGACCGCCCGCACCGCGAACACCGCCACCAGGACGACGACGACCGTGCAGAGGACATAGGGGATCCAGGACAGGTTGCCGGTGAAGGTGCTGCCGGTCTCGCCCTGGAGCAGGCGCAGGAGGCCCACGGCCAGTACGGCCAGTCCGATGGAGAGGGCCACGGATCCGAGCACCCCGAACAGGACGTAGCGACCGAGGCCCTTGACCGGGTCGAGCGTCTCCTGCCGGATGTAGGCGACGATCAGCCGGACGGTCTCTTGCGCCTCCTGGCGCAGACCGTCGAACCCCCGCCTGCCGTCACTGCGGCGTTGCGCCACGTTCCTCCTCGGGTACTCTGCCGCGGCCCGGCGGGTGCCGGTGCCACCACCGGGCTCCCCCGTCGGCGCCACCTCGACGGCGGGCCCGGGGCCCGGACGCCACAACTCTAGCCAGCGCAGCCGCCCGGACCGCTCACCTGCGCTCGGTGAACAGGTACGTCGAGCTGGCCCGGGCCACCACCCGTCCCCCGTCGTCGACCACCTCGGCCTCGGCGAAGGCCACCCGGCTGCCGCCCGACACGATGCTGGCGGTGCACTCGAGCACGGTCCCGATGCGTGCCGACGCGAGGAAGCTCGTCTTCATCTCGACGTTGGAGGCGAACACCCTGCGCCCGGCACCCGCCGCGAACGTGATGGCCGCCGCGCCCATGGCCGAATCCGCCATCGCCCCCAGGAACCCGCCCTGGACGATGCCGGCCGGGTTGGCGAACCGCTCGTCGGCCCGCATCCGCCACGCCGTCCGCCCGGGTTCGGACTTGTCCACGCACGTCATCCCGAGCGTCAGCTCGCAGTTCGGGGGAACCTGGATCCGGGTGTCGGCCACCGGGCGACGATAGCCCCCGGCGGGTGCCACGGGCCCGGGACGGCCGGGCGTGGTCGCGTCGGGGCCCCGAGCGGCGATACTGGGGTATGGCCATCGACGCGCACGACGCCCCGGGGCCGGTCGTCCTGGTGGGCGAGGCCACCGAGGACTGGGCCGGCGACGCCCGCTACCACGAGTACTCGGCGGCCGCCGACCCGGTCGGTTCCGGGAGCATCCCCCGGGTCCCCCTCGAGCGGTTCCCGGCGCACCTCCACCACGGCCCGGGCAGCCGCCTGGTCCCGCTCGACCTGTCCGAGGCGCTCGGCGTCGGCTACCCGGCCACGAGCCCGGCACTCCTGGCCGCCTTCGCCGTCCTCGACCCGGGGGACACGCTGACCACTCCGCCCGACGCCACCAGCGAGCTCTACTACTGCCTGGAGGGGAGCGGGTCGAGCACGTTCGTACGGGCGGCTCCCGACGGCCCCCCGGTGTGCGGGACCGTCCCGTGGGCCCGGGGCGACGTCGTCACCCTTCCCGCGGGGTGCACCACCGAGCACACGGCGGCGGCCACGGAGCGGGCGCTGCTCTACCGGGTCACCGACGCCCCCCTGCTCCACTACCTGGGCGTCGCCCCGACGGCGCCGCGCTTCGCCCCCACCCGCTACGACGCCGCCACCTCCCGGGAGCGGCTCGCCGAGGTCGAGCGCCATCCCGACGCCGACCGGCGCAACCGGGTCAGCATCCTGCTGGGCAACGCCGCCCAGGACCGCACGCTCACCGTCACCCACACCCTGTGGGCCATGCTCGGCGTGCTGCCCGCCGACCGGGTCCAGCGACCCCACCGCCACCAGAGCGTCGCGCTCGATCTCATCGTCTCCTGCGAACCCGGCTGCTACACGCTCGTCGGCTCCGAGGTCGACGGCACGGGCAGGATCGTCGACCCGGAGCGGGTGGACTGGGAGCCCGCGGGGGCGTTCGTGACGCCGCCCGGGGTCTGGCACAGCCACCACAACGAGTCGGGGGCACCCGCCCACCTGCTGCCCGTCCAGGACGCCGGCCTCCACACCTACCTGCGCTCGCTCGACATCCGGTTCACCCCGTCGGGCGGCTGACTCCGGTGGAGTTCGCCAGCGCGCTGTCCCGGCACCCGGTGACCAGCCACGCGCTGGGGGAGGCGCTCGGGGCGGTGCTCGAACAGGTGGGCGAGCGGCCCGACCTGGTGGTGGTGACCGTCACCCGTCCCCACGCCGGCGCCCTGGAGGACGTCGTCTCCGCCGTCGACGCCGTGCTCCATCCGCTCGGTCTGCTCGCCTGTGCCGCCGAGTCGGTCGTCGGCGAGGGGTGCGAGGTGGAGGAGCTCCCCGCCGTGAGCCTGTGGGCCGGTCGGGTGGGACCGCTCCTTGCGTTCGAACTGTCGGCCACGCGCCTCGGCGACGACGAGTGGCGGTTCGACGGCCTACCCGACGGCATCGGCTTCGCTCCGTCGGCACTGCTCGTCCTGGCCGACCCCTACTCCTTCCCCATGGCCGGGTTCGCCGACCACCTCGACCGCGTCCACCCGGGGCTCCCCGTCGTGGGCGGCTTCGCCTCCGGTGCGTCCGGGCCGGGCGGCACCCGGCTCGCCGTGGGCGACCGGGTGCGCACCACCGGTGCGGTGGCCGCGCTCCTCGGTCCGGCCACCGAGGTCGTCCCCGTGGTGTCCCAGGGCTGCCGCCCCTTCGGGCGGCTCCTGACCGTCACCGGCGTCGAGCGGAACCTCGTCCGCGAGATCGCCGGCCGGCCGGCCATGGAGTGCATGGTCGACGAGATCGCCGAGCACCTCGGTCGGGCCGACATCGCCGGGATCGAGGGCAACGGCCTGCTCCTCGGCCGGTGCGTCGACACCCGGGTGCTCGACCCGGGGCCGGGGGACCTCCTCTTCCGACCGCTCGTCGGCGTCGAGCGGGCCTCGGGCGCCCTCGCCCTCGAGGGGCGTCTGCCACTCGGCGCCACGGTTCGGTTCGCCGTCCGGGACGCACGCACGGCCGGGTCCGACCTGGCGGCGTGCCTCACCGGGCACGACGCCGACGCCGCGTTGCTCTTCACCTGCAACGGGCGTGGCACCCGCCTCTTCGACGAGGCCGACCACGACGCGGCCGCTGTCGGCCGGGCGCTCGGACCCGTGCCGCTCGGCGGCATGTTCGCCGCGGGCGAGTTCGGCCCCGTCGGGGGCGGCAATTTCGTGCACAGCTTCGCCGCCTCCCTCGCACTCTTCCGATCGCGCGGACCGGGTCGCCCGACGTCCCGCATCGCGGTGCCCGGCCGATAGGGTTTGGCCCGATGCCCACTCCCCCTCCTCCCCCACTGGAACCCTCCCCGAGCCGCGAACTCGAGCAGCGGGGGGTGGACGTCATCCGCGGGCTCGCCATCGACGGACCCCGCGCCGCACGGTCCGGACACCCGGGAACGGCCATGGCGCTGGCCCCCCTGGCCCACGTGCTGTTCACCCGGGTGTTGCGCCATGACCCGTCGGACCCCGACTGGCCCGACCGCGACCGGTTCGTCCTGTCCAACGGACACGCCTCGATCCTCCTCTACTCCCTGCTCCACCTGACGGGCTACGGACTGACCCTCGACGACCTGCGCCGGTTCCGCCAATGGGGCAGCGCAACGCCGGGCCATCCCGAGCTCCACCACACCGCCGGCGTCGAGGTCACGACCGGCCCGCTCGGGCAGGGCTTCGCCAACGGCGTCGGCATGGGGATCGCCGAGCGCTGGCTGCGCGCGCACTTCTCCCCGGAGCTCTGCGACCACCACACCTTCGTCGTCGCCGGCGACGGGTGCCTGGAAGAGGGCATCTCGCACGAGGCCGCCTCCCTCGCGGGCCACCTCGGCCTCGGTCGCCTGGTATACGTCTACGACGACAACCACATCACCATCGACGGCCCCACCGAGCTCGCCCTGGACGACGACCCCGCCGAGCGGTTCGCCGCCTACGGGTGGGCCGTGGACGACATCGGCGAGGTGGCCAACGACCTCGACACCCTCGAGTCCGCCCTCCTGCGCGCCCGGGCCGACGAGGACCGGCCCTCGTTGATCATCCTGCGCAGCCACATCGGCTATCCGGCGCCGGACCTGACCGATTCGTCCAAGGCCCACGGCGACCCGTTCGGCGACGAGGAGGCGGCGCGGACCAAGGAACTCCTCGGCCTCCCTGTCGACCAGACGTTCTGGGTTCCCGACGACGTGCTGGCCATGTACCGGTCGACGATCCCCCGCGGGCAGGCCATGCGGTCCGAGTGGTCCGCGCGCCGCGAGGCCTGGGACGGCGACCGGGCGCGCTACGACGCCGCCCTGGCCGGCCACGGCCTTCCCGGATGGGAGCGCCGGCTCCCGGTCTTCTCCCCGTCCGACGGCCCGATGGCGACCCGCAAGGCGATCAAGGCGTGTCTGGACGCCACCCACGACTCGATCCCCGGACTGATCCCGGGCAGCGCCGACCTCACCGGGAACACCGGGATGGCGCTGGCCGGGGCGACCGCCCAGTCGGCCGACGATCCCGGCGGCGACCTCGTCCACTACGGCATCCGCGAGCACGCCATGGGCGCGATCCTGACGGGTATGGCGTGCCACCGGGGCACGCTCCCCGTCGGCGGGACCTTCTTCGTATTCTCCGACTACATGCGGGGCGCCGTCCGGGTGGCCGCCCTGTCCCAGGCCCACGTCGTGTACTCGTGGACCCACGACTCGGTGGGCCTCGGCCAGGACGGCCCCACCCACCAGCCCATCGAGCAGCTGGCCGCCGTGCGGGCCATGCCCGGCCTGCGGGTCATCCGGCCGGCCGACGCCAACGAGACGGCCCAGGCCTGGCGCATCGCCGTCGAGCGGGACGGGCCCACCGCCCTCGTCCTGACGCGCCAGGACCTCCCGGTCCTCGAGGCGACCGCCGCGCTGGCCGCCACCGGGGTTCCCCGGGGCGCCTACGTGCTCGCCGAACCGTCCGACGGGACCGTCCAGGTCGTCCTGCTCGCCACCGGGAGCGAAGTGGCACTGTGCATCGACGCCGCCGCCCTCCTGGCCGAGGCCGGCACCCGGGTGCGCGTCGTGTCGCTGCCGTCCTGGGAGCTCTTCGCCGAGCAGGACGCCGGGTACCGCGACGAGGTACTCCCGCCGGGGGTGCCCGTCCTCTCGGTGGAGGCCGCGAGCACCTTCGGGTGGGAGCGGTACGCCGACGACTCACTGGGTATCGACCACTTCGGGGCCTCGGCCCCCGGCGACGTGGTGCTCCGCGAGTTCGGCTTCGACCCCGTCACCGTGGCCGCGCGGGCCACCGCACTCCTCGAGAGGACCGGACGATGACCACCCTTCACGACCTCCACCAGCTCCAGGGCCAGAGCCCGTGGCTCGACAACCTCCGCCGCGACTGGCTCCGGGACGGCACCCTCGCCTCCCTCGTCGACCAGGGCATCCGGGGGGTGACCTCCAACCCCACCATCTTCGCCAAGGCGATCAGCGGGCAGGACACCTACGACGCACAGTTCCGCTCCCTGATCGCCACCACCCCGGTCGAGGACGCCTACTGGGACCTCGTGGTCGAGGACATCCTGGGCGCCCTCGAGGTGCTGCGGCCGGTCTACGACGCGTCGGGGGGCGCCGACGGCTTCGTCTCGGTCGAAGTCGCACCGTCCCTCGCCCACGACACCGGGGGGACGACCGCCGCCGCGCGGGGCCTGCACGAGCGGATCGACCGGCCCAACGTGCTGGTGAAGATCCCGGCCACCCCCGAGTGCGTCCCGTCGATCCATCAGATGATCGCCGAGGGGCGCAGCATCAACGTCACCTTGATCTTCTCCATCGCCCGGTACGCCGAGGTGATCGAGGCCTACCTGTCCGGGCTCGAGGCGCTGGCCGCGTCGGGGACCGAGGACCTGTCGGGTGTGGCCAGCGTGGCCTCCTTCTTCATCAGCCGGGTGGACACCGAGGTCGACGGGCGGATCGAGGCCGCCGTCGGCGGTGGGGCCGACGCCGGGCTGCTGGAGCTGCGGGGCCGTGCCGCGGTGTCCCAGGCGAAGTTGGCCTATGCCCTGTTCGCCGACCGGTTCTCGGGTCCCCGCTGGGAGGCCCTGGCGGCACGGGGGGCCCGGGTGCAGCGCCCACTGTGGGCCTCCACCTCCACCAAGAACCCGGCCTACCCCGACCTCGCCTACGTGGACACCCTGATCGGCCCGGACACGGTCAACACCATGCCCGACGGTACCGTCGCCGACTTCCTCGACCACGGCGTCGTGGCCCGGACCGTCGACGCCGACGTGGACGCCGCCCGGGGGACCATCGACCACCTGGCCGCGGCCGGCATCGACATGGAGGACGTGGCCGCCGTCCTCGAGACCGAAGGCGTCGCCTCGTTCGCCGCCTCGTTCGACGACCTGATGGCGACGCTCTCGACCAAGGCGGAGGCGCTCGGCACCCACTGAGACCGTCCCGACCGTCCCGACCGTCCCGACCTTCCCGATCACCCGGGGTCACCCGGGGTCACCCGGGGTCACCCGGGCCGCACCGTCCGGGTCCGCACCGCCGCTGGACCACCCGCACCACAGGACCACCCGCAACCGCCCGACACGGAGGAGCACCCATGAAGATCGCAATGGTCGGACTCGGCAAGATGGGCGCCAACATGGCCCAACGGCTGATCGAGCACGGGCACGAGGTGGTCGCCTTCGACCTCGACGAGGCCGCCCGTACGGCCGCCGCGGCGTTCGGCGCCCAACCCGTCGCCACGCTGGAGGAGCTGGCCTCGGCACTCGAGCCGCCCCGTGCGGCCTGGGTCATGGTGCCGGCCGGCGCGGCCACCAACTCGACGATCACGACGCTGGCCGGACTGTTCGCCGCCGGAGACGTGATCGTCGACGGCGGGAACTCCAACTACAAGGAGACGGCACCCCTGGTGGCCGAGTTGGCCGCCCGGGGCATCGCCCTGGTGGACGCCGGCACGTCCGGGGGCATCTGGGGACTGAAGGAGGGCTACTGCCTGATGGTGGGCGGGACGCCGGAGGCCGTGGCCGTCTGCGAGCCGGCCTTCCTTGCCCTCGCCCCCGAGGGGGGCTACGCGCACGTCGGGCCCCCCGGTGCGGGGCACTTCGTCAAGATGGTGCACAACGGCATCGAGTACGGCCTCATGCAGGCCTACGCCGAAGGATTCGAGATCATGTCCGAGGCCCCCGAATTCGACCTCGACCTCCACGAGATCGCCGCCATCTGGCGCTACGGGTCGGTCGTGCGCTCGTGGCTCCTCGAACTGGCCGAGCGGGCGCTCCGCCCGGACTCCGGGTTCGAGCGGATCGAGGGCGTCGTCGTCGACTCCGGCGAAGGGCGGTGGACGGTGGAGGAGGCGATCGACCGCGGCGTGTCGGCGCCGGTCATCTCCTCGGCCCTGTTCGCCCGCTTCGCCTCGCAGAAGCCGGATGCCTTCGGGCTCCGCCTGGTGTCCGCCCTGCGGAACCAGTTCGGCGGCCACGCCTTCACCACAGCAGACGGCACGGCGGCGGGCGAGACGGGGACCCCCTCGTGACCACCAGCCCCGAAGGCATCGCCGCATCCATGGACGCCGAGCGCGATCCCGGGTCGGGCACGCCCAGCGCGGCCAAGGGCAAGAAGCGCTCGTTGCCGCCGGTGCTGTCCAAGGCGCCACCGGTGGCCATGGTCATCTTCGGCGCCTCCGGCGACCTGACCGGGCGCAAGATCCTGCCCGCGCTGGCCCGGCTGGCCGACCGGGGCGTGCTCGACGACGGGTTCACCGTCATCGGCGTGGCCCGGACCGAATGGAGCGACGACGACTTCCGGGCCCACGTGACCGAGTCCACCCCCGACGGCGGGCCCAAGTGGCGGGCGCTCACCGAGCGGTTCAAGTACGTGACCGGCGAGTACGACCACCCGGACACCTTCGACCAGCTCAAGACCCACCTCGACGAGGCCGACCGGGTCGACGGCACCGACGGCAACCGCCTGTACTACCTGGCCACCATCCCGAGCGTCTTCGGGCTGGTGGCCCAGGCGCTCGCCAAGCACGGCTGCAGCGGTCCGGGCGACGGCGGGAACTTCGCCCGGGTGGTCGTGGAGAAGCCGTTCGGCCACGACCTGGCGAGCGCGCTCGATCTCAACGACCAGATGCACGCCGCCTTCGACGAGAGCCAGATCTACCGGATCGACCACTACATGGGCAAGGAGACCGTCCAGAACGTCCTCGCCCTGCGGTTCGCGAACGCCATCTTCGAGCCGATCTGGAACCGGCGGTACATCGAGCAGGTCCAGGTCACCGTGGCGGAGAGCCTCGGCGTCGAGCACCGTGGCGGCTTCTACGAAACCGCCGGCGCCCTGCGCGACATCGTCCAGAACCACGTCATGCAGGTCCTGTCGCTGACGTTGATGGAATCGCCCACGAGCACCGACGCCGACCGGATCCGCGACGAGAAGGTCAAACTCCTGCAGGCGATCGACATCCCCACTCCGGACGAGGCCGTCGACAAGTCGGTCCGCGGCCAGTACACGGCGGGCGCCATCGCCGGCGAGCCCGTGGTCGGCTACCGCCAGGAGGAGGACGTCGCCCCGGACAGCCAGACCGAGACCTACCTGGCCCTGCGCCTGAGGGTCGAGAACTGGCGCTGGGCCGGCGTGCCCATCTACGTACGCACCGGCAAGCGGCTCCCCGGGCGCGTCACCGAGGTCGCCCTGACCTTCCGTCAGGTGCCCTTCCTCCTGTTCGACCACCGCTCGAGCCGGGACCTACGCCCGAACACCCTCGTCCTGCGGATCCAGCCCGACGAGGGGATCAGCCTCGAATTCGGCGCCAAGGTGCCCGGCGAGAAGTTCCACCTGCGGTCGGTGGCCATGGACTTCTCCTACGACGAGGCCTTCTCCGGCGCCGAGGCGGCGGACGGTTACGAACGGCTCATCCACGACGCCATGGTGGGCGACGCCACACTGTTCATCCGCTCCGACGAGGTGGAGCAGGCCTGGCGCATCGTCGACCCCTACCTCGAGGCATGGTCCGAGCCGGGCGGTGCCCTCCACTTCTACGAGGCGGGCACCTGGGGTCCGCACATGGCCGACCTCCTGGTCGAGCGGTCGGGGGACGAGTGGCGCAACCCGATGATCGACCTCGACCTGGGGGACGGCGGTCCGGTCCCGCTCCCACAGTGACGCCGTGAACGGGACGGTCCGCCTGGTCGGTTCGGTCCCCGAAGCGTTCGCCACGCTGGCCGCCGGAGCGATCACGGCCGCGCCCCGCGGCTGCACGCTGTTCCTGTCCGGGGGCGGTACCGCGGTCGAGTGCTACGAGGCGCTCGCCGCCCGACGGGGTGTCGACTGGTCCGCCGTGGACGTCTTCCTGGGCGACGAGCGGTGCGTCCCGCCCGACGACCCCGACTCCAACCACCGCATGGTCGTCGGCACCCTGCTCGACGCGGTCGGACCGGTCCGCAGCGACCACCCGATGTACCTCGGCGGATCCCCGGTCGAGGCCGCGGCGGCGTACCAGGCCCTGATCGCCCCGCTCCCCGATCTCGGCCTCGTCCACCTCGGGCTGGGACCCGACGGCCACACCGCCTCGCTCTTCCCCGGATCGGACGCTCTCGACGACACCGACCCGTCGCACCTCGTCGTGGCCAACCGGGACCCGAACGGGGTGAACCGGCACGACCGCCTGACCCTCACCTATGCGGCGATCTCCCGGGCACGGCAGGTGGTGTTCACCGTGTCGGGGGCGTCCAAGCGGGACGCCCTCGCCCGCATCGCCGCCGGCGAGGACCTTCCCGCCGCCCGGGTGGCCGGGCCCGACGTGCTGTGGCTGGTGGACGCGGCGGCACTCGGCGACGTGACGCCGGACCGGGCCGGGTGAGGCGCCGGCCTCCGGCCGCTCTCGCACGGCTGTCCGCCGGGGTGCCTCCGGTAAGGTGACCCCGATGCCCGCCTCCCCCGGCTCCACCACCCCGTCCGGCACCGCCGTCGCCACCCGGTCCGAACTGCTCGCCGCGCCGCTCCCGGAGCTGCTCGCCCGTGCCGCCGGCGTGCGCGACGCGGCCTGGGGCACGCGCCTCACGTTCTCGCCCAAGGTCTTCATCCCCCTGACCATGCTGTGCCGCGACCGGTGCGGCTACTGCACCTTCGCCAAGGCGCCGGCCCGTCTGGACTCGCCCTACCTCCCGATCGAGGAGGTGCTGGAGGTCGCCCGGGCCGGCCGTGCCGCCGGGTGCCACGAGGCGCTGTTCACCCTGGGGGAGGGACCCGAGGACCGCTACCCGGCCGCACGGGAGTGGCTGGCGGCCCACGGGTACGCCTCGACCGTCGAGTACCTGGTCGCCGCGTGCGCCGCCGTGCTGGCCGAGACGGGCCTGCTGCCCCACGCCAACGCCGGGGCCCTCGGCCCCGACGAGCTGGCCGCCCTCCGCGCCGTGTCGGCGAGCCAGGGGATGATGCTCGAGTCGCTGAACCCCGGCCTCGACGCCCACCGTGCCGCGCCCGACAAGGTGCCGGCCCGGCGGCTCGCCACCCTCGAGGACGCCGGACGGCTCGCCATCCCCTTCACCACCGGGCTGCTCGTGGGGATCGGCGAGTCCCGCGAGGACCGGCTGGACGCGCTGGAGGCCATCGCTGCCGCCCATGCCCGCCACGGTCACGTCCAGGAGGTGATCGTCCAGAACTTCCTGCCCAAGGCGGGTACGTCGATGCACCGGCACCCGCCCTGCCCGACCGACGAGTTCCTCTGGACCATCGCCGCGGCCCGCCTCCTCCTGCCGCCCGACATCCACCTGCAGGCGCCCCCCAACCTGTCCGACGACCTCGCACCGCTGGTGGCCGCCGGGATCGACGACTGGGGCGGGGTGTCCCCCGTGACCGCCGACCACGTGAACCCCGAGCGGGCCTGGCCGGCCCTCGGAATCCTGCGGGCCGCCACGGAGGAGGCCGGGTACACCCTGGCTCCCCGCCTCACCGTCTACCCCGAGTTCGCTCTCGACCCGGTCACCTGGCTGGACGGCGCGCTGCGCTTTCCCGTCCTCGACGCGTCGGACGCCGAGGGCCTCGGCCGCGACCACCCGTGGGCATCGGGTGGCGAGTCCCCGCCCCCCGACCTGCTGGCGCCGTCCGTCGCCACCGCTCCCGGCGCACCGGGCCGGACCGCGGAGCCCGAACTCGTGCCGGCCGGCGGCGCCGTGGCCGAGGTGCTGGCCGGCGTCCTCGCCGGCGAGACCGTCGGCGAGGACGAGATCGTCACCCTCTTCGGGGCACGGGGTCCCGAGGTGCGTGCCGTGGCGGCCGTCGCCGACCGGCTGCGTTCCGAGGTGGTGGGCGACGAGGTCACCTACGTCGCCAACCGGAACATCAACTACACGAACGTCTGCACGTTCAAGTGCAAGTTCTGCGCCTTCTCCAAGGGTCCGCTCTCGCTCAACCTCCGGGGCGCGCCCTACCTCCTCGAGCTCGGCGAGATCACCGACCGGGTGGCCGAGGCCGAGGCCATGGGGGCCACCGAGGTCTGCCTGCAGGGCGGCATCCACCCCGACTTCGACGGTGACTACTACCTCCACGTGATCCGGGCCGTGCGCGAGGGCTCGCCCACGATCCACATCCACGGCTTCACCGCACTCGAGGTGACCGAGGGCGCCCGGCGGTCGTCGCTGCCCCTGGCCGACTACCTCGTGCTGCTGCGGGACGCCGGACTCCGCACCATCCCGGGCACGGCGGCCGAGATCCTGGACGACGAGGTCCGCGCCGTCCTGTGTCCCGACAAGATCGACACCGAGGAGTGGCTGGAGGCCCACCGGACCGCCCACTCGGTCGGACTCAACTCCAATGTGACGATCATGTTCGGTGCCGTCGAGCAGCCGAGGTCGTGGGCCCGGCACCTGGTCCGCACCCGGGCCCTCCAGCTCGAGACCGGCGGGTTCACCGAGTTCGTCCCCCTCCCCTTCGTCCACATGGCCACCCCCCTGTACATCCAACGGCGGTCCCGTCGGGGGCCGACGTTCCGCGAGACCCTGCTCATGCACGCCGTGGGCCGGATCGCCTACCGCGGGGCCATCGACAACATCCAGCTCAGCTGGGTGAAGCTCGGAGCGGCCGGGGCCCGTCAGCTCCTGCGGGCCGGCGTCAACGACCTCGGCGGGACCCTCATCGACGAGAACATCTCGCGGGCGGCCGGGGCCAGTCACGGCCAGATGATGGACGCCGACGCCTTCCGGGCACTGGTCGCGCCCCTCGGGCGGACGCTCGCCCAGCGCACCACCCTCTACGGCCGGGTCGTCCACCCCGACGGCCAGGGCACCGTGCTCGCCGGCGTCCACTGACATGACGGGGTCGCCGTTCGAGCATGAGGAGCTCGACGCGGCAGGCGACGGCCCGCCCGCGCACGCCGCAGCCGAGCGCGGGCCCACGCTCGAGCAGCGTGTCGCTGCCGCCCGGACCCCCGCCGAGCGACGTCTCTACCGGTCCCTGCTCGACACGGTGGCCACCCTGCTCGAGCGGGGAACCGAGGTGATCGACCTCAAGGTGGCCGACAGCGCCCTGGCCGAGATGGCCGAAGCCTTCGGCGTCTTCCAACCGCTCCGCCGTCGCATGAAGGTCACGATCTTCGGATCCGCCCGCACGGAGGCGGACCATCCCGCCTACCGTCAGGCCCGGTCCCTCGCCGCAGCCATGTCGGGCGCCGGCTGGATGGTGGTCACCGGCGCGGGTCCGGGGATCATGGCCGCCGGACTGGAGGGCGCCGGACGGGACCAGTCCGTCGGGGTGAACATCCGCCTCCCCCACGAGCAGGGTGCCAACCGGTTCATCGCCCAGGACCCGAAGCTGGTCGAGATGCGCTACTTCTTCACCCGCAAGCTCATGCTGTTGAAGGAGTCGGACGGCTTCATCGTGCTGCCCGGCGGGTTCGGGACCCTCGACGAGGGCTTCGAGCTGCTGACCCTGCTGCAGACCGGGAAGGCGGAGCCGGCGCCGGTCGTGCTCCTCGACGTCCCCGGCGGCACGTTCTGGGACGGATGGAGCCGGTTCCTCGCCGAGGAGGTCGAGCCCCGCGGGCTGGTGTCCGACGACGACCGGGCGTTCTTCACGATCACCGACGACGTCTCGGCCGCCACCGCCGAGCTGCTCGGCTTCTACCGGAACTACCGGTCGTGCCGGTGGGTCGGCGACCTGCTGGTACTGCGGATGGCCGTCCGTCCCGACGGGGAGCAGCTCACCGATCTCAACCGGCGATTCGGCGACATCGTCACCTCGGGGGTCATCCGCAGGGTCGACCCGCTGCCGCCCGAGCGTGCCGACGGGGACGTGGTGGACCTGCCCCGGCTGGCGCTCCGGTTCGATCGGGTGCACTACGGACGACTGCGGCAGCTCATCGACGCCGTCAACGGACTCGTCGACACCTGAACCGTCGTCGACGCTCCGCCGTCGGTTCCGCGAAGGTCCAGCCGGCGGTCCAGCCGGCGGTTCAGCCGGCGGTTCAGCCGGCGGACACCTGGGAGCGACGCAGGCGGAACCGGTGGGACGAACCGTGCCGCGGAGGCTCGTGGGGCTCGATGGAGGGCAGCGCCCAGCACCGGTCGACCAGCAGGCGGGGCGGTGCGTCCTGGGACTCGACGCCGCCGTCGCGGACGAGTGCCGTCGGGGTCCCGTTGGAGAACCACCGTGCCTCGTGCATCCCGAAGGGGTCCGGGCACCAGTTCTGCGCGTTGTGGGGGTCGT
>DATLRE010000037.1:0-1005 GCA_035534835.1 Acidimicrobiales bacterium
GGTGGCACAGCGCTCGGCCTACGCGGCCCGGAAGCTCAAGTTGGCGGTGCGGGGCGTGATCGAGAACATGAGCTGGTTCACGGGCGACGACGGCACCCGCTACGAGCTGTTCGGCAGCGGGGGAGGCCAGCAGCTCTCCGAGGAGCTCGGCGTCCCACTCCTGGGCAAGATCCCCCTGGTGCCCGCACTCCGCGAGGGCGGCGACGACGGCGTGCCGGTGGTGGTCGCCGACCCCGACGGCGAGGCCGCCGAGGTGTTCGCGCGGCTGGCGGCCACCATCGCCGGCCTCGGCCCGGCCCGCGTCTACCGCCGGGAGCTCACGGTCCGGTAGCCGACGGTCGCCGTGCGGCGGCCCGGGACACGCCGGCTCCCCGTTTTCCCTCGGCCTGCCCCCGGGGCACCGTGTCCGACCTGGCGGGGACTGCTCCGGTACGGGCGTCCCGGTCCGGCGCTGCCGTCCCGATCCGGTACGGGCGGCCCGGCTCAGGACCAGGCGTTGCGGGTGCGGGGCATCCCGCTCGAGCCGTCGGCGTCGGGGACCACCCCGAGCACCTGGTGCACGGCGATCCCGCCGTCGTCGAACCCGATGGCCGAGGCGGCCATGTAGAGCCGCCAGATCTCGGCGCGGGCCCGACCGACCAGGGCGACGGCCTCGTCCCAGTGTTCCTCGAGATTCGCCACCCAGCAGTGGAGTGTGCGCGAGTAGTGCTCGCGCAGGGACTCGACGTCCCGGACCTCGAAACCGGAGCGTTCCATGGCGAGGAGGACCTCGCCCACGTCGACGAGTTCCCCGTCGGGGAACACGTAGCGCCCGATGAAGGTGCGGGACCCGAGCCGCGAGCCACCCGGTGAAGAGATGGCGTGGTTGAGCAGCCTGCCCGTCGGGACCAGGAGCTCGCGCAGCGTGGCGAAGTACTGGGCGGTGCGTGCGGTGCCGACGTGCTCGAACATCCCGATCGACGAGATGGCGTCGAACTGCTCCCCTCGGAGGTCCCGGTAGTCCTG
>DATLRE010000038.1:0-2315 GCA_035534835.1 Acidimicrobiales bacterium
CTACTGCGCGGCCAAGTTCGCCGTCGAGGGGTTCATGGAGAGCCTCGCCCCGGTGGCCGCCACCGTGGGCGTCCTCGTCTCGGTCATCGAGCCCGGGCCGGTGGCCACCGAGTTCGTCAACAACGTGGGTGTCGACGTGGCGAAACTCTTCGCCGAGGCCGGCGGGTACGAGCCGGCCATGCAGGCCTACATGCGCCACATCATGGCCGAGTTCGCCGATCCCGACGCGGCCCAGACCGCCGACGACGTCGCCAAGGTGGTGCTCACCGCCATGGTGACCGACTCACCCGCCTTCCGCCACCAGACGTCGCACTGGTCGCGCACGTTCACCGGCCACAAGATCAGCGACCACGACGGTGCCGCCGTGGTCGGCATGACCACCGACTGGCTGCGGACCGACTGACCGCGGCCAACGCCGACCGGGCGGGGTCGGGGCTCACCGAGCACTCCGGGCGGAGGTCGGCGGTGACTCCGGGCGGACGACGCACGCACGCCGCGGTCCGCTCCCGCTCGGCGTCGGAGGATGCAAGGCTGGAGTCGTGTCCCAGCGATCCGCCGAACGTGCGCGCACACGCGTGGTGACAACTCACGGCATCCGGGTGACCCGGGTCGCGGTGGCGGGTTCGGACGGTAAACCGTGACCGAACCCGACGCCGCGTCGACGCGGGACCGGGACCCCCGCGCAGGCCTTCGGACGGGAAACGTCTCGTGGTACGAGTCGGACCGGGTCCTCCCTCGTCGGTTCATCCGGCCGTTCCTCCGGTTCATGCGCTCGGACCCCGCCCCGGCCACGGCGATGACCGCAGCGGCCGTCGTCGCCTTCGTCTGGGCCAATTCGCCGTGGCACGGCTCGTACGCCGCGCTGTGGTCGACGCCGGTGGTCGTCGCACTGGGCACGCACTTCTCGTTCGACCTCACGCTGCAGGCCACCGTCAACGACGCGGCGATGACACTCTTCTTCCTGCTGGTCGGGATCGAGTTGAAGACCGAGGCCGTCCAGGGCCACCTCCGGCACCTGCGCGCGGCGCTGCTCCCCGTCTCGGCTGCCCTCGGAGGGATGATCGTCCCTGCCGTCCTCTACCTGGCCGTCAATGCGGGCACGCCGGGGGTCCGGGGTTGGGGGATCCCGATGGCGACCGACATCGCCTTCGCCGTCGGCGTGATCTCGCTGCTCGGATCGCGCATCTCGAAGGGGGCACGGGTCTTCCTCCTGACACTGGCCATCGTCGACGACATCGGCAGCATCCTGGTCATCTCCGCCTTCTACGCTCATCACCTGAAGCTGACCTGGCTCGTCGTCGGGCTGCTGGCCCTGGGTGCGGTCCTGGTCCTGCGCCGGGCGGACGTCCAGTCCCTGGTCCCGTACACCGCCATCGGGATCATCGCCTGGTTCGGGCTCTACGAGGCCGGCGTCGAACCCGCCATCGTCGGCGCGGCGTTCGGCCTGCTCACGCCCCTCAAGGCACTGCATCCCTCGGACTCGCTGACCGGGACCGTGACCACCTTTGCGAAGCGGGCCGATCGGGCCCTGCAGAGCGGCCCCGAACGGGCGGGCGACGCGGCGGCGGCCCTCATCGGTCTCGACACATTCGTGACCCAGGCCACGCCACCGGCCTGGCGGATCCAACACCGACTGGTCCTCTGGGTCAACCTCGCCGTGCTCCCCCTCTTCGCCCTCGCCAATGCCGGTGTGCGGCTCGCCGGGGTGCGGTTGGACGTGCGGATCTTCTTCGGCACGCTCCTGGGACTGGTCCTCGGGAAGGTGGTCGGGGTCACGGTGTTCTCGGGTGCCGGATCCCGGTTCTTCCACCACCCGCTTCCGGGGCGCATGAGCGGTGTCGAGCTGGCGACCGTCGGAACCACCGCGGGGATCGGCTTCTCCGTGGCGCTGTTCATCGCCACCCTCGCCTTCGACAGCCCGGACCTGGCGGCGAGCGCCCGCCTGGGGGTGCTGGCGGCGACGGTGCTCGCCGGAGGGCTGAGCCTGGCGGTCGGCGTGGCGGTGGACCGCGCGTCCCGGCGGTCGACCCGCTGATCACCGGTTCGACGCCCCGGGCGTCGTCGGTGTCCCGTCAACCGTGGCCGCCGTCCGGGCCCGGTTCCGGAGCCATGGATCGTCGTACCAGGTCTGGAGCGTCAGCCGGGCCGGCGGCAGGTCGCGGTAGACGAGGACGCCGGAACCGGGCGGCACCCGGCGGAGGGCGTCCGGGGGCGCCAGTCGGCGCACCGTCGGCGACCGGGTGGTGCTCGGCCCGGCCCGGCCGCCCGCCGTCGTGGCTTCCAGGTGGGGCTCCTCCTCGCCGATCAGGTGGCTG
>DATLRE010000039.1:0-3836 GCA_035534835.1 Acidimicrobiales bacterium
GTCCGTCGAGCTCCGTCCGGAACTCGGGCTCGACAAGGGAACCGTCGTTCGACGGATGTCCCGGGGCTGCAGCGCGGTCGCCTTCTTCGGCGACGATCTCGGGGACCTGCCCGCCTTCGCCGAGCTGGCGAGGCTGCGGGCCGGCGGAGGCATCGACACCGTGGGCGTCGCCGTCCTCGACGCGGAGACGGCGCCGGAGGTGGCGGCCGCGGCCGATCTCTCGGTGGACGGGCCGGCCGGGGCCCTGTCGGTCCTGGAGTTCCTGGCCGACGCCCCCGCCACCGGCCCGCCGCGCTGACCCGTCCGGGGCCGGACCGGGTGCCGGTGGTGCCTCAGCGGGCGGCGGCCACCTGGTCGTCGAACCAGTCCGCGGGGCGGCGGGCCAGGACCGCAGTGCGCAGAGCGGACGACCGGGCCGCCCGCTCGTCGGGGTCGAGTGCGAGCGCCCGGGCGAGCACGGAGGCCGTGCCGGTCACGTCGAACGGGTTGACCTCGAGGGCGCCGGCACCGAGCACGTCGAAGGCGCCCGCCTCCCGCGACAGCGCCAGCACCCCGTCGCGGCCGTTGACGACCGGACCCTCCATGGCCACGAGGTTGAGTCCGTCGCGCACCGGATTGACGAGCAGCACGTCGTAGCGGGTGAGCGCGGCGAGCGAGCGCGGGAAGTCGTCCTCGATCTCGAGCACGATCGGCGTCCATCCCGGCGTGCCCCACCGTTCGTTGATGCGGGCCACGGTGGTCTCGACCTCGTCCTGATAGGCGAGGTACTCCGGCAGGCCCTGGCGGGTCGGGTAGGCGAGCGCCACGAACACCGTCCGTTCGCGGTGGGCCGGCTCCTGCTCGAGCAGCTCCTCGAACGCCCAGAACCCCCGCAGCAGGTTCTTCGACAACTCCATCCGGTCGACCCGCACGATCACGCGCCGGTCGCTCTCGCCCACCGACTCCTCGATCCGCGCCAGGGCCGCAGCGACGGCCGGGGTGCCTGCCGAGGACCGCAGTCGGTCCGCGTCGGTCGACAGCGGCGACACGAACGTCCGGTCGACCCCGACGTCGAGGCCGGCCGTCTCGAGCCCGGCCCGGAAGGCGGCGGCCCAGCGCTGCGAGTGGAAACCGCAGGCTCCGAACTCCGCCAGCGACGCCAACAGCTCGTCGCCCACGGCGGTGGGCAGCATGCGCAGTACCGACGGGTCGGCGAACGGGGTGTGGGTGAAGTGGGCGGTGCGCAGGTCGGGTCGGAGCAGGTGGAGCGTGGGCGCCATCAGGGCCAGGTGGTAGTCCTGCACCAGTACCCGGCCCCCCTCGGGGGCGACCTGGGCCACCCGTTCGGCCATGAGGACGTTGAAGGCGCGGTAGGCGTCCCACGCCTCCATCCACCGGCGGTCGGTGCGCGGTCGGCGCGCCGCGTCGAACAGGTGGTGGTGGCAGAACCACAGGGTGGCATTGGACACCACGTCGTAGGCGAGGCCGTAGAGGTGGCGGTCGGGTTCGACGAGCTCGATCCGCAGCCCCGGCGCGGTCATCCGTCCCCGCGCCGACGCCTCGCGGTCGGCCTCGCTGAGCGCCGTGGCCACCCAGGTGGCCCCGGTGCCCTCGACGACCGGACGGAGCGACCCGGCGAGACCCCCGCCGCTCGCCACCGGGACCGGCCCTCCGTCGTCCATCCGGAACGACAGGGGGCCCCGGTTGGAGACCAGCACGGTGTCGGCCAGTGACCCGTCCCCTGCGGCGGGGGAGGGGTCCCCGTGTTCGGCGGACGGGTCGGGTGGCATGTCGGGACGCTACCCCGTGGCCCCGGGGCAGCCCGTCCTTTCGGGCGTCCGGCGGCGCTCGCCTCCGCCGCAGTGGGGCCCGACGGATACGTCCGTGGAAGGGGGCTTGACAAGGTAGTGAGTGAGCACTCACAATAGACCCATGATGGCTTCGTCCCGGATGACCGCCTCGGAGCGACGGACTGCCGTACTGGCCGCCGCCATCACCGAGTTCGCCCGGTCCGGCTATGCCGGCACCTCGACCGAGGCCATCTCCCATCGGGCGGGGATCTCCCAGCCCTATCTGTTCCGCCTGTTCGGCACCAAGAAGGACCTGTTCATCGCCACGTACGAACTCGTGTCCGACCGGATCATCGCGGCGATGACCCGGGCCGGGACCGGACGGGACGGCGAAGCGGCCATGGCGGCCATGGGCGAGGCCTACGGGGAGCTGATGCAGGACCCCGAGATGCTCCAGGTCGAGCTGCACGGGTTCGCCGCGGCCGCCGGCGACCCGGACATCGCCGCCGCCTGCCACCGGACCTTCGAGGTGCTGTGGCACCTGGTGCACGAGCGCACCCAGCTCCCGGACGAGGAGGTCCTCCGGTTCTTCTCGATGGGGATGATGATGAACGTCATGTCCGCCATCGATCTGCTGTCCGTCAACGAGCACTGGGCCCAGAGCTTCTGCCCGATGCCCGACAAGATCACCGCCATCCGAGCCGCGAGCCAAGCCATCAAGGACCAGCGAGTCGCCGAGCTGGTCACGACCAGGGAGGTCCCCGCATGAGTCAGCCCGTCGTCCCCCTTTTTTTGCCCCGCAGAGTTAGTGAGCACTCACAACTGAGTGGATGGTCACCGGTCCCCTCCCGGCGCAGGACGGGAGGGGACCGCCGCCGTGCGGTCCGGTCGGGCGCCCCGTCCTCCGTACCAGGGCCGCGGACCGGGCCGACCCCGCCGGCCGCCGTCCCCCCGGTGGACGCGGCCGACCCGGGCCGTGTGCCGGTCGCGACCCCGCGGTCGCGGGCGGTCTGGGCCGTCGTCATCACCGGCCTCGCCCTGTTCATGGCCTCCCTCGACAACCTGGTCGTCTCGACGGCGCTCCCGGTGATCCGGGTCCACCTGCACGCCGGACTGTCCGGCCTGGAGTGGACGGTGAACGCCTACACGCTCACCTTCGCCGTGCTGTTGCTGACGGCCGCCGCGCTGGGTGAGCGCTTCGGCCGGCGACGGGTGTTCGTGGCGGGGATCGCGCTCTTCACCGCCTCGTCGGCCGCCGCCGCCCTCGCCCCCGACATCGGCGCACTCGTGGCCGCCCGAGCCCTGCAGGGCGCGGGCGGCGCCATGATCATGCCGCTGTCGCTGACACTGTTGAGCGCTTCCGTCCGTCCCGAGCGGCGCAACGCCGCCCTCGGCATCTGGGGCGCCATCGGCGGTACCGCCGTCGCCATCGGCCCACTCGTCGGCGGCGCCGTCACCGGCGGTTGGGCCTGGCAGTACATCTTCTGGCTCAACGTCCCCGTCGGACTGGCGCTGGTGCCGCTGGCCCGGTGGCGCCTCGCCGAGTCGCGGGGGTCCGCCGCCCCGCTCGACCTCGCCGGTGTGGCCCTGGTGAGCACGGGGCTGTTCGGCGTCGTCCTTGGCCTGGTGCGGGGCAACGCCCACGGATGGACGTCGCCATCGGTCCTCGCCTCCTTCGTCGTCGGGTCGCTGGCCCTGGCCGCCTTCGTGGCGTGGGAGCTGCGCTCGCATTACCCGATGCTGGACATCCGGCTCTTCGCCCGCCGCGGTTTCGCCTCGGTCAACATGACCGCACTGCTGTTCAGCTTCGGGATGTTCGGCGCCATCTTCTTCCTGACCCAGTTCCTCCAGACCGTCCAGGGCTACTCGCCGCTGTCGGCCGGGGTGCGGGTCCTGCCGTGGACGGCCGTCCCGATGGTGTTGGCGCCCGTCGTCGGCCAGCTGGCCGAGCGATGGGGCGGGAAGCCGCTCGTCGTCACCGGGCTGTCGCTGCAGGCGGTCGGACTGGCGTGGCTGGCCGCCATCCTCGCCCCGGGCACTCCCTATGCCGACATGATCGCCCCGTTC
>DATLRE010000040.1:0-1903 GCA_035534835.1 Acidimicrobiales bacterium
CTGGTCGTGCTCGACCTGTCCGCCGTCTACCACTCGCCGGCGCTCGGCGTGCTGATGGCGTGCGCCGCGGCGTGGCTGCAGAGCGCGGTCGAGGCGCACCACCGCAACCGCATCCTGCTCGTCGTGGACGAGGCGTGGGCGATCCTCGGGAACCTCGGTGTGGCCCGCTGGCTCCAGTCGTCGTGGAAGCTGTCGCGGGCGATGGGTGTCGCCAACATCGCCGTCCTGCACCGATTGTCCGACCTGGCGTCGGTGGGGGCGGCCGGCTCCGAGCAGGTCGGCCTGGCGCAGGGACTGCTCGCCGACTCGGAGACCCGGGTCGTCTACGCCCAGTCCCCGGGGGAGGTGGCCCGGACGGGGGAGCTGCTGGGTCTGACCGGGACCGAAGCCGACCTGGTGAGCACCCTCCCCCGGGGGACCGCCCTGTGGAAGGTCGGCCGGCGGTCGTTCCTCGTCGAGCACCGGCTGGCCCGGGGCGAGCGCTGGCTCGTCGACACGGACCGGGCGATGGCCGACGTGGACGCGGGGCCGGGGCGGGGTGCGGCACCCCGGTGGTGACCGCACTGGCGTCCGCCGGCATGGCGGTCGGGGCGGCGGCGGTGCTGGGTGCCGGCCTGCCCCGGACGGGCGCCACGGGCGGGAGCCGGCGGGCCGTCGGCCGGTCCGGCCGGAGGCAGCCGGCACGCTGGGCCCGGACCGCCGACCTGCGCGCCCTGGTGGTCCGGGGAGGTCCCCACCCCCCTCCGAGGGGCCGGCTCGTCCTGGGCCGGGTCGGCAGGCGGCGGGTGGCGGCCGAACGTGCGCAGTCGGTGCTGGTGTTCGGGCCCACCCAGTCGAACAAGACCACCGGGTTCGCCGTTCCCGCCATCCTCGGGTGGGACGGCCCGGTGGTCGCCGCCAGCGTGAAGTCCGACCTGTTGGAGCACACCGCCGGCCACCGGGCGACGGTCGGCACCGTCCACTGCTTCGACCCGACGGGGGTGACCGGCCGGCCGGTCACCACCTGGTCACCCCTGCCGACGGCTCGTACGTGGCCGGGGGCCCGGCGGGCGGCGGCCACCCTGACCGAGGTGGGTCGGGCACAGGTCGGGCCGATGAGCGACGGCGACTTCTGGTACTCGACGGCGTCGAGGATGCTCGCGCCGCTCCTGTTCGCGGCGGCCACCTCGGGGCGTGGCATGGCCGATGTCGTGCACTGGGTGGAGACGGGGGAGGAGGACGAGGTGCTCGACCTGGTGGCGGCCACCGGGGTGCCCGAGGCGATGGACGCGGTGCGGTCGGCGTTCGGCAAGGAGGAGCGCCAGCGGAGTTCGATCGTCACCACGGTCGAGACCCTGCTCGAGCCCTTCGCCGGTGCGGCGCCGTGGGGTGCTCCCGAACTCGATCCCGGAGCGCTGCTCGCCGGGTCCGACTCCCTCTACCTGTGCGCCCCCGCCCACGACCAGCGCCGGCTCACCCCGTTGTTCGTCGGTGTCCTGCGGGCCGTACTCGACCACGCCTACGACCGGGTGGCCCGCACCGGGCGACCGCTCGACCCGCCCCTGCTCGTGGTCCTGGACGAGGCGGCCAACATCGCCCCGGTCCCCGACCTCGACGCCCTGGCCGCCACGGCCGCCGGACACGGCGTCCAGCTGGTGACGGTGTGGCACGACCTCGCCCAGATCACCGCCCGGTTCGGACCCCGGGCGACGACGGTCGTCAACAACCACCGGGCCAAGCTGTTCCTGTCGGGCATCTCGGACCCCGCCACGCTCGACTACGCCAGCCACCTGATCGGCGAGGAGGAGCCCCACCTGGAAGCCACGACGGCGGGCGGCCGGGCCGGGCCGAGCACCACCCGGTCGCCGACGGTGCGCCGACTGGCGCCCCCGGACGCCCTCCGCCGGGTGCCGCCCGGTTCCGG
>DATLRE010000041.1:0-6257 GCA_035534835.1 Acidimicrobiales bacterium
CCGACCATGATGCACACCGACCCACCGGACCACACCCGCTACCGGAACCTGGTGCAGCCCGGATTCCGACCGTCCTACATGCGGGCGCTCGAGGACGGCATCCGCCGGCGGGCCCGGGCCCTGGTCGACCGGATCGAGCCCGGGGTCCCGGTCGACGTGGTCGCCGACCTGGCCGTGCCGCTGCCGCTCCAGGTCATCAGCGACCTCCTGGGTGTGCCCGAGGACGAGTGGCCCCGCTTCTTCCGGTGGTCCGAGGCGGTCATCCCCGGCGCCACCGACTGGCCGGAGGAGGAGCGGGCGGCGCTGAGCGGCGAGATGGTGACGTACCTGCTCGAGGCGGCCGCCGACCGCCGGGCGGCACCGAGGGACGACATCATCTCGGAGCTGGGCGCGGCCGAGGTGGACGGCGACCGGCTCACCGACGCCGAGCTCGGGATGTTCCTGGTGCAGCTGCTGGTGGCCGGAAACGAGACGACCCGCAACATGATGTCGGGCGGTCTGGTGGGATTCGCCGACGCGGCCGGCGCGTGGCAGGGCCTGGCCGCGCGGACCGACGGACAGGTCAACCGGGCCCTTCCGCTGGCGGTCGAGGAGATGCTGCGGTGGACCACCCCGGTGGTCGCCTTCATGCGGACGACCACCCGCCCGGTCGAGCTGGCCGGCCGTCAGCTGGCCGCCGGCGAGCCGGTGCTCATGCTCTACGCCTCGGCCAACCGGGACGAGTCCGTGTTCGGCCCGACGGCGGACCGGTTCGACCCGGCCCGCGATCCCAACCCGCACGTCGCCTTCGGGTTCGGTGCCCACTTCTGCATCGGTGCGGTCCTCGCCCGCGTCGAGGGTCGGATCCTGCTCGAGGAACTCCTGGCCCGCTTCGGTTCGATCGAACCGGCAGGCCCCGTGGTGCGCACCGCATCCCCGGTCATCGCCGGGGTGAAGTCCGCGCCGGTGGTGTTCGGGGCCCTGTAGTCCGCACCCCCGCCGCCCTTCGGCGGGTTCCGGCTGGCGGGTCCTCCCCGACGATCCCGACCAGGACCATGCCGCTACGCCGCTGGGACGAGGACCGCTAGGACGCGGCGTGTACGGCGTCGAGGGCGGCCACCTGGGCCTCGGTCAGCTGCAACGTGGCGGCCTCGCAGTTCTCCTCGGCGTGGGCGACGGACTTGGTCCCGGGGATCGGCAGCAGGACGGGGGAGTGGTGGAGCAGCCACGCCAGCGCCACCTGGGTCGGTGTGGCCCCGGTTTCGGCGACGACCGCACCCATCGGGGTGTCGGGGCCGGTGAGGGCGCCCGACGCCACCGGAAACCACGGGATGAACCCGATGCCGTGCGCCTGGCAGTGGGCCAGGACGTCGGCCGACGAGTTGTTGGTGAGGTTGAAGAGGTTCTGGACCGAGACGATCGGGACGACCGCCCGGGCGGCCTCCAACTCGTCCACGGTGACCTGGGAGAGCCCGACGTGGCGCACCTTGCCCTCGGCGACGAGCTCGGCCAGCAGCCCGAACTGCTCGTCGGCCGGCACCTTGGCGTCGATGCGGTGGAGCTGGAACAGGTCGATGCGCTCGAGCCCGAGGCGCCGGAGGCTCATCTCGCACTGCTGGCGCAGGTATTCGGGACGGCCCACGGGCAGCCACTGCCCCGGCCCCTGCCGGGTCAGGCCCGCCTTGGTGGCGATGACCAGTCCGTCGGGGTAGGGGTGGAGCGCCTCGAAGAGGATCGACTCGCTCACCTCGGGCCCGTAGGAGTCGGCGGTGTCGATGAGGTCGACCCCGAGCTCGACGGCCCGTCGGACCACGGCCACACACCCGGCCCGGTCGGCCGGCTCGCCCCACACGCCGGGCCCGGTGATCTGCATGGCGCCGTAGCCGAGCCGGTGCACCGTGGTGGCATCGGACGTGCCCGCCCCCAGCGTGAAGGTCCCGCTGGATCGGGCGGGCCGGGGCGTGCGTGCGGCGGTGCGGTCGGTCATGGGGGGCTCCTTCGGGTCGGTGGCGGTCGGCGCCTGCGATCGCCCGTCCCGTTCTACCCGGGATCGCGACCCCACCGGTCGTCTGCCCGCTGGACGAGTAGCGTCTCCCGGGTGCCGGGGGCGGGGACTGTAGAACGAGCAGCGCGCATCGGCGAGGACGTGGCCCGCTGCTGGGCCGACGAGGTCGACCGCGACGCCCGCTTCCCCGTCGAGACCGTCGACGCGCTGCGCGCCTCGGGACTGCTGGCGGCACTGGTGCCCGGAGCACTCGGCGGACCGGGCACCTCGGTCGAGGAGATGTCCGGCGCGGTCACGGCGCTGGCCGCCCACTGTGCCTCGAGCGGGCTCGTCCTCGCCATGCACCAGATCCAGGTGGCGACCCTCGTGCGCCACGCGACCCCGGCCGGCCTCGACCTGGTCCTGCCCCGCCTGCTGGACGGGTCGCTGCTGCTCGCCAACGCCGCCAGCGAGGTCGGACTGGCCGGCGCGCGACGGTCCAGCCTGTGCGCGCTGGAGCCCGACGGGCCCGGCTACCGGATCGACAAGCAGGCGTCGACCGTGTCCTACGGCGAGGACGCCGACGGTGTCCTCGTCACCGCCCGGCGCACGCCGGACAGTCCCGCCCACGACCAGTCGATGGCGGTGTGCCTGCGCCCCGACCTGGAGCTCGAGCCGACCGGCGACTGGGACACGCTGGGCCTGCGGGGCACCTGCAGCCGGCCCGCCCGGCTGGCGGCCCAGGTCCCCGCCGAGCTGGTCATCGAGGACTACCCGTCGGCATTCGTCCGTACGTCGCTCCCGGTCAGCGCCGTCCTGCTCGGATCCGTCTGGCTCGGCATCGCCGAGGCCGCGGCCAGGGTGGCCCACGCCTCGGTCCGCGACCAGGCGCGCCGCCAGCGCCGTGCCGACCCCGACGCCGCGGCACCGATCAGCGCGCTGCGACTGGCCGAGCTCGGCGTACCCCTCCACCAGCTGCGCTCGGTGGTGGCCGGCGGGGCGCTCGAGTACGAGCGGCACAAGGACGGCCCCGAGGTCGAGACCCTCCGGTTCTCGGGGACGATGGACAACCTCAAGCTGTCGTCGTCGACCCTGGTCCTGGACGTCATCCACCGGGCGCTGGCCATCACCGGGCTGGCCGGCTACCGGAACCAGGGACCGTTCACCCTGGCCCGCATCCTGCGCGACGCCGCCGCCGCACCGCTGATGGTCAACAACGACCGTGCCCTGCAGGCGACCGCCCAGGCCGTGCTGGTGCGCAAGGAGCTCTGATGGCACCGCGGGTCGCCGTCCTCCACCACGCCGAGTCGTTCTTCCCTCTGACCCTCGCCGACTGGGTGGGCGACGCCTTCGAGCTGGTGTGGGTGGTGGACGCGCCGGAGTCCGGCGAGGACGCCACCCTCCGGCTGCTCCGCAAGCTGGGTCCGGTGGTCGACGTCACCGGCATGGATCCGGACCGGGCGGCGGCGCGGCTGGCCGACGAGGGCGTCGACGGCGTCGTCTCCTTCTGCGAGGAGAGGATCGAGGCGGCGGCCGCACTGGCCGTCCGTCTCGGCCTGCCGTTCCACACGCCCGAGGTCGCCGCCACCGTGGTCGACAAGGTGCGCCAGCGCGAGTGCTTCCGCGAGGCGGGGATCCCCCAGCCGGACTTCTGGCCCGCCCCGCCGGGCGCCTCGCCCGAGGAGGTGGAGGCGCTGGTCGGGCGGGTGGCCTACCCGGCCGTGGTGAAGCCGACGGCCGGCAGCCGCAGCCGCGGTGTCCGGCGGGTGGACTCCCCCGGGGAGCTGCAGGGGCTCCTGTCCGGCGCCGTGGGGCGGACCGGCCACGTGGTGGAGGCGTACCTGTCCGACGACGTCCCGCCCGGCCGCTGGTACGCCAGCTACCTGTCGGTGGAGAGCGTGGTCAGCCACGGGCGGGTCAGCCATGCGGCGGTCACCGGTCGGTTCCCCCTGGCGGAGCCGTTCCGGGAGTCGGGCAACTTCATCCCCGCCATCCTCGAGCCCTGCCTCGAGTCGTCCGTCCTCGCCATGGCCGAGGACGCGGTGCGGTCCCTCGGGATCACCGATTCGGTCGTCCACACCGAGGTCAAGCTGACACCCGACGGCCCCCGGCTGGTCGAGGTGAACGGCCGCCTGGCCGGCCGGCCCCCGTTCGTCCTCGGATCCGTCTCCGACGTCAACCTGTTCCGGGTGGCGTGCCAGGTGGCCGTGGGGGAGCCGGTCGCCTTCGAGGGACTGGTCGGGTGCCGGGGGGTCGGGTTCTGGCTGATGCTGCAGCCCCCGATGACGGCCCGCGCCGTCACGGCCGTGCACGGGGTGGCCGACCTCGTCGACCTGGACGGCGTGGACAGCGCTGTCGTCACCCGCGGCCCGGGGAGCACCGTCGACTGGCGGGAAGGGACGAGCACCCATGTCGCCGTCGTGCGCGGCAGGGTGGGCGACCACGGCGAGCTGGCCGACCTCGTCGACACCGTCCGCCGGAACGTGTCGATCGAGTTCGGGTACTGAGCGGCAGCGGCGACCGCTCCCGCAGCTGCCGCCGGCCCGGGTTCAGCGTCGCCGGTAGCGGGGCGTCCGTCCCTCGGACCGGGCCGACTTCATCTCCGCGTAGTCGTCGGAGGCGAAGACCATCGACTGGGCGACGGCCTCCTCGTCGATCGACCGCTGCACCTCGTCACGGGCCAGGCTGGCGATCGTCCGGCGGGCCATCTTGACGGTGAAGGCGGGGGCCGACGCGATCGTCTCGGCCATGGCCAGGGTGACGGCGTCCAGCTCGGCCTCGTCGGCCACCAGCCGGCTCACGATGCCGTGGCCGTAGGCCTCCTCGGCCGTCATCACCCGACCGGTCAGGGCCAGGTCGGCCGCCACCCCGTGGCCGGCCATCTGGAACAGCCGGGCCACGCCGCCCGAGTCGGGGATCACACCGTGGACCACTTCGGGGAGCATCATGCGGGTACCGGCCGCGGCCACTCGCAGGTCGCAGAGCAGGGCCCGCTCGAACGCGCCCCCGATGACCCAGCCCTTGAGGGCGCAGATGATCGGGCACGGCATGGTGAGGAACATGCTCGTGGGGCGGTGGCCCCGCTCGATGAACTCGAGGTCGGAGATGTCCTCGACCCGGACGCCGATCTGCCCGGTGTCCCGTCCCGACGAAAAGGACTTCCCCTCGCCCCGCCAGACGATCGCCCGCAACCGGGGCAGCTCGTGGACCTCGGCGAGTACCTCCCACAGACGGCGGTCCATCTCGTCGCTCATGGCGTTGTGCTTGTCGGGGCGGTTGTTGGTGATGACCGCGATCGGGCCGTCGACGTCGAGCCGTACCAGGTCGCGCTGCTCCTCGGTCAGGGGCGGCCGGGTGTCGGTGGCGCTGGTGACGCGGGGGTCGGTCATGGGCGTGCTCCTTGGTCGTTCCCGCCGGACCCGGTCCGGCGGCACCGGTGGGGTCAGGTCGGGCGGGGTGCGGGGGGCTCGCCGAACGGGCCGCGCCCGAGCTGCTCGCGGATCGGGGTGAACGGTGGCTGCACCGTGTGCCGGCGCTGCCAGTTGGCCCCGTCGACGACCAGCGAGTGCCCACTGACGTAGGCGGCGTACGGCGAGCACAGGTAGGTGGCGGCCCAGGCCAGCTCGCGGGGGTACCCGACCCGGCCCGCCGGGACCCGGTCGTCCTGCCCCTCGTACTTGCCGGGCACGGCGGCGATGGCGGCCACCTCGTCCTCGTGGGGCATCAGGCCGGGCACCAGGCCGTTCACCCGGATGCCGTACGGTGCCCATTCGACCGACAGGGTCTCGACCAGGTTCTTCACCCCGGCCTTGGCCGCGGCCGAGTGGGCGAAGCCGGGCCCGCCGGTCCAGGCGTAGGAGGCGCCCACGTTGACGATGGACCCGGGTCGCCCCGCCGGGATCAGGCGCCGTGCCAGGTCCCGCGCGCACAGGTAGGTGCCGTTCAGCACGATGTCGACGACCGTGCGCCAGGCGTTGGGGCTCATGTCCTCGGCCGGCACCGGGAAGTTGCCGGCGGCGTTGTTGACGAGGACGTCGATGGCCCCGAGCTCCGACTCGACCGTGTCGAATGCGGCGGCGATGGCGTCGGCGTCCCGGATGTCGCAGGCCACGCCGAGGGCCCGCCCGCCCGCCGACTCCACCGCGGCCACGCCGGCGGCCCGGTGTCCCCCGTCGCGGCTCGCCACGGCGACCGACGCGCCGAGCCGCCCGAACTCGGTGGCGATCGCCTTGCCGAGGCCGGTCCCTCCGCCGGTGACGACGACCACCTGTCCGTCGTAGGTTCCCGCCGGCAG
>DATLRE010000042.1:0-1796 GCA_035534835.1 Acidimicrobiales bacterium
TCCGTTGCGACACCTTACCGGGGTCCCGTCCGACCGAGCGACAGACCGGGGCCGGCACGGCTCCGAGGACCGGCGCCGGCCGGGCGCGTCGGTGGGCCGGGGCCGGACAGACTGGTCGGGTGCCGACCGACCGCCCCGACCGCCCCGACCGTTCCGGCGCACGGGAGGACGGCCCGCTCGGGGTCGTGTTCGTGTGCACCGGCAACATCTGCCGCTCGCCGATGGGCGACGTCGTGCTCCGCCACCTGGCCGCGGATCGGGCGCTCGCCGACGGGACGGTCCTGGGGGAACGGCTCGTGGTGTCGAGCGCGGGAACCGGCGGATGGCACGAGGGCGAGCCCATGGACCCCCGGGCCCGGGCGGCGCTGGAGCGCCGGGGATACGCCGACCACGGGCACCGGGCGCGGCCGTTCGACACGGCATGGCTCCCCGGCACCGATCTCGTCGTGTGCATGGACCGCGGCCACCGTCAGACGCTGGCGAGCCTGGCCCGGGCCAAGGCGGGCGACTCCCGCTACGACGAACGCCTGGTGCTCCTGCGCGGCTTCATGACCCGGTCCGGCGGCGACCCGGACGTCCCGGACCCCTACTACGGCGACGATGCCGACTTCGAGTCGTGCCTCGACCTCGTGGAGGCCGGGTGCCGGGGCCTGGTCGACCACCTGGTCGATCGGATGGACGGACGGATGGACGGACGGCCGGGACCCCGCCCGGTCGCCGACGCCCGGTAGCCGGTACGTGGTCGGCCGGATCGCCGTCCACGGTGCCTCGGGCAGTGGCAAGTCGACCCTGGCCACGACGCTGTCCGAGCGGCTCGCCCTACCCCGGACCGAACTCGACGGCCTCTACCACCAGGCCGGATGGACGCCGCTCCCGGTCGACGAATTCCGCGCCGGGGTCGCCCGTGTCGTCGCCGGTGACCGGTGGGTGGTCGACGGGAACTACCGGCAGGTGCGGGACCTGGTGTGGGCCCGGGCGGAGCTCGTCGTCGTCCTCGCCCTGCCCCGGTGGACGGTGATGCGCCGGCTGCTGGCACGCACCGTGCGGCGGGGGATCGTGCGACGCGAGCTGTGGAACGGCAACCGCGAGTCCCTGCGGAACCTGTTCTCCGCCGATGAGGACCGCAATGTCGTCCTCTGGTCGTGGCGGACGCTCGACCGGTACCGGGACGAGGTGCCGGCCGAGGCGCGGGCGCAGGCACCGGGGGCACGCGTCGTGGTGCTGTGGGACCGGCGCGCCGTCCGTCGCTTCGTCGCGGAGCTCTGCACCGACGGCTGACCCGCCGTCGGCGTCGGGCGCCGGTCTTCCCCGCGGACGGAGCCTGCTCCTACGCTGGCCCGATGTCGTACGGGACCGCTGTGTCGCTGTTCGTGATCGCCCTGGCGACGGCGGTCGCCCCCGTGTGCTCGGAGGCACTCCGTCGATGGCGCATCCCGAGCGTCCTGTTCGAACTGGTGCTCGGGATCCTCGTCGGCCCCGAGGTACTCCACTGGGCGTCGACGGACGTGTTCGTCAACGGCCTGAGCGTGCTCGGCCTGTGCTTCCTCTTCTTCATGGCCGGCTACGAGATCGACCTCTCGAACCTCGGTCGCGAGCCCATGGTCCTCGGCGCGGTGGGCTGGACGGCCAGCCTGGTGCTCGGGCTCGGAGCCGGTGCGGTGCTGCTCCTGACCGACTTCTCCCTCTCGAGCCTCCTGGTCGGCCTGGCGCTGACGACCACGGCCATCGGCACCCTGCTCCCCATGCTCCACGACCGCGGCATGCTCGACACCCGCTTCGGCCGGTTCCTGGGAGCG
>DATLRE010000043.1:0-15381 GCA_035534835.1 Acidimicrobiales bacterium
CACCAACGGGCTCCGCCCCGAGGACGCCGCCCGCCTCGGCGGCGTCTGCGCCGCGGAGATCATCTCCCACGTGGGGGCCCGGCCCCAGGGCGACCTGCGGGCACTGGCCGTCGAGGCCGGGCTCTTCTCCTGAGCCCCGGCACCGCCCGTCAGTCCGCGGACGTGTCGGAGGGACGGAACGTGAAGGGGAGGTCCCCGATGCGCACGAGCAGCGATGCCACGGCGCGTCCCAGGGGTGCCAGCGCCTCGTCGAGGCCCTTCGGCTCCTCCAGCAGGGCCTCGTCGATGGCGCAGGAGCCCTCGTAGGCGACTTCGATGGCACACTCAGGCTCGGCGAGCCCGTCGAGCAGCACCTGCTCGATGGTCACCGGGCCGCGCACGAGGGGCTCGCCCAGCACGTCCAGGTGCTCGGGCAAGATGGCGAGCAGCGGCGCGGCGCCGGGCACGCCATCGAGGCCCTGGACCCGGAAGGCGATCTCGACCAGCACTTCGGGGGACTCGTCGGGATCGTCGCCGATGGCCCAGCTCCGGTAGGCCGTCTGGCTCCACGTGGGCCAGTCCAGGCTGGTGTCGACCCGGATCCGTGCCGGCCGCTCCTCGCCCGGGAGGCTGTAGGAGGTCTCGAAGCTCACGTCGCCGAGGAAGACGTCGACCTGGAACCGCTCCTCGACCGCCTGGCGCTGGAGGAGCGCGGCCTCGAACGCGGTCCGGTGGGAGGCGACGAGTTGGGTGAAGACGTGGTCCAGCATGGCGGGTCAGAGGCTACCGTTCTTCTGTGACCCCCCCGCCCGGTCCCTCGTCCGTCGTCCGCCCGGTCCCGTCCGTGTGGAGGGAGCGTCGGGTCATCGCCTACGCCCACCAGGGCGGGGCGTGGGAGGCCCCGTCGTCGACGCTGCACGCCATCGGTGCCGCACTCGAGGCCGGCGCCACCGGGATCGAGCTCGACGTCCACGCCACCAAGGACGGCCGGCTCGTCGTCTGCCACGACGACACCGTGGACCGGACCACGGCGGCCACCGGGGCCATCGCGTCCTTCACCTACGACGAGCTGGAGCGGCTCGACAACGCCCACTGGTGGGCTCCCGGCGCCGATGTCACCTCCGGGCTGCCCGACGACGGCTACCCGTTCCGGGGCCGGGCACCGGAGGACCACCGGTTCGGGTTCGCGCTGCTCGAGGAGGTTCTGGAGGAGTTCCCGACCGCGGTCCTCAACCTCGACATCAAGCAGACGGCGCCGGTCGTCGCCCCCTACGAGGAGGCCCTCGCGGCTGTGCTCCGACGGGCCGACTGCGCCCACCGGGTGATCGTGGCCTCGTTCCTCGACACCGCGACCGACAATTTCTCGGCCGCCGCCCCCGAATTCTCGACGTCGGCCGGGACGCTGGCCACGGCCGACTTCTACCGGTCCGTGCAGGCGGGGGAGACCCCGGCGCCCATGCGCCACGTCGCCCTGCAGGTGCCGGCGGTGTTCGGGGACGTCACCCTGGTGGACGAGCGGTTCGTGGAGGTCGCCCACGACCAGGGCCTGGCCGTCCACGTCTGGACGATCGAGGAGGAGGACCAGATGGAGGAATTGTGCGACCTCGGGGTGGACGGCATCATCACCGACCGGCCGACGGCGCTGGTCGGGATCCTCGACCGGCTGGGGTGCGCATGGACTCCGGGCGCCTGACCGGCGGCTCCGGTACGGCGGGCGTGGGCGCGACGGAACCGTGGGGCGGGGGATGCCCGCAGGACGGGTGCGACCGGGCCCGACCGGTCATCCGGTGCGGGAGGCGGGGCGGCAGGTGGCTGCCGGACCCCGTGGGGCAGCGGTCAGCCGCGCCCGCAGTTCGGCTTCTTGCCGTGATTGGCCTTCTTCTTGGCCCGGAGCTTGCGCTTGTTGGTTCGTTTCGACACAGTCCGGCAAGGCTACTCGGTGCGGGGGGCGCGCGGCCAACGGGGACCGGGGTCGGGCGACACGGTGCAGGACCCGTCCGGGTGGCGGGATGGGCGGCGTGAGCTGGCTCCTGCGTGACGGCGACGTGCTGGCCGCCGCCGAGGTGGCCGACGGGCTGGCGGCGCGGACCCGGGGCCTGCTGGGGCGGACCGAGTACGCCGGGGCGATGGTCCTGCCGCGCACCCGTTCGATCCACACGGTGGGGATGCGGTTCGCCCTCGACGTGGCGTTCTGCGACCGCGACCTCGTCGTGCTCGACACGGTTCGGGTGCCGCCGATGCGGGTGGCGCTGCCCCGGCGGCGGGGCCGGACGGTGGTCGAGGCCCAGGCCGGTGCCTTCGAGCGTTGGGGCCTGCGGGTGGGCGACCGGCTCGAGCTGCGCGGATGACCGACGACGACCGGGCGGACGACGCCCCGACCGACGCCCATGCGGGCGCCGGCACGGGCGGGGTGCTGGTGGTGGTGGGCACGCCGATCGGCAACCTCGGGGACCTCTCGCCCCGTGCCGTCGGGACCCTGGCGGCGGCCGACGTCGTCTACTGCGAGGACACCCGGCACTCGCGCAAGTTGCTGACCCATGCCGGGGTCTCGGGGGTGCCCCTGCGCTCCCTCCACGGGCACAACGAGGGCGACCGGGTCGACGAGGTGGTCGCCGCGGTCGCGGCCGGTCGCACCGTGGCCCTGGTCAGCGACGCCGGCATGCCGGCCGTGTCCGATCCGGGGGCGCAGGCGGTCGCCGCCGTCGCCGCCGCCGGCCTGCCCGTCACCGTGGTGCCCGGTCCCTCCGCCGTCCTGGCCGCGCTGGTGGCCAGCGGACTGGCCACCGACCGGTTCTGCTTCGAGGGCTTCCTACCCCGGTCGGGCCGCGACCGGGCCGAGCGCCTGGCCGCCGTGGCCGCCGAGCCCCGCACCACCGTCCTGTTCGAGGCGCCCGTCCGCACCGCCGCCACCTTGCGGGACCTGGCCGCCGCCTGTGGTCCCGACCGCCCGGTGGCGGTCGCCCGCGAGCTGACCAAACTCCACGAGCAGGTGTGGCGGGGCACCCTGGCTGCGGCCGCCGAGTGGGCGGCCGGCGGGATGCGGGGCGAGGTGGTCCTGGTGGTCGCCGGCGCGCCGGAGTCGGGGCCCGAGGAGGTGGGCGACGACGTCCTGGTGGCGGCACTGGCCGCGCAGACGGCGTCCGGCGCCCGCACCCGGGGCGCGGTCGACCGGGTGGCCGCCGACCACGGGGTGTCCCGTCGCCGGGTCTACGAGCTGGCCCTGCAGGCCAAGCACGGGGTACCCGGCGCCGGGTAGTCGCCGGGGCCACCTTCCCCACGGGATCCGGCCGGTCCCGGCGTCGATGGGACGGACCGACGACGGCACCTCGTCGGGACCATCGCCCCTATCGGGTTCCGTTGGCGGGGCGCAAGATCGAACCGACGGGTGGGAGATCGCCTCGAGGTTCCCGGGCGGCAGAGTGCAATCGGAAGAGGTGTCACGACGATGTCAACGGAGTCCACGATGAACGAGGAATCCCCTGGCGACGTCCGCAGGATCGTCGTCGGTGTCGACGGTTCGCCGGAATCGATGCGGGCGGTCGACTGGGCGGCGGCGGAGGCGGACCGGTGCGGGGCCGCGCTGGACATCCAGACCGCCTACGAACCCGGCTACGAGTTCATCACCCACGAGGAGGTCCAACGGACGATGGAGCGGCTGGTCGACGAGGTCAGGTCGCGCGTCTCCGAGTCGAGACCGGGGGTGCGCACCTCGAGCGGCACGACGGAGGGGTCGCCGGCGGCGGTGCTCATCGAGGCCAGCGACGGGGCGGACCTGCTCGTCGTCGGCTCCCGGGGACGTGGAGGGTTCAAGGGGCTCCTGCTCGGCTCGGTGAGCCAGCAGTGCTCCCTGCACTCGCGCTGTCCGATCACCATCGTCCGCTAGTCCGGTCCGGCCCGGGGCCCGCCGGAGGCGCCCCGCTCGCGCCGTGGCCGGTGGCCGGGTTCCCGTGGCCAGGTTGCCGGGGGTGCCCCACCGGAATCTCCCGGGCCCGGCCGGCGTTGGAGCAACCGGAGCACCACCGTGCGGGAGGATCGACGCCGGACGGGATCGCCGACCGCAGAAGGGAAGCGCACATGTTCGGACGACGCATGGACCTCGACGACACCCAGGCACCCCCGGTGGAGCCCGACGACGTGCCCGAGGGGTACGACCGGGCGGCCTTCGCCGCCGGCTGCTTCTGGGGCGTGGAGGAGTTCTTCCTCGCCGTCCCCGGGGTGGTGGACGCCGTGTCCGGCTACGAGGGCGGCGACGTGGCCCACCCGACCTACGAGCAGGTCTGCTCCGGGCGCACGGGGCACGCCGAGACCGTGCTGGTCACCTTCGACCCGGTCCGGGTCACCTTCGACGCGCTGCTCGAGGAGTTCTGGCGCCACCACGACCCGACGACCCCCAACCGTCAGGGACCCGACCACGGGACCCAGTACCGCTCGGCGGTGTTCGTGCGCAACGAGGCCCAGGCCGAGGCCGCGCGCGCCTCGCTCGCCGCGTTCCAGGTCCGCTTCCCGCGGCCCATCGTCACCGAGGTGACCCCCGCCTCGACCTTCTGGCCCGCCGAGGCGTACCACCAGCGCTACACCGAGCGCACCGGACGGGGCGGCTGCCACGTCGCCAACTGGTAGCCCGGGCGACCCCGCCGCCGGGGTCGGACGCGTCGGCGGACGGAACGGTGCGGCCCGGTCCGGGCGGGCACGTGTCCGGGGGGAGGCGGCCGGGTCGGTACGCTGACGGGCAGTGCCCCGCTACTACGTCACCACCCCCATCTACTACGTCAAGGACGCGCCCCACGTGGGGCACGCCTACACGACGGTCAACGCCGACGCCCTGGCCCGGTGGCACCGCCTGGTGGGCGACGACGTCTACTTCCTGACCGGCACCGACGAGCACGGCCAGAAGGTGGCGCGGGCCGCCGAGGAGCAGGGCATGACCCCGCTGGCGTGGACGGACCAGCTCTCCCCCCGCTTCGCCGAGGCGTGGGCCGGGCTCGACATCTCCAACGACGACTTCATCCGGACCACCGAGCCCCGGCACGCCGCCGCCGTCCAGCAGTTCCTGGGCCGGATCAACGACAACGGGTACATCTACAAGGACACGTACCGGGGCCTCTACTGCGTGCCCTGCGAGCGCTACTACGCGGCGGACGAGCTGCTGCCCGGCAACCTGTGCCCCGACCACCGGATCCCGCTCGAGGAGCTGGAGGAGGAGAACTACTTCTTCCGGCTCAGTGCGTTCCAGCAGCCGCTGCTGGACTGGTACGCGGCCGATCCCGAGGTGGTGATCCCCGAGTCGAAGCGCAACGAGGCGCTCAGCTTCATCCGGGGCGGACTGAACGACATCTCGATCACCCGCACGTCGATCGACTGGGGCGTCCGGGTCCCGTGGGACGACGCCCACGTCTTCTACGTCTGGTACGACGCGCTCATCAACTACGTCACCGCCATCGGCTACGGCGAGGACCCGGACCGCTTCGCGGCGTGGTGGCCCAGCGTGCACCACCTCATCGGCAAGGAGATCATCCGGTTCCACTGTGTGTGGTGGCCGGCAATGTGCATGGCGGCCGGCATCGACCCCCCGGGGCACGTCCAGGTCCACGGGTGGCTCCTGCTGGGCGGGGCCAAGATGTCCAATTCGAGCGTCAACCGCATCGCGCCCGCCGACCTGGCCGCCGAGTACGGGGTCGACCCGGTCCGCTACCACCTGCTGCGCGACGTCCCGCTCGGGAGCGACGGGGAGTTCTCCGCCGAGGGCATCACGGCCCGCTACAACTCGGACCTCGCCAACAACCTGGGGAACCTGCTGTCGCGGGTGGCCACGGTGGTCGGCTCGAAGTGCGGCGGGGTGGGCCCGGCCCCCGACGCCGGCAGCCGGCTGGCCACGGTGGCCGCCGAGGTGCTGGACGAGACGACGGCGGCGTGGGACGCCGGGGCGCCGCACCTGGCCCTCGAGTCGACGTGGCGGCTGATCCGCGAGACCAACGCCGAGCTGGAGGCGGCCGAACCCTGGAAGGCCGAGCCGGGTCCGGCCGTCGACGCCGTGCTGGGGAGCGCCCTCGAGGTGCTGCGGATCGTCGCCGTCCTGATCGTCCCGGCCATGCCCTCGTCGGCGGCCGAGATCTGGCGGCGCATCGGGCTCGACGGCGCGCCCGCCGACCAGCGGCTCCCGGGAGCGGCGTCCTGGGGCGGCTACCCGGGCGGGCTCCCGGTGGAGAAGGGCGCGCCGCTCTTCCCCCGGCGCAAGGACTGACGGGCGGCATGGGCGACGCCGTCCTCGAGTGGTTCGACTCCCACTGCCACCTGCAGGACGAGTTCGGCCCGCCGGCCGGGCAGGGCCCGGTCGAGCCGCACGCCGACCGGTTGGCCGGCACGCTGGCCCGGGCGGCCGAGGCCGGGGTGACCCGGATGGTGTGCGTGGGCACGGACGCCTCGTCGTCCGCCGGGGCGGTGGCGCTGGCCCGCTCGCTGCGGCGGCCCGGCGGCCCGGCCGTGGCCGAGGGTGTGGCCGTGTGGGCGACGGTCGGGCTCCATCCCCACGACGCCGTGGCCGGAGTCGACACGTTGGACGCCGTGCTGGCGGCCGAGCTCGGCGGGTCCGACCCGGTGGTCGTGGGGATCGGCGAGTGCGGCCTCGACTACCACTACGACCACTCGCCGCGGCCGGTCCAGCGCGAGGCCTTCGCACTCCAGGTCGAGCTGGCCCGCCGGCACGACCTGGCACTCGTGGTACACACCCGCGAGGCGTGGGACGACACGCTCGACGTGCTCGGCGGGGCCGGCGCCCCGGACCGGACGATCATCCACTGCTTCACCGGGGGCCCCGACGAGGCCCGCCGGTGCCTCGACCTCGGGGCGTCGCTCTCGTTCAGCGGGGTGGTCACCTTCAAGACCGCCCAGGACGTGCGGGACGCGGCGGCACTGTGCCCGCCGGACCGCCTCCTGGTCGAGACCGACTCCCCGTTCCTCACCCCGGTGCCCCACCGCGGCTCGCCCAACGAGCCGGCGCGGGTACCTCTGGTCGGCGCGACGATCGCCCTGGTCACCGGCCGCGACACGGGCGAGGTGGCCGCCCGGACCACGGCCAACGCCCGTCGCGCCTTCGGTTGCTGAGGGCGCCGGGCGCTGGGCGCTGGGCCCTCGCGCACGCCGGGCCACGTCCGGTGCCGTCCCGGGGACGACGGGGTCAGGCGGTGACCGTGGTGACCAGCTGGGGGAAGGGCGGCGCCTGCCCCGGGGCCGGCGGGAGTCCCGACACGCTGAGCCGGGAGGCCCCGGCACGGTCGGGCACGTAGGTCACGGTGACCGCCCACGACCCGGCGGACGGCGGGGCGAACGGGGTCGGCAGGGCATAGGTGCCCGGTCCGTGCACGACCAGCCGCTGATCGGTGGCCGGCCGGCCCGAGCCGGCGGCGGCGGCGTCGGACACCTGGAACTGGAGGTGGGCGGCCCGGACCGCTCCCTTGAGGACGGCGGTGACCCGGATCGTGGTGTGGCCGACCGTGCCGGACGTGGGTGACGAGGTCACCGACAGGGTGAACCCGTCGACGCTCCCGGTGGCCGGCAGCAGGGTGGGATCGGTCGTGGCCGGGGCGGACGTCGGGGTCGTCGACGAAGGGACGGGCACCTTCGACGTGGTGGTGGCCGGGCCGGACGAACAGCCGGCGAGGGTCGGGAGTGCGAGCGCCAGGAGCGCGACGGCGGTGCCCAGGTTCCGGGGTCGGTGCATCGGGACATCGTACTGTCGGGGCCGGCGTGGGCCCGTCCCGTGCGGGGCGGGGGACCCACCGGTCCGGGGGGCCCCGGGGCGTCCCGCACCGGCGGCCCCGGGGGCGGGTTTGATCTCCGCGGCGGGACCGGCCTAGCCTGCTGCTGCGGCCGCTCGTAGGAGCGGTCGCTCCGCATCCGGGCCCGGTTCGGGGCCGCCGTGCGGGTGGACGGCTTGGAGGAGCCGTCCCTGTCCATCCTCTCCCCGGGGACGGGCCCGACCATCCGTGGTCGGTCGCCCCCCGGGACTGTCGGGGGAGGGCAACCGTCCTACGAGGAGAGTGGAGTCCTGAGGACCGAACGCCATCGGGGCGGCCGGCATGCTGTCGCGCTGCTCCTCTGCGGAGCCGTGCTCGTGACGCCGCTCCTGCTGCTCCGGAACGATCCGGCCGCCTCGGCCGCGACGCGGGGGTACCCGATGTCCGCCGGGTCGGCCGCCCGTGCCCCGGCACCACCGGCCCGGACGGGCCACGGTCCGGCCGCCGGCGTGGACGGGCGGAGCGCCGGTTCCCCGGGTGGGCCGGTGGCGCTCGACGCGTCGCCCGTGCGGCACGACGCCCCGACGACGACGACGACGACGACGACGTCGACGACGACCGCGCCGCCGCCCAGCACCACGACCACGACGCCGCCCCCGACCACCACGACCCGACCGCCGCCGCCCCCGACCACGACCACCCGACCGCTCCCGGTCGGCTCCGGCGTGCACACTTCGGGCATCGTGACCTACTACGCCCACCCGGCCGGGCGGTGCGCCAGCCCGTGGCTGCCCTTCGGCACGGTGGTGACCGTGACGAACCCGGCCAACGGGGCGACGGTGACCTGCACCGTCGACGACCGGGAGGCGGACACGGCCCGTTCGATCGACCTGGCCACCGCCTCGTTCGCGGTGATCGCTCCGCTGTGGCAGGGGGTCGTGGACGCACGGCTGAGCTGGTGAGGGACACGGCCCGGCCCGGCGGGCCCGGTCGTCGACGCCGAGCTGTCACACTGAGCGGGTGACCCACGGTCGAGCGGAGATCCACGAGCTGCTCCTCGCCAACGACCTGCACCCCAGCCGGGCCCTGGGGCAGAACTTCGTCGCCGACGGGAACACGGTGCGCCGGATCGTGCGCCTCGCCGGCGTGGAGCCGGGATCGCGGGTGGTCGAGATCGGGGCCGGACTGGGATCGCTGACGCTCGCCCTGGTCGAGGCCGGCGCCGCGGTGACGGCGGTGGAGGTCGACCGGCACGTCCTGCCCGTCCTGGAGGGGGTGGTCGGGCCGCTCGGCGTCGAGGTGGTCGGGGCCGACGCGCTTCACGTCGACTTCGCCGCGTTGCTCGGGAGCGAGCCGGGCTGGTCGCTCGTGGCCAACCTCCCCTACAACGTGGCCGTGCCACTGGTGATGCGGGTGCTGGAGGAGGCCCCGCAGGTGGCGTCGCTCCTGGTGATGGTCCAGCGGGAGGTGGGGGAGCGGCTGGCGGCCCGTGCCCGCGACGAGGCCTACGGGGCCGTGTCGGTCAAGGTCGCCTACTGGGCCTCGGCCGCAGTGGTCGGCAGGGTGCCCTCGAGCGTCTTCATCCCGAAACCGCGGGTCGAGTCGGTCCTGGTGCGGCTGGACCGACGCGCCGACGTGCCCACCGGGCCCGACGGGTCCCCGATGGGCCCGGGCTCGCCCGGGTACGACCGCCTGTTCGCGGTGGTGAAGGGCGGGTTCGCCCACCGCCGCAAGATGCTCCGTCGCTCCCTCGGGGACCTGGTGTCCCCCGAGGCCTTCACCGGGGCCGGCATCGCGCCGACCTCCCGGGCCGAGGAGCTCGACCTGGCCGAGTGGGAGCGCCTGGCCTGGTGGCGCCCCGACGCGCCGGCGGCCCCGTGAGCGACGACCGGCCGGGGGCGGCCGGATGGACGGCGCCGGCCAAGCTGACCGTGTCGTTGCAGGTCACCGGGGTCCGGGACGACGGCTACCACCTCCTCGACTCGGTCATGGTCACCCTCGACCTGGCCGACACCCTGGAGATCTCCGAGGCCCCGGACGGACGGAGCCGTCTGGAGGTCGTCCCGGACTGGCCCCGGGGCGCCGGACCCTGGCGGGACCTGTCGGTCGGACCCCCGGCCGACAACCTGGTGACCCGGGCGCTGGCCGCCACCGGCCGAGCGGCGCGGGTGCGGCTGGTCAAGTGCATCCCGCCCGGGGCGGGGCTCGGAGGAGGGTCGGCCGATGCCGCCGCCGTGCTGCGGTGGGCCGGGTGCACCGACCCCGGGGTGGCCGCGGGCCTGGGCGCCGACGTCCCGTTCTGCCTCGTCGGGGGGCGGGCCCGGGTGTCGGGCATCGGCGAGCTCGTGGAGCCGTTGCCGTATGCGGCGCAGTCCTTCGTCCTGCTGCTGCCGCCCTTCGGCGTGGACACGGCCGCCGTCTACCGCGCCTGGGACGTCCGGGCGGCCGCCGGGGGTGGGCTCCCGACCGGCGCCGGGTCCAACGGACTCGAGGCGGCGGCCCTGGACGTCGAGCCGCGCCTGGCCGGCTGGCGGAAGGTCCTGGAGGACGCCACCGGCCGGACGGCGCATCTGGCCGGCAGCGGTTCGACGTGGTTCGTCGAGGGGGACGCGTCGGACCTCGGGGTCGACGGCGTCGGATGGTTGGAGCTCGGCGACGAGCGCGCACCGCTGGTGGCGACGAGGACGACGCCTGCGCCGGGTGGGGTGCTGCCGTGACGATCGGGACCGGGTGACCGGGCCGTCCGCCGGGGGCGGGGCTGCTACTTGCCCGCGGCCCGCCTCTGCCAACGGGTGGCCTTCAACATCTTCTTGTGCTTCTTCTTGCGCATGCGCTTGCGGCGCTTCTTGATCAGTGATCCCATGTCGGTGGGCACCCTAGCCGAGCAGGGCCGATGGCGCCATACGCCGCCCCGCCCGCCGGCAGCCCCCGCAGGCCCGGCAGCCCCGGCCGGCCGGTGCGCCCAGCGGCTCGACGGCTCGACGGCTGCGACGGCTCAGCGGCTCGACGGCTGGGACGGATGAGGGGGAGCGATGGTCGGCAGTGCGAAGCGGAACAGCGCGCCGCCCCCGGGGGCGTGGTGGGCACTGACGTGGCCGCCCTCGTCGATCGCCACCTGTGCCACGATGGCCAGGCCCAGTCCGGACCCGGGCCGGCTGCGGGCCTCGGGGGCACGGTAGAACCGGTCGAAGATGTGCTCGAGGTCCCGGTCGGCCACCCCGTGACCGTGGTCCCGCACGACGAGGACGCCGTCGGAACAGGCGACCTCCACGACGGCTCCGTCCGGGCTGTACTTGAGCGCGTTGTCGAGCAGGTTGTCGACGGCACGCTCGATCCGCGTCGGGGAGCCCGATACCCAGCACGGTGCCGTGGACGTCGCGAACGTGACGCCGCGGCTGCGCCCGTGGGTGGTGGCCACCTCGACGGCGGCCAGCACCAGTTCGTCGAAGCGGACCGGGCCGGGTGACCGGTCGGGCTGGCCCCCCCGTGCCAGCTCGGCCATGTCCGCCACCAGGGACGTCAGCTCGTCGAGCTGGGTGAGGACGTCGCCGACGAGGACGTCCCGCTCGTCGGGGTCCAGCTCGTCCATGCGCCGGGCCACCTCCATGTTGGTGCGCAGGCTGGTCAGCGGCGTGCGGAGCTCGTGGGACGCGTCCATCACCAGCTGGCGCTGGCTCTCCCGCGAGACGTCGAGCGCGGCGAGCAGGCGGTTGAAGGCCCGGCGCAGGCGGCCGAGCTCGTCGGGGCCGCCGGGGTCCAGTCGGCGGGACACGTCGGTGGTCCGGGCCAGCTCCTCGATCGAGCCGGTCAGGTCGTCGAGCGGCGACAGTACGGCCCGGCCCACGGCCAGGCCGAGGAGCACGGCCAGGCCGACGCCGACGATGATGATGAGCCAGAGGGCGACGGCCAGTCGGTGCAGTCCACGCTGGACGCCGGTGAGGGGTGCGGTCAGCTGGAGGGCGCCTCCGAGGTCCAAGGTGAGGACCTGGGTCCCGTTGCTGTAGTGGTAGTTGGGGCCGAGCGGGTAGACGATCTCGCGCACGGAGATGTTGTCGACGCTCGTGGTGAAGAGGAGTTCCTGGCCGGCGCCGAGGCTGTTGGCCACCCGGGAGACCGCCGGGGGGATGGCGAGCACCTGGGGATCGCCGGGGTGGACCTGGCCCCCGGCCCAGACCATCTGGGAGCAGTAGCCCGCGGCCCGGCCGCAGGTGTTGTAGATCTTCGGCAGCTGGCCGACCTCGTTGCCGCTGATCAGAGTCCGGGCGCTCTGTTCGAGGTTGACGTCGGTCGAGCCCACCAGTGAGTCGTAGGCGACGGCGTAGGTCGCCACCGAGCCGATGACCAGGACCACCAGTACGGCCGCGGTGGCCACCAGCACGAGTCGGGTCCGGAACGTCACCGGTGCCGGCCGCCCGGCGGCTCAGGGCTCACGCAGGACATAGCCGACCCCCCGGGCCGTGTGGATGAGCCGGGGCTCCCCGTTCTCCTCCGTCTTGCGACGGAGATAGCCCACGTAGACGGCCAGCGAGTTGGTACCCGAGTCGAAGGTGTATCCCCACACCCGGTCGAGGATCAGCTCGCGGGTGAGCACCTGGCGCGGGTGGCGCAGCAGGAGCTCGAGCAGGTCGAACTCGATGCGGGTGACCGTGAAGGCCCGGTCGCCCCGGTGCGCCTCCCGGGTGACGGGATCGAGGCGCAGGTCGGCGAAGGACAGCGTCTCGCCGGGATCCTCGGGGCGCCGCCGCAGCAGGGCGCGCAGGCGGGCCAGGAGCTCGGCCAGGGCGAAGGGCTTCACCAGGTAGTCGTCCGCTCCGGCGTCGAGCCCCTGGACGCGGTCGTGGACGGCGTCGCGGGCGGTCAGCATGAGCACCGGCGTGTCGTCGCCTGCGGCCCGCATCCGACGGCACACGTCGAGGCCGTCGATGGTCGGGAGACCGATGTCGAGCACCACCGCGTCCGGGGGGCGGACGGCCACCTCCTCCAGTGCCTGGGGGCCGTCGCCGGCCAGGGTGACCTCGTACCCCTCGAGGCGGAGCGCGCGCTGGAGCGCCCCGCTGACCGCTGGATCGTCATCGACGACGAGGACTCGCATCGGACCGGGAGCCTATCGGGGTCGTGCGTCGCCCCCGTGGCACATCCGGGTGCGGACGGGCCCCGGTACTAGCCTTGGGTCCGGCCGGTGGCCGGGTCGCGCGCGGAGCGCGCCGTCGGTGCCGTGCCCTTCCGAGGTAGTTCAATTGGCAGAACGCCGGCCTTTGGAGCCGGATGTTGGAGGTTCGAGCCCTCCCCTCGGAGCTCGGCGCCGCAGCGGTGCGTCAGCCCTTGCGGGCCCGGCTGCGGAGCCGGCCGCGGGTGGTCTGGTCCAGGATGACCTTGCGCAGCCGCACGGCCTTGGGCGTGACCTCGACGCACTCGTCGTCGGCGATGAACTCCAGCGCCTGCTCGAGGGAGAGGAGCAGGGGCGGGGTGAGGCGGATGGCCTCGTCGGCGGAGGCGGACCGGATGTTGGTCTGCTTCTTCTCCTTGGTCGGGTTGACGTCCATCTCCTCGTCGCGCGCGTTCTCGCCCACGACCATGCCCTCGTAGACCTCGGTCCCGGGGCCGACCAGGAGCAGGCCCCGCTCCTGGAGGCTCATCAGCGTGTAGCCGGTGGTGACGCCCCGGCGGTCGGCGACCATCGAGCCGTTCCGCTTGGTCTTGAGCTCGCCGTGCCACGGTTCCCAGCCGTCGAAGACGTGGTGGAGCATGCCGGTGCCCCGGGTCTCGGTCATGAACTCGGTGCGGAAGCCGACCAGCCCGCGTGCCGGGATCCGGTAGTCCATCCGGACCCAGCCGGTCCCGTGGTTGACCATCTCGACCAGGGTGCCCTTCCGGAGAGCCATGAGCTGGGTGACCACGCCGAGGTAGTCGTCGGGCACGTCGATGGCGACCCGCTCCATGGGCTCGTGCAGCTTGCCGTCGATTTCGCGGGTGACCACCTGCGGCTTGCCGACGGTGAGCTCGAAGCCCTCGCGGCGCATGGTCTCGACCAGGACGGCGAGCTGGAGTTCGCCGCGGCCCTGGACCTCCCACGTGTCGGGCCGCTCGGTGGGGTTCACCCGGAGGGACACGTTGCCGATCAGCTCGCTCTCCAGGCGACCGAGCACCTGGCGGGCGGTCAGCTTCTTCCCGTCGGTGCCGGCCAGCGGCGAGGTGTTGATGCCGATGGTCATGGCCAGGCTCGGCTCGTCGACGGTGATGACCGGCAGTGCGTGGGGCTCGTCGGGGTCGGCCAGGGTCTCGCCGATCGTGATCTCCGCCATCCCGGCCACGGCGGCGATCTCGCCGGGCCCCGCCGAGTCGCACTCGACGCGGTCGAGGGCGTCGGTGATGAACAGCTCGGTGATCTTCGTCCGTTCGATGGTGCCGTCGAGCTTGCACCAGGCCACCGTGGCGCCCTTGGTGAGCGTCCCGTTGTGCACGCGGCACACCGCCAGCCGCCCGAGATAGGGGGAGGCGTCGAGGTTCGAGACGATGGCCTGGAGCGGCGCGCCCTCCTCGAAGTGGGGGGCGGGGATGCGGTCCAGGATGGCCTGGAACAGGGGCTCGAGGTCGGTCCCCTCGACCCCTTGCTCGGTGGCGGCCCAGCCGGCCCGGGCGTTCGAGTAGAGGATCGGGAAGTCGATCTGCTCCTCGTCGGCGTCGAGGTCGAGGAAGAGTTCCTCCACCTCGTGCACGACCTCGTCGATGCGGGCGTCGGGGCGGTCCACCTTGTTGACGACGAGCACGACCGGCAGTCGCGCCTCGAGCGCCTTGCGCAGCACGAACCGGGTCTGGGGGAGGGGTCCCTCCGAGGCGTCGACCAGGAGGAGCACGCCGTCGACCATGGTCAGGCCGCGCTCCACCTCGCCGCCGAAGTCGGCGTGGCCCGGGGTGTCGATGATGTTGATCTTCACGCCGCCGTGGAGCACCGCGGTGTTCTTGGCGAGGATCGTGATGCCCTTCTCGCGTTCGAGGTCGCCGGAGTCCATGACCCGCTCGTTCACCGACTGGTTGTCGCGGAAGGCCCCGGACTGCCACAGCATGGCGTCCACCAGCGTGGTCTTCCCGTGGTCGACGTGGGCCACGATGGCCACGTTGCGGATGTCGTCCCGGGTCTTGATCGGCATGATGGGTCAAGGCTAGTGGCCCGGTGTCGGTGCCCCGACCGGCCCGGACGGCCCGGGCGGCCGGCGCGCCGGGGCACGCCGGGTCAGGGTGTGACCGGGGCGGAGCGCGTCGACGAGGGGCCGGTGCCGGTGGCGTTGGTGGCCGTGACCGTGAACCGGTAGGCCGTGCCCGGGGTCAGTCCGGCCACCGCGCAGCTGGTGGTGGTACCGGTGCACCCGAGGCCCCCGGGGTCGGCGGTGACCGTGTAGCCGGTCACGGGGGAGCCGCCGTCGGCCGCCGGGGACGCCCACGACACGACGGACCGGGTGCCGCCGCCCGAGGTCCCCGTCACACCTGTCGGTGCTCCCGGGGTGCCCGCCGCGATCGCACCGGTGGCGACCGACGGCAGGCCGGTGCCGACGGCGTTGATGGCCGACACCGTGAACGTGTACGCGGTCCCCTTGGCCAGGCCGGTGAAGGTGCAGCCCGTCGAGGTCCCCGTCAGCGAGGTCGAGCAGGCGGCCGGTGTGGCGACGGCCGG
>DATLRE010000044.1:0-9268 GCA_035534835.1 Acidimicrobiales bacterium
TCGGAGAGCTGCTGGCCTCCCCCGCTGCCGAACAGCTCGTAGCGGGTGCCGTCGTCGCCCGTGAACCAGCTCATGTTCTCGATCACGCCCCGCACCGCCAACTTGAGCTTCCGGGCCGCGTAGGCCGAGCGCTGTGCCACCCGCTGGGCGGCGGGCTGCGGCGTCGTGACCACGAAGACCTCGGTCTTGGTCAGGTACTGGCCGAGCGACAGGGTCACGTCTCCCGTGCCCGGGGGCATGTCGATGAGGAGGAAGTCGGGCTCCCCCCAGTAGGCGTCGACGAGAAACTGCTCCAACGCCTTGTGGAGCATCGGTCCGCGCCAGATGACCGGGGTGTCGTCGGCCACGAAGAACCCCATCGACAAGCAGCGGACCCCGTTGGCCGTCGGGGGCACCACCAGGTCGCCGATGATCATCGGGTCGGTGTGGACCCCGAGCATCTTCGGCACCGAGAACCCGTAGACGTCGGCGTCGAGGATGCCGACGTCGTAGCCGGCGCGGGCCAGGGCCACCGCCAGGTTCACCGTGACCGAGGATTTGCCCACCCCGCCCTTGCCCGACGAGATCCCGAGCACCCGGGTCTTCGACCGGGGCTCCATGAACCTGTTGGGCCGGCCCTCCTCGTGCCCGAGGGACGCGCCCGTGCCGTGGTCGTGTCCCTGCCCGTGGTCATGTCCCTGCCCGTCGTCCGCGGCGTGCATGACCCCGCCGTCGACGGCGTCCCCCCGTAGGAGCATCCGCAGCCGGGCCCGGGTCTCCTCGTCCATGACCACGGTGTCGACGAGGACCTCGTCCACCCCCCCGAGGCCGGCGACGGCAGCGCGTACCCGGGCCCCGAGTTCGTCCACCTGGGGGTAGTCGGCCACCGGCAGCGCCAGCTCGACCGTGGCCTTCCTCCGCCTCGTCTGGATGCGGGCGACCATGCCCAGCTCCCCCAGCGGGAGCCGCAGTTCGGGGTCGACCACGTGCGCAACCGTGGCTGCCACCTGGGACTCGTCGATGGACATCGGGGCCTTCCTGAGGAGAATTGGGCGTCCCCGGTAGACTAGGGGACGTGCAGCCCGACCCGGACAGCCCCGTGCCCGTCGGCGCTTCGGACTCGGACAGCCAGTTCGCCGCAGCGGTGACCGCCGTGACATCGGCCTTCGGCGACCCCACGCGCCGCGAGATCTACCTCTTCGTGCGCTCCAACCCCGGCGCCACCGCATCCGAGGTGGCCGCCCACTTCTCGCTCCACCCGAACGTCGCCCGCCACCACCTCGAGCGCCTCGCCGCCGGCGGCTACGTCGAGATCACCCGGGAGCGAACCGCCGGGAACGGGGCGGGTCGTCCCTCCAAGCGGTTCCGGGCCATCGGCAACGATCCCACCCTGGACCTCCTGACCCGCCGGGACGACCTACTGGTCCTGCTGCTCCGCGAGGCCCTCCAGATGCTCGGGCCCCTCGCCGCCGAGGGCATGGCCGAGCGGGTCGGCGAGGAGTACGGCCGCTCGCTCGCGGGCCAGATGTCCCCGGGCGACAGCCAGCGCTCGCTCCGCACCGCCATGCACGCCATCGCCGACACCCTCACGGCCCACGGGTTCGCCGCCCACGCCGAGGACCAGGGGTCGTCCACCGCGGTCGTGGCCGACAACTGCCCCTTCGGCGACGCCGCCTCCCAGTACCCGGTGCTCTGCGCCGTCGACCGGGGAATGGTCAAGGGCCTGCTCGCTGGGCTGTGCGGGGAGGATCCCGCGGTCGTACCCGTGGTCCTGTCCTCGTCCCGCGCCAAGGGCGACGACTCCTGCGCCGCCGTGGTCTGACCGCAACCGTGGCCCGCCACTACCTCGACCACGCCTCCACAACGCCGCTCCGTCCCGAGTCCCGCGCGGCGATGGCGGCATGGGAGGCGCTGGGGGTCACCGCCGACCCCGGCCGGGTCCACACCGAGGGTCGGATGGTGCGGGCCGCCCTCGAGGACGCCCGGGACCAGGTCGCCACGCTGTTCGGGGTCCGCCCACGCCAGGTGGTGCTGACCTCCGGGGCGACCGAGTCCGTGAATGCCGCCGTCTGGGGCGTCGTCGCCGACGGGTCGTCCGGGTCGGACGGTCCGCCTGCGCCCGTGGCCTGCGCTGCCGTCGAGCACGCCGCCGTGCGCGAGGCCTCCGCCCGCCGGGGGGCGGTGGTGCCGATCGAGGTCGACGGGGTCGGGCGCATCCACCCGGACGCGGTGGCCGACGCGGTGGACCGGTCCGGTGCCGAGCACGGGCGGGTCCCGGCCCTCGTGCACTGCCAGGCGGCCAATCACGAGGTGGGCACCGAACAGGACGTGGCCGCCGTCATCGAGCGCTGCCACGAGCTGGGCATCCCGGTCCACGTCGACGCCGCCGCCGCCGCGGGGCACGTCGTGGTCGACGTCGAGGCGTCGGGTGCCGACCTGGTCTCGGTGTCCTCGCACAAGCTGGGCGGCCCGGCCGGCGTCGGGGCGCTCCTCTTGCGACGCGGCCTGCGGATCGACCCGTTCATCGTCGGAGGCGAGCAGGAGCGGGGCCGGCGAGCGGGCCTGGAGCACGTCGCCGGGGCGATCGGATTCGGCGCGGCAGCGTCGGCGCTGACCGAGCCGGGCCGGCTGGCCGACGAGTCGGCGGCGGCACGGCGCCACACCGAACGCCTCCTCGCCGCGGCGCAGGCGGTGGACGGCGTCGTCGCCTACGGGGACACCGTCCGACGGGTCCCCCACATCGTGTGCCTCGGCGTGGCGGGGGTCGAAGCCGAGCCCGTCCTGCTCGGGCTCGACCAGTCGGGCGTGGCCGTGCACTCGGGGTCGTCCTGCTCGTCGGAGTCGCTCGAACCGTCGCCGGTGCTCCTGGCCATGGGCGTGGACGGCGAGCGCTCGCTGCGCCTGTCCGTGGGATGGTCGACCTCCGACGACGACGTCGACGCGTTCACACGGGCGTTCGCGCCGGTGGTCGGGCGCCTCCGGGACCTCGCGGGCTGAACCGGATCCCGCGGGCGGAACCGGACCGACACGACCCGCCGTCGAGGCGGTCGGACCGGTCCCCCGGCAGAGCACGGCACTAGGTTTGCCGTCATGCGCGCCGTCGTCTGCAACCGGTTCGGGCCCCTCGAGGACCTGGTGGTCGAGGACCGACCCGCTCCCGTCCCGGGTGACGGGATGGTGGTCGTCGACGTGGCCGCCGCCGGGGTCAACTATGTCGACGGGCTCATCTGCCAGGGCAGGTACCAGCTGAAGCCGCCGACCCCGTTCGTGCCCGGGAGCGAGGTCGCCGGGGTCGTGTCCGCCGTCGGACCGGGCGTCGACTCCTGGTCCGCCGGTGACCGGGTGCTGGTGTTCTGCGGTTTCGGTGGGTTCGCCGAACAGGTGGTGGCTCCGGCGCTGTCCCTGGTGGCCGTGCCCGAGGCCGTCGATCTGGCCCGGGCCGCGGCTCTGATCCAGAGCTACTGCACGATGCTGTTCACCCTGACCCGGCGGACCACGGTGTCCCCGGGCGAGTGGGTGCTGGTGCTCGGTGCCGGCGGGGGGATCGGGTTGGCGGCCGTCGACGTCGCCACCGCGCTGGGGGCCCGGGTCATCGCCGCCGCGTCCACACCGGCCAAACTCGAGGCGGCCGTCGCCATGGGCGCCGAAGCCACCATCGCCTACGAGGACGAGGACCTGAAGACCCGGGCCCGGGAACTGTCCGGAGGCGGCGTGGACGTCGTGGTCGACCCGGTGGGCGGCCGTCACTCGGAGCCGGCGCTGCGGGCGACGCGGCATTTGGGCCGCTTCTGCGTCCTCGGCTTCGCGTCGGGGCCGATCCCGTCGATCCCCATCAACCAGGTCCTCCTCAACAACCGGACCCTGGTCGGGGTCGACTGGGGCGGATGGACGTTCAAGGACCCGCTCGGCAACCGCACCCTGGTCGACGAGGTGATGGACATGGTCGCCGTCGGTCGCCTGCACCCGACCGTCCCGTCGACCCGACCGCTCGACGAAGCGGCCGCGGTCATGGGGGCGCTGATCGACCGCTCGGTCGCAGGCAAGGTCGTCCTCGTCCCCTGACGTCCCGACCTCCGGCGGCGGGCCGGCCGCCGGGCCCGCGATCGGACCCTCCCGGAGGCGTCAGCCGCCGGAGGGACCGGCCGGCACCCCGGCAGGCACGGGCTCGCCCGCCTGGGCGAAGGCGGTGCGCAGGGTCGACGCCGCCTGCGACAGCACCGCCGACGGCGGCCGGGCCGACAGGAACGACCGGAACTGCGCTGCAGCGCCTGCGGCGTTCCCGTCCTGCTGCAGGAGGATCGTCCCGAGGTAGAGGTGGGCCGCATAGTCGCCCGGATCCAGGGTCGTGGCCTGGTTCAACTTGGTCCGGGCGTCCGCGACCAGGGTGGCGCTGGAGCCCTGCTTGCCGATCCGGTACTCGAGCCAGCCGAACTGGGCCAGCGCCACCTCGTTGTCGGGGTGCGACGTCAGGATCGACTGGTAGAGCTGTGCGGCGACGCCGAGCTGACCCTGGTTCTCCGCGGTGGCCGCCTGGTCCAGGGACCGGGAGAGCTGCTGGCTGGGACTCAGGCTGACCGACCCTGTGACGGTCTGACCGGGGAGCCGGTCCGAGATGAACAGCGGAACGGCCACGACGAGCGCTACGGCGAAGCAGCCGATGGCGGCGGCGAGGAACCATCGGTTCCGGCCCCGCCGCCGGGACGGTGCCGTCGCGGCCCTGCGGGCCGCAGCGTGGGACGTGGCGTCCCCGTCGGATCCCGGTTCCGGCTCGGACCCGTCGGTCGGCGCGTCTGTCTCGGCGACCGACACCGCGGACGTCGCGGTCGTCGGATCCTGCAGGGCCGACGTGGCGCCGACCGCAGGTGCGGCCGCGCCGCCGGTCGGCACCTTCCCGAGTGCGGCCAGGCGCCCCAGGTCGCGCTGCCGGAGCGCCAGGTAGTCGGCGTCGGAAAGGTCGCCGGCCAGGTACTCGGCGTCGGCGTCGGCCAGCGACTGGGTGAGGAAGCGGCGGCGCTCGGCGAGGACCACGGGGTCCACCGACCCGCCGCGGACATCCGCGTCGAGGTCCCGCTCGCCCCTCCGGCGACGCCGGACGAGCACGACCACCAGTCCGGTCGCACCGGCCAGACCGGCCGCGACGGGCAGGACCCAGACCAGCCCCGACCACCCGCTCGTCGGTGGGTCGAGCACGATGGCGGAGCCGTAGCGGGCGACGAGGTACTCCTCGATCTGCCGGTCGCTCTGCCCCTGGGCGATCAGGTGGTCCACGGTGGCTCGGACGGTCACCGCGGTGGGTGCACTCGACACGGCGACCGACAGGTCCTCGCAGCTCGGGCACCGGATGACCGACTCGATGGCGGTCGCCCGCTCGGCACCGGTCGGCGGCGACGACGAGAACACGCCGCCACCGACCAGCAGGGCGACGACGAGGACGACCCCGAGCAGGGTCCACAGGGGGAAGTGCCGGCGGCTCATGCCCCCGATGCCTTCGCCCGGGCGATGAGCGAGTCGAGGTCGGCGGCGGTTACCGGCGCGACGATGTAGGCGACGACCCGGCCGTCCGGTGCGATCAGGAACGTCGACGGTGGGGCCCGGACCCCGAAGCTCAGAGCCAACGCGCCCCCCGGGTCGGCCAGCGTCGGCCACGTTGCGCCCAGCGTGGACTGGTAGGAGCGTGCGGCCGACATCGTGTCGTCGAAGACGACGCTCACGAGCCGGGCATCCCCGGACTGTTGGTGCTGGAAGGCGAACTTCACGAGTTCGGGACCCTCCTGCTGGCACGATGCGCACCAGCTCGCGAAGAAGTTGATCACCGTGTAGGTGCCCGGGGCCTGCGGCAGGGCGAAGGCACGACCGTCGACGCTCACGCCCCGCACCGGCGGGGCCACGTGCCCCACCAGCGGACTCTGCACCTCGGTCACCGACGCCGGCGGGCGGGTGGCAAGCACGGCGATGAGTCCCGCCGCGATCACCAGCACGGCGAGGCCGACCCACCGGGCGGTGTGCCGCGTCGGCAGCGTGGCCGGTCCGGGCGACGGGGCCGGCGGGTCGGCCGGGGTGCCCCCCGCTCCTCCGGCCGGGGTGTCGAGCACCGGTTCCGGCGGCGATGGCGCAGCACCGGACGCGACCGGGGACGTCACGGGGCCTCCCCCGCCACCACCGGCTCGCGCCGGTCCGGCACGCCCGCATCCCCGTCGTCCGCATCCCCGTCGTCCGCATCCCCGTCGTCCGCATCCCCGTCGTCCGCATCCCCGCCGTCCGCATCCTTGCCGTCCACCGCATCCGTCGCTGTGCCCGCCGCAGCGGCACCGACCGTCGCCGGCCCGACCAGGGTGGCGGCTCCGACCACCGGTGCGGACACCGGATCGGTCGGTCGCCGCCGGCGCCCCGGAATGGCCGACAGGACCGAGCCGACGACCACCAGGACGCCCCCGATCCAGAGCCACATGACGAGGGGCTGGACCACGACGCCGAACGTCCACGCACCGCCCTTCTCGGGGATCGAATTGATCGTGAGGTAGACGTCCGAGGTCACGCTCGAGTCGACGGCCGGCGTGCCCACGGCCTGGGTCCCGGTCCCGAACTGGCTGATGGCCGGCGTGAAGACGGCACCGCCGTCCACCCGCAGCAGTGCCTGCCTGCTCACGTGGGACGGGGTCCGTACGGTGCGGGTCCCCACGAACTCGACCGAGTGGCCGGCGAACGAGCCGGACCGTCCCTCCACGAGTACGACGGTGCCTCGGTGGCCGAAGGCGGTCGCTCCGGCGAGACCGACGGCGATGACGACCACACCGATGTGGACCACCATGCCCCCGTTGGCACGCCCCACGAAGCCCCGCCACCCGGCGAGCGCCGCCCGCCACGGAGCCTGTCCCGCGGCCCGGGCGGCGCGCCACGCTCCCCGGACCGACAGCACCAGCGCCCGGCCGGCCGACGCGGCGGCGAACGCACCGAGGCCGAAGGCGAGCAGCGGCTCGATCCCGTGGATGCCGCCGACCACGCAGGCCACCACCACCAGGACGCCGAGCGCGGCAGGGACGGCCAGGCGGTGCCGCATCACCTCGGCCGAGGACTTCCGCCACGGGAGCGCCGGTGCCACCGCCATCAGCAACAGCAACGCCAGGCCCAGTGGGATCACCAGGCGGTTGAAGTACGGCGCGCCCACCGACACCTGGGACCCGCTGTTGAGCGCCTCGTACAGGAGGGGGAACACGGTCCCGAGGAGCACGACGAAGGCGAACAGGACGAACAGGAGGTTGTTGGCCAGGAACGCTCCCTCCCGGCTGAACGGCGAGTCGATGCCCCCCGGGGACCGCAGTCGGTCCCCCCGCCAGGCGATCAGCCCGACCCCGACGGCCAGGACCAGCCCGAAGAAGCCGAGCAGCAGGGGGCCGATGGCCGAGGTGGAGAACGAGTGCACCGACTGGATCACGCCCGAGCGGGTGAGGAATGTGCCGAGGATGGTGAGGCTGAAGGTGGCGATGACCAGGGAGAGGTTCCACACGCGCAGGAGGCCCCGACGCTGCTGGACCATGACCGAGTGGAGGTAGGCGGTGCCCACCAGCCAGGGCAGCAGCGAGGCGTTCTCCACCGGGTCCCACGCCCAGAAGCCGCCCCAGCCGAGCACCTGGTACGACCACCACGCACCGAGCACGATCCCGATCGTGAGGAACGTCCACGCGAACAGGGTCCACCTGCGGGTCTCCCCCTGCCAGTCCTCGTCCACCCGTCCCGTCACCAGGGACGCCACGGCGAAGGCGAAGGGGAGGGTGAAGCCGACGAGACCCAGGTAGAGCATGGGTGGGTGGAAGAGGACGAGGGGGTTGTCCTGGAGGAGCACGTTGGGGCCGAGTCCGTCGGCGGGCACCGCTCCGGTGACGTGGGTGAACGGGTCGGCCGGGCCGAGCATGAGCCCGAAGAAGAAGGCGGCCACCACGTACATCACGAGCGTGGCCCACCCGACGAGCCGGTCGTCGGCCCGCGACCGGAACCGCCAGACCATGGCCGTGGCGTACCCGCCGAGGATGACGCCCCACAACAGGATCGAGCCGGCGAGGGCCGACCACATCCCGGTGATCGAGTAGATCAGCGGCGTCGAGCGGCTGTTGTTGTCGGCCACGTAGGTGAGCGAGAAGTCGTGGGTGACCAGTGCCCGCTGCATGGCCACCACGGCGACGACCCCGCCGAGCAGGATCAGGGGCGCGTAGACGCGTCCGGCGCGCAGCGAACCGGCCCGACCGCGCACCAGACCTACGACGAGGACGGCGATCCCGACGAGGGCGGCGGCGAAGCCGAGGAGGACGCCGGTGTGTCCGAGGGTCCCGTTCACGGCCGGCCGCGGACCGGGCCCCGCGCGGCCCCGCGCCCCGGACCCGTCACTGCTTGCTCCCGTCAGGCGCGGTCACCCGGGACGGGTGCTGGGCGATGTAGTTCGACGTGTGCTTCACCAGGATCTCGTCGGAGACGAAGCGGTCGCCTGCGAAATGGCCCACGGCGATCACCGGGATGTCCGGCTGGAACAGCTGGGGTGGGCTCGACGTGTTGTGCACCGCCACGTGGGTGGACCCCGACGTGACGACGAAGTCGACACCGGAGGCGGTCGAGTGGATCGACCCCGGCTCCACCACGCCCTCCAGGTTGAAGGTCCGGTCGCCCAGCGACGCCCGCTGGGCCACCGCCTGGTCGGCCGGGAGGTAGTAGTCGAGAGCGGAGCCCAGACCCTTCACCAGCAGGAAGGCGAGCGCGCCCACCAGCACCAGGCCGACCACCACGTAGCGGGCGGTGTGGTGCTTCCGGTCGGTGGCGGGGGGACGGGCCGCGGACGGGGGTCCGGACCCCGCCCCGTCGGCGGGGCCGGCTCCGGGGGGTGCGGGGGGCGCGGTGGTCACGGGTGCCTCCCGACCGAGGTGGCGACCGCGTCGCCTGCGCCGTCGTGGGCGGTGGCGGTGGCGGTGGCCACGACACGGGCGACTGCGCGCGCGAGGCGTCGGCGGCGCCAGACGATCTGGACGGCGTAGAGGAACAGGAGGCCGAGGATCACCACGTAGCCGGCGACGATGTAGCGCATCAGGCCACCCCCACCGGCTCGGACGGGACGGTGTGACCCGGGCCGGCGCCCTCCGACCGGCGCTCGGCCAGTGCGGCGTCGAGCTCGTTGGCGTCCAGCCAGTCCTCGAGCACGCCGATCCGGTAGCGCACGAGCAGCATCCAGACGAACGCCAGGGTCAGGGACACGAAGCCGAGCAGGAGGGTCCAGGCCATCGACCCGTGGATCTTGAGCGTCAGCCCC
>DATLRE010000045.1:0-13326 GCA_035534835.1 Acidimicrobiales bacterium
ACGGGCGAGTCCCCGTTCATCGGCGACACCACCGTGGCCACCCTGATGGCCCGGATCGGCGCCCTGCTGCCCGAGCACGAGGCCCTCGGCCCGCTGGGCGAGGTCCTGACGTGGGCGGCCGCTCCCGACCCGGCCGAGCGCTACGACGCCGCCCAGTTCGGCGCCCGGCTGGCCGAACTGGGGGCCACGCTGCCCGAGCCCGCGCCCCTGCCCCTGGTGACCCCCGAGCGCGAGGAGGACGACCCGTTCCACCTGGCCGCGGCCGTCGGGCTGACGCAGCCCAGCGAGCGCCCGACCACGGCGCTGCGCCCCCGGCCCGAGGACCGCGGCGACCTGACCGAGATCGGCGTCCCCGCCGCGGCCCCGGACCCGGCCGGCGAGCCGGCCGAGGAGGCGGACACCCCGGCCCGGGTCCGTCGGCGGTGGCCCTACGTCGTGGCCCTGTGCGTGCTGGTCGTCGCACTGGCGGGCGCCGGCGCCGCCTGGGCGGTCCAGGCCAAGGTCTTCACCCCCTCGAGCCCCGTCCCCGTCCTCGTCGGGCGCACGCTGCCGGCAGCCACCGCCGCCGCCCGGGCGGACCACCTGGGCGTGCGGGTCACCGGCCGGACGACCTCGATCACCGTGCCCGCCGGCACGGTCGTGAGCCAGCAGCCGGCGGCTCGTTCCGGGGGCACGCGCACGATGCTCAAGCAGGGCTCCGCCATCGGCGTGGTGGTGTCGACCGGACTCCCGCAGGTGACGATCCCGAACGTGGCCTCGTTCACCGACTGCCACGACGCCGTCCAGGCCCTCGCCGCCGTCCACCTCGTCGGGACGTGCCCGCCGACCGCCGCGCAGTACAGCTCGACGGTGCCGGCCGACGCGGTCATCGGCACGACGCCGGCCACCTCCGCCCCCTACGGGTCGACGGTCACCGTCCTCATCTCCAAGGGACACGCCCCCGTGGCGGTGCCGTCGGTCACCGGGTCGACGAGCAGCTACGCGTCGGCCTCGGCCGCGCTGACCGCCGCCGGGTTCGTGCCGGCCGAGTCGAAGGTGTACTCGTCCACCGTGCCGGCGGGCCAGGTCGTCGCCACGGTGCCGCCCGCCGGGGGCCCGCAGCCCTTCGGATCGACGGTCACCGTCCAGGTGTCGCTCGGACCCCAGCCGGTGACGGTCCCGTCGCTCAAGGGGCAGTCGCCGTCTGGGGCCGCGGCCGGCCTGACCGCCCTCGGCCTGGTGCCCGGCGGCCCCTACGGCCCCCCCGGGGCCAAGACCGTGATCTCGACGTCACCGGACGGGGGCACCTCGGTCCCCGTCGGCTCCACCGTGGACATCTACACCAAGTGACCGCTCCGGCCAGGGCCTGCGAGCTGTGCGAGGCGGCCCGGATCACCGAGTGGCACTACGAGGACGACACCTGCTGGGTGGCCGACTGCGAGGTGTGCGGTGTGCCGATGGTGGTGTGGAAGGACCACGGCAACCAGCCGCCCGAGCCCGACGTCGAGCACATGCTCGCCCAGCTGGGGGCGGTGGCCGACCGGGTGCTCGGTCCGGGCGTGTGGTCCTACGACCGGGTGATGCGCCAGATCCCGGACCACTTCCACGCCCACGCCCGCGACCCGAACTGGTGGTTCCGCCGTTTCGGGCGGTCCTGACCCCCGGGAGGACCGGACAGGGATGACCGCGCCCGGATGATCAAGTACCTGGGGTCGAAGCGCCGGCTGGTGCCCGCACTGTCCGCGCTGGCCGCCGCGTCCGGGGCGCGGACCGGCCTCGACCTGTTCTGCGGCACCACCCGGGTGTCCCAGGCCTTCAAGGGTCTCGGGCTCGAGATGACGGCGGTCGACTCGACCCGGTGCGCCCACGTGCTGGCCCGGTGCTACGTGGCCTGCGACCCCGACGCCGCCCCGGGGTTCCGCGCCGAGGTGGCCGAGGCCGTCGACCGGCTGAACGCCGTGCCCGGGGTGCCCGGCTACGTGACCGAGACCTTCTGCACCGACGCCCGCTTCTTCCGGCCCGCCAACGGCGCCCGCATCGACGCCGTGCGCGACGTGATCGAGGCCGAGTACGCCGGCAGCCCGCTGTGGCCGGTGCTGGTCACCAGCCTCCTCGAGGCCGCCGACCGGGTCGACTCGACGACCGGCGTCCAGATGGCCTACCTGAAGCGGTGGGCGCCACGGGCCGACCGCCCGCTCGTCCTGCGGGTCCCCGACCTCCTGGCCGGGCCGGGCCGGGCCGTCCGCGGCGATGCCCTCGCCCTGGTGGGGACGGCGGCCCTGCCCGACGTCGACCTGGCCTACCTCGACCCCCCGTACAACCAGCACCGCTACGACTCGAACTACCACGTGTGGGAGACCCTGGTGGCGTGGGACGCCCCCGACCACTACGGGGTGGCCTGCAAGCGGGCCGAGCTGCGCGATCCGGCCACCCGCAGCGCCTTCAACGGGCGGCGCACCATGCCCGAGGCCCTGGCCGACGTGGTCGCCCGGGTGGCGGCCGAGGTGGTCGTCCTCTCCTACAACAACGAGTCGTGGCTGACCTACGACGAGCTGCACGACCTGTGCGCGGCCCGGGGCCATGTGGAGGTGCTGGCCTTCGACTCGGCCCGGTACGTGGGGGCCCGCATCGGCATCCACGACCCGGCGGGGCGCCGGGTGGGCACGGTGTCCCACACCCGCAACACCGAGTACGTGGTGGTGTGCGGCCCCCGCGCCCGGGTGCGGACGATGGTCGGCGCGGTGGCGTCGGCCGGGCTCGGCCTCCGGGTGGACCGCCCGGTGCCGGTGCCCGCCGCCTGAGGCGCCGCCGCCCGCCGGGGGGCCGCCGGCGCGGGGATTCCGGGCCGTCGCGCCCGGCTTGACCGCGGCGGCGGCCCGATGGGAACGTGGGGAGGTTGCGCCCTCCGACCCCGACCGGACCGGTCGCCCGCGGTCGGACGGACCTGCAGACCGTGCCGTGCCGAGCGGCGCACACAGCACCGCCGGACCGCCGCCCGGCGGCCGGCCGACACGAGAGAAGCTGAGGACATGGGAGCACTGGACGGACGGATCGCCATCATCACCGGTGCGGGGCGCGGCATCGGCCGCGAGTACGCCCTGCTGTTCGCCGCCGAGGGGGCCAAGGTCGTCGTCAACGACCTCGGCGGGTCGCTCGACGGCTCCGGTGACGACCGGAGCGCCGCCCAGCAGGTGGTCGACGAGATCGTGGCCGCCGGTGGCGAGGCCGTCGCCAACCACGACGACGTGACCGACTGGGAGGGCGGCAAGCGCCTGATCGACACCGCCATCTCGACCTACGGCGACCTCCACGTCCTGGTCAACAACGCCGGCATCCTGCGCGACCGGGTGCTGATCAACATGACCGAGGCCGAGTGGGACGCCGTGATCCACGTCCACCTGAAGGGCCACTTCGTCCCCACCCGCCACGCCGCCGCCTACTGGCGCGAGCAGACCAAGGCGGGCAAGGAGGTCCACGCCTCGGTGATCAACACGTCGTCGACCTCGGGCCTGCTGGGCAACCCGGGCCAGACCAACTACGGCGCCGCCAAGGCCGGCATCGCCGCCTTCACCACCATCGCCGCCACCGAGCTGGCCCGCTACGGGGTCCGGGTCAACGCCATCACCCCGAACGCCCGGACCCGGATGACCGTGGAGACGCCCGGTCTGGCCGACATCGTGGCCGCCCCGACCGACGCCGGAGCGTTCGACGCCTGGGACCCGGCCAACATCGCGCCGCTCGTCGCCTACCTGGGCACCGAGGGCTGCCCGGCCACCGGCAAGGTGTACTTCATCCTGGGCGGCCAGATCCGCCTGTTCCAGCCCTGGACGCTGACGGACACCCTCGAGAAGGACGACCGGTGGACGGTGGCGGAGCTCCAGGCTGAGATGCACAAGCTCGGGGGCTGAGTGGCCTCCCGGGCCGACGGGCCCGGTCCGGCCGCAGGCGACCCACTCCCCGGGGACGCGTTCGACGCCGACGAGCTGCGCGAGGCCGAGCACCTCCTGAGCGGCACCGGCTCGGGGGGCGACGGGGGCATCACCGTCCCGTGGCCCCTGCTGTTCCGCCGGCGCATGCACCGCCGGGTCGCCGGATCGGACCGCTACCAGTGGTGGGTCCTGTGGACGGTGCTGGCCGGCCTGCTGTCCGTCAACATCACCTTCACGGTGTTCGTGGTGGCACTGCCCCAGGTGGCCCGCCAGCTCCACACCACGGTGACCACGTTGACGTGGACGTCGACCGGGCCGCTGCTCGCCTTCGGGGTGGCCGCCCCCATCCTGGGCAAGCTCGGGGACCTGCGCGGCTACAAGCGCCTCTACCTGTGGGGCCTGTCGGGGGCCGCGCTCAGCGTGGTGCTGACCGCCTCGGCGCCGACCGCCGGCGTGCTCATCGCCGCCCGGCTCTTCGACGGCGTCCAGGGGGCGGCGACCGGGGCCGCCTCCATGGCCCTCGTGCTGCAGGCCTTCTCCCACGAGGACCGGGTCAAGGCCATGGGGTGGTGGGCCCTGGTCGGGGCCGGCGGACCCGTGCTGGGGGTGACCATCGGCGCCCCCATCATCCAGTACTACGGGTGGCGGGCCCTGTTCTGGGGCGAGCTCCCGCTCATGGCGATCGCCGCCCTGCTGGCCGTGGTCGTGCTCCCGGGCCACGACGGGGCGGCCACCACGGCCGCCGCCGCCCAGGCGCGCACCGGGCGGTCGGTGAACCCGGTGGCCGTGCCCGACGCCGCCGCGGCCGACGGCGGGCGGCCCGGCCACGCCGGCCCGTGGCGCCAGCTCGACTGGGTCGGGTCCCTCTCGCTGTCGACGGCCGTCACCCTCGGGCTGCTCGCCCTCAACGTCGCCCCCTCGTGGGGCTTCACCTCGCCGAAGACCGTCGCCCTGTTCGCGGCGAGCCTGGCCATCGGGGTCGCCTTCGTGCTGCACGAGCGCTCCGCACCCCGGCCGCTCATCCCGCTGCACTACTTCCGCAAGCGGAACTTCGTGTTCCCCCTCGGCGCCCGGGCCTTCGTCAACTTCGCCTACATGGGCGGGTTCTTCCTGTTCCCCATCCTGATGGAGCGGGTCTACGGCTACAGCGAGACGGCGGCAGGACTCCTGTCCACGGCCCGGCCACTCATGTTCTCGCTGTCGGCGCCCATCGCCGGCTACGCCGCGGTCAAGGTCGGGGAGCGGTGGTCGGTGGTGGCCGGCGCCGTCGCCCTCACCGTGTCGATGCTGGTCTTCACCCAGGTCGGCGGCGACCCGTCCGTGGTCCTCATCGTGGTGGCGCTCGCCCTGTCGGGCCTCGGCAACGGGGTGTCGACGCCGTCCACCGCGTCCTCGGCGGCCAACGAGGTGGCCCCCGACGAGCTCGGGGTGATGAGCGCCGCCCAGCTGCTGATCACCCAGATCGGGATCGTGGCCGGCATCCAGGTGATGGTCACGGTCCAGGCCTCGTCCCACGGCGGGGCCGGGACCCTGGCCTCGTTCCACCGCGCCTACCTGGTGGGCGCGGTGGTCGCCGTGGCCGCCGTGGTGTGCGGGTTCTTCGTCACCGACACGCCCCGGGAGTCCCGCGGGAGGCCCGTCGACGTGCCGCTGCACTGAGCCGCGCCGGGCGGGGAGGCGGCGGCCGGGCGGCCGGGCGGCCGGTCCCTACTCGGTCATGGCCTGGATCCGGGCGGCGATCTCCGCCGCCGTCGGATCCGGTGACACCGACTGGAGGGCCATCAGCTTGGCGATGTCCCCCTCGACCTTGATCTTGCCCTGCATGAAGGCCTGGAGCCCGGCCTGGGGGTTGCCCTCGACCAGCAGGGCCCGGGCGGTGTCGTAGCCGATGGTGACGTGCAGGTCGGCCGGGTCGAGGTGTCCGAGGTCGAGGATCAGCTCGCCCGTGGAGGTGTCGGCGTGGGCGTGGACCGCCCCTTCGCCGAAGGGCACCTCGACGACCACCAGGTTCACCCGCACGGCGTGCTCGATGCCCCCGCCCCGGCCCTCGTACTCGGCCCGGATCGCCCGCGCCTCGTCCAGCCACTCGTCGCTCAGAAACAGATAGGTGGCCATCGGTGCGCTGCTCCTTGCCCCGTGCTCGGTCGTCGGGGGCAACTCTACCCGCGGCCCCGGCACGCCGACCCGGCGCGTGGGCGGCGCCCGGGGGCGTCGGGGCGGCCGTCCGGGGGCCGGTAGCATCCCCTCCGTGACTGCTCCGATCCTTTCCGGCTGTGAGCCCTGGTCCGCCGAGGGGGGCGCCGACGGCGTCCTCGTCCTCCACGGGTTCACCGGCAACCCCCAGTCCATGCGCCCGCTGGCCCAGGCGCTGGCCGCCGCCGGATTCACCGTGGACCTGCCCCTGCTGCCCGGCCACGGGACCTCGGTCGAGGACATGGTCCCGACCCGGTGGGAGGACTGGTCGGGTGCCGCCGAGGCCCACTTCCAGGCGCTGGCCGCCCGCTGCGACCACGTGGCCGTCGTCGGACTGTCCATGGGCGGCACCCTGACGTGCTGGCTGGCCGAGTGCCATCCCCACCTGGCCGGCATCGCCCTGGTCAACCCCCTGGTCCGCGCCCCCGACGCCGAGTTCCGGTCGGGGATCCAGGGCCTGCTCGACGCCGGTACCGAGACCATCGACGGCATCGGGTCGGACATCAAGAAGGAGGGAAGTGTGGAGGCCGCCTACGCCGGGACGCCGCTCGCCGCCGTGCTGTCGCTGTTCGAGGGCGCCGACGCGGTCGAGGCCCGCCTCGGCGACGTCCACTGCCCGGTGCTCCTGCTGTCGAGCCGGGACGACCACGTGGTCGAGCCCGTCTCCGGCGACGTGGTCGAGGCCGGCGTCCGCGGCCCCGTCGAACGGGTCTGGCTGGAGGACAGCTACCACGTCGCCACCCTCGACAACGACGCCCCGCTCCTCGAGGCCCGGGTCGTCGAATTCGCCACCGCCGTGCTGGGTGGCGCCGGCGGGGCGACCTCCTGATGGCCGCCCCCGCCCGCCTGACCCGCGACGACGTCGCCCACGTGGCCGCCCTGGCCCGGCTCCACCTGAGCGAGGAGGAGCTCGACCGCTTCACCGGCCAGCTCGCCGAGGTCCTCGACCACGCCGCCGACGTCGCCTCGCTCGACCTGGCCGGGGTGGCCCCCACCGCCCACGCCATGGCCGTCACCAACGTGCTGCGCCCCGACGAGCCGGCGCCGTGCCTGGACCGGGACGAGGTCCTGGCCCAGGCCCCCGACGTCGAGGACCACCGGTTCCGGGTCCCCCGCATCCTCGGGGAGGCGCCGTGACCGCCCCCCGCCCCGCGCTGGAGACCGCCACCATGGTCCGGGCCGGCGAGGAGCTGGCCGTCGACGTGCTGGAGCACCACCTCGCCGTCATCGACGCCGGCGAGGAGACCGTCCACGCCTTCAACCTGGTCCTGGCGGACGCGGCGCGCGAGCGGGCCCGCGCCGTGGACGCCCGGGTGGCCGCCGGCGACGACCCCGGCCCGCTGGCCGGGGTGCCCGTCGCCCTCAAGGACAACCTGTGCACCCGGGGCGTGCCCACCACCTGCTCGTCGCGGATCCTGGAGGGCTGGCGGCCCCCCTACGACGCCACGGTGGTGACCCGGCTGGCCGAGGCGGGCGCGGTGATCATCGGCAAGACCAACATGGACGAGTTCGCCATGGGCTCCTCCACGGAGACCTCGGCGTTCGGGACCACCCGCAACCCGCACGACACCTCGCGGGTGCCGGGCGGCTCGTCGGGCGGCTCGGCCGCCGCCGTGGCCGCCGGGTTCGCCCCCCTCGCCCTCGGGTCCGACACCGGCGGGTCCATCCGCCAGCCGGCCGCGCTGTGCGGGGTGGTCGGCATGAAGCCCACCTACGGCACCGTGTCGCGCTACGGGCTGGTGGCCTTCGCCTCCTCCCTCGACCAGATCGGACCGTTCGCCCACACCGTGGCCGACGCCGCCCTGCTGTTCGACGTGATCGGCGGCCACGACCCGCTCGACTCGACGTCGCTCAACCGGCCCACCCCGCGGGTGCTGACGGTGCTCGACGACGGGGTGGACGGCATGACCGTCGGCGTGCTCGCCGAGCTCCTGGACGGGTCGGCCCCCGACGTCGTGGCCCGCGTGCACCAGGCGGCCGAGGCGCTGGCCGCGGCCGGGGCACGCGTCGAGGAGGTCTCGGTGCCCGAGGTCGCCCTCGGCCTGTCCGCCTACTACCTGATCGCCCCGGGCGAGGCCTCCTCGAACCTGGCCCGCTACGACGGCGTGCGCTACGGGCTGCGGGTCGACGCCCCCGACACGGTGGCCATGAACACCGCCACCCGGTCCGAGGGGTTCGGGGCCGAGGTCAAGCGCCGCATCATGCTCGGCACCTACGTGCTCTCGGCCGGCTACATGGACGCCTATTACAACCAGGCCCTGAAGGTGCGCACCCGGATCATCGAGGGGTTCGCCACCGCCTACGGGCGCTGCGACGTCCTGCTCGGCCCGACCGCCCCGACGACCGCCTTCGCCATCGGGGCCAAGGTGGACGACCCGCTCGCCATGTACCTCTCCGACGTCTGCACCATCCCGTCGAACCTGGCCGGCCACCCGGCCATCAGCGTCCCGTTCGGGCCCGGCGCCGACGGCCTGCCCGTCGGGGTGCAGCTGCTCGGGCCGGCGCTGTCCGAGGGGACCCTGTTCCAGGTGGCGGCCGTGGTCGAGGCCGCCGCCCCCGACCTGCCCGCGCCGCAGCTGGTCGCCGGGGTGCGGTCATGACGTCGGGATGGCAGCTGGTCATCGGGCTCGAGGTCCACTGCGAGCTGAGGACGGCCACCAAGCTGTTCTGCGGCTGCCCGAACGTGTTCGGCGACGAGCCCAACACCAACGTGTGCCCGAACTGCCTCGGCCTGCCCGGGTCGCTGCCCGTCCTCAACCAGCAGGCGGTGGAGCTGGCCATGGCCATCGGCACCGCCCTCCACTGCGAGATCCGCCCGTCCACCTTCCACCGGAAGAACTACTTCTACCCGGACCAGGCCAAGGACTACCAGATCAGCCAGTACGACGAGCCGCTCAACGTGAACGGCCACCTGGACCTGCCCGACGGGTTCCGGGTCGGGATCGAGCGGGCCCACATGGAGGAAGACACCGGCAAGACCACCCACGCCGGCGCGTCCGGCCGCATCCACGGCGCCGACTACTCGCTGGTCGACTACAACCGCTCCGGGGTCCCGCTCGTCGAGATCGTGAGCGCTCCCGACATGCGCACGGCGGACCAGGCCCGGGCGTACGTGACCGAGCTGCGGGCCGTCCTGGTGGCCTCGGGCGCCTCCGACGGCAAGATGGAGGAGGGGTCGATGCGGGTCGACGCCAACGTGTCGGTCCGGCGCGGCGCGGACGCCCCGTTCGGCACCCGGTGCGAGATCAAGAACCTCAACTCGGTGCGCTCGCTCGGCCGGGCCATCGAGTACGAGGCCCAGCGCCAGGTCGCACTGCTCGAGTCGGGCGGCACGGTCGTCCAGCAGACGCGCCACTGGGACGAGGGCGCGGGCCGCACCGAGACGCTGCGGTCCAAGGAGGACGCCTACGACTACCGCTACTTCCTCGAGCCCGACCTGGTGCCGCTGGTGCCGGACGCCGAGTGGATCCGGGCCGTGGGCGACACGCTCCAGATGATGCCCGCCGAGCGCCGGGCCCGGCTGCTGGCGCTGCTCGAGGAGTCGGGCGGCGCCACCGAGGCCCAGCGCGACCAGATCGCCACCGTGGTCGACCTGGGCCTCGACGACCTCGTCGTCGAGGCCGTGGCCGGCGGCGTGGGCTCCGGCCTGGCACTGGCCCGCACGGCCAACGAGGCGGCCACCGACGCCGACGCGGCGCGGGTGCTCGACCCGAAGGTCTACGTCGAGCTCCTCCTGCTCGAGGCACAGGGCTCCCTGTCGGCCACCCAGGCAAAGGCGGTGCTGGCCGAGCTCTTCGCCCGGGGCGGCGGCGACCCGGCCTCCATCGCCCGGGAGAAGGGCTTCGAGGCCATGTCGGAGGACTCGCTGGCGGCCATCGTGGCCCAGGCGGTCGGCGAGCACCCCGACGAGTGGGAGCGCTACCGGGCGGGGGACGACAAGCTCGCCGGGTTCTTCACCGGTCTGGTGATGAAGGCGACGCGGGGCAAGGCCAACGGGAAGGCCGTGGCCGCCGAGCTCTCCCGCCTGCGCGCCTGAGCGGAAGTCACGGCACCGTCGACCACAGCGGCACGGCGAGCAGGTCTGCGCCCGTGGGCACGGGTCCTCGGGCCAGGTAGACGCCCTGCGAGGTGAACCCGAGCCGGGTGATGTAGACGGGACGCGGCGGGACGTCCGGCTTCGGTGCGAGGGACCGCCGGGGGCTGTAGAGCATCCAGACACCTGCGGCGTCGTGGAAGACCGACGCCTCGCCCGGGCCGAGGCCCTGGAAGTTGGAGGCGAGCAGCGGCGACGGCGAGGTGTCGGCGCACGGTCCCGACGGTCCGGCGCACCGGGCCGCCCCGATGGCGTAGTCGGGGGAGTTGTACCAGTTGGCGGAGTAGATCAACCAGTAGGCACCGTCCACCTCGACCATGTCCGGGGCCTCGACGATCGTCCCCTGCCACGGCCGGTCCGGGGCCAGGAGCACGGACGGGATCCCGACGAGCCGGCTCCCGTCGGGGGCGAGGCGCTGCGACCACATCGTCGTCGGGACGGTCGCCCCCCCGATGTTCTGGTCCGACTTCCACAGCATCCACGGCGTGCCGCGGTCGTCCACGAACACCCGGGGGTCGATCGAGCCGCCCAGCGAGGGCTGGCAGATGAACGGGGTGGCCTGGGCGGTGAAGGGGCCGGTGGGCGAGGGCGAGAAGGCGGCGCCGATGCACTCGGTCTGCGGGGTGCGGTCGGCGAGCATGGCCGTGAAGTACAGCGCGTAGGTGGACCCGAACCTGTGGAGGTCGGGTGCCCAGGTGTACCCGCGCGCCGCCCACGCCGGCAGCACGGGCAGTGCGTCGACCGGCGCGGACCAGTGGACGAAGTCCGCGCTCGAGACCACCGGCACGTTGACCGGGTCGACGGCCGTCCCGCCACTGGTGAGGAGGAGGTAGTGGCCGTCGGCCACCGTAAGGAAGGGGTCGGACTGGTCGAGTCCGGCCGGCACCTCGGTCCCGGGGGCCAGCGGGACCCCCATCGGTGGAGGCGCCGTGGCGTCGAGGAGTGTCGATGGCCCGGTGGCCCGGCCACCGGCGGCCGGGTGCCCGGCCGAGGAGGCCCGGGCCGTCGACGCGCCCTCCAGGGCGCCGGCCAGTGCCGCCAGCGCCACGGCGAGGGCCAGGCCCCCTGTCAGGGCCCGGCGACGCCGGCGACGGACGGCCGTGGCCGGCGTGGTCTTCCCCCTGCGGCTGCTCATCGACGCGTGTGCTCTCTGCCTCTCGTGCCGGCACTCCCGGCACTGTCCCCGGTGGGGCCGCCGACCCGCCACGCTACCGCCGATGCGGCCCCCGTCGGGGCCGATGCCGCCGGCCGCGACTGTGGACGAACGGTGGAGATCTCCGCCCATCCTGGGGATGTCGCCGGAGATGTGGAGGAAAACCTCAGGATTTCGGCGCGGGCCCTTGACCCCCGGACGGGACCGGTTCAGAGTGACGCAAGTTCGGGAAGCCGAAGCCCTGCGAGGCTCCAGAGGAGGTCCGAGGACGGGTCGTACGACCGGTCCCCGGGTCCGAGTCCGGAGGACCGTCTGGGCCGTAGGCGACCGACAAGGTGGTCCGGGGACGGGCCGGGACTCCCTTCACGGGGACGACCGGCACGGTGCCCGCCGCCAGGCTGTCCGACACGGCCGGGCGACGGGCGGAGCCGGTCCACCGTGCACGTGGCCCCGAGGAGCTGGGGCGGCCTCGGCCGTCCGGTTACTCGGGGCTGCGTCGCGCCCGGGCACCGGACGCGACGTCGGAGGGTGGCGCGGCCCGGCTCAGTGGTGGTGGGCGACGGTGGTCGGCACCGCCGTGTCCATGGCGCACGGGTCCACGCCGGGTTCGTTGCACCGTTCGCACTCGAGCTCGAGGGTGCTGTGCGAGATCCCGAAGGGCGCGCCGATCGCCCCCTTCACCCGGTCGCCGACCACCTGGGCCTCCTCGAGGGTCGGGTGACCGGTGAGCACCAGGTGCGCGGAGAGCACGCGCATGTCGCTGGAGAGGCTCCAGACGTGGAGGTCGTGCACCTCGGCCACGCCCGGCACGCCGGACATGGTCGTGGTGAGGTGGTCGAGGTCCACGTCGGAGGGCGTCGATTCGAGCAGCACGGCGATGCTCGAACGGAACACGCCGGCCGCCTGCGTGACGATCACGGCGGCCACCGCCAGTGCGGACAGCGGGTCCAGCCAGGTGGCGGACGGGACCACGAGCAGGGCCAGCGCGCCGATCACCACGGCCAGGGAGGCGAGCGCGTCGCCGACCATGTGGAGCACCGCCGAATGCATGTTGAGGTCGTTCGACCGGTCGCGGAGCACCAGGGTGGCCACCGTGTTGACGGCCAGCCCGAAGGCGGCGACGGCCACCACGATGCCGGCACGGACCGGTTGGGGGTGGCCGAACCGGTGCACGGACTCGACCACGATGAGCACGGTCACGGCGGCGATCAGCACCGCGTTGCCCAGGGCGGCGAGGATCGTGGCCCGGTGGTTGCCGAACGAGCGGGCCGCACTCGCCGGACGGAGGGCCAGCCGGACGGCGATCAGAGAGAGCGCGAGTGCGCCGACGTCGGTGAGGTTGTGCCCGGCGTCGGCCAGGAGGCCGGACGAGTGGGCGACGATCCCGAAGGTGACCTGTGCGGCCACCAGCGCGGCCGTGAGCGCGATGCTGATGGCGAGTCTGCGGGTCCGGTCCATGTGGGCTCCTGACGACCATCCTACCGGCCGACCCCGGACCGGCGTCGGTTGGCGGGACCCCGGACCGCAGGTCGCGCCCACGGCGACCGATCGGCGGTGCTGCGTGCCACGATGGGAGCGCATGGCGAAGAAGAAGCGGACCCGGGAGACCCCGAAGAAGAAGCGGGAGGACCGCCCGGCGAAGTCGGACCCGTCGAAGGAGTCGGGACGGGCGGAGGGACCGGGTGGCGCCACTCCGGAGCCGGAGGCCCCGGAATCGCCCCCGCGGCGTTCCGGTGACGACGGGGACGTCCTGGCGGTGCTGGCCGCAACGGCCGATCCCGAGGAGCGCTACGTGCTCGCCACCGCCGAGCTCGCGGCCCACGTGGAGGCGATCGAGCGACTCTCGTCGATCCGGGCGGACGCGGTGGCGGCCGCCTACGCGTCGGGCGGGTCCGTGCGGGTGCTGGCGCAGCGGCTGGGCGTGAGCCCGTCCCGGGTCCACCAGCTCATCCAGGAGTCGAAGGCCCGTGCCGCCGACG
>DATLRE010000046.1:0-4570 GCA_035534835.1 Acidimicrobiales bacterium
GCCAGGACCGCCTGGGCCGCCGCCAGTCGGGCGATCGGCACCCGGAACGGCGAGCAGCTGACGTAGTCGAGGCCGGCCGCCGCGAACGTCTGGATCGACTCGGGGTCGCCACCGTGCTCGCCGCACACGCCGACCTTGAGGTCCGGGCGGGTGGCCCGACCCCGGGACGTGCCCAGCCGGATGAGCTCACCCACGCCGTCGGGGTCGACCGTCTCGAAGGGGTTGCGCGGCAGGAGGCCGAGCTCCAGGTACCGCGCCATCAGCCGCCCCTCGACGTCGTCCCGGCTGAACCCGAACGTCATCTGGGTGAGGTCGTTGGTGCCGAACGAGAAGAACTCGGCTACTTCGGCGATCTCTGCGGCCCGCAGCGCGGCGCGCGGCGTCTCGATCATGGTCCCGATGGTCACCTCGAGCTCCCCGTCGGCGGCCGACCGGCTGCGGCCCCGCCGCGGGGGCCGGCTGCCGTTGGCCCCCTCGCGGGACTCGGCCACCGCCTCCTCCACCCAGCTCCGGGCCAGGGCCAGCTCGTCGCGGCTGACGGTGAGGGGGATCATGATCTCGACGACCGGGTGGCCGCCGGCCGCCACCCGGTCGAGGGCGGCCTCCATGAGGGCGCGCACCTGCATGGCGTAGAGCCCGGGCTTGATCACGCCCAGGCGCACGCCGCGGGTGCCGAGCATCGGGTTGAACTCGTGCCACGCCTTGGCCGCCTCGAAGAGGGCCTCCTCCTCGTCGGTCAGCCCGACGGTGGCCTCCTTGATGGCGAGCTCCATGGTGTCGGGGAGGAATTCGTGGAGCGGCGGGTCGAGCAGGCGGATGGTGACCGGCAGTCCGTCCATGGCCTCGAGGATCTCGAGGAAGTCGGCCTTCTGGGCGACCCGGAGGGCCTCGAGCGCGAGCTCCTCCTCGGCCGGCGTGGCGGCCAGGATCATGCGACGGACCACCGGCAGTCGGTCCTCGGCCAGGAACATGTGCTCGGTGCGGCACAGGCCGATCCCCTCGGCCCCCAGGTTGCGCGCGTTGGTGGCGTCGGGTCCGTTGTCGGCGTTGGCCCGCACGCCCAGGCGTCCGGCCCGGATCTCGTCGGCCCAGCCCAGGAGCAGGTCGAACTCGGGGGGCGTCTCGCCCTGGATGACCTCGACCTGGCCCAGCACGACGGTCCCGTTGGTGCCGTCGACCGAGATCCAGTCGCCCTCGGCAACCTCGATGTCGCCGACGGTGAACGAGTGCGGACCGATGCGCAGGGCCTCGGCCCCGACCACGGCCGGCTTCCCCCAGCCCCGTGCCACGACGGCGGCGTGGCTGACCAGGCCGCCGCGGGCGGTCAGGATGCCCTGGGACGCGAGCATGCCGTGGACGTCCTCGGGTGAGGTCTCGCTCCGGACGAGCACGACCGCCTCGCCCCGCTCGGCGGCCGCCTGGGCGTCGTCGGCGGTCAGGTAGACGCGGCCCACGGCGGCACCCGGCGAGGCACCGAGGCCCTTGACCAGGACCGTGTGCCCGTCCGATGCGAACTGCGGGTGCAGGACCTGGTCGAGGTGGTCGCCGGTGATCCGCTCGATCGCCTCCGCCTTCGTCAGCCGGATGGCCCGCTCGGACACCATGTCGACGGCCATCCGCAGGGCGGCACGGCCGGTGCGCTTGCCCACCCGGGTCTGGAGCATCCAGAGCTTGCCCTGCTCGATGGTGAACTCGGTGTCGCACATGTCCCGGTAGTGGTGCTCGAGACGGGCGAAGATGGCGAGGAGCTCCTTGTGGATCTTCGGGAACTCGTCGGCCAGCGCCGACAGGGGCTCGGTGTTGCGGATCCCGGCCACGACGTCCTCGCCCTGGGCGTTGACGAGGAAGTCGCCGTACTCGCCCGTGGCGCCCGTGGCCGGGTCCCGGGTGAAGCCGACGCCGGTGCCGGACTCGCTGTCGCGGTTGCCGAACACCATGGCCTGGACGTTGACGGCGGTGCCGAGGTCGTGGGCGATCCGCTCCCGCACCCGGTAGGCGATGGCCCGGGGCCCGTTCCACGAGGCGAAGACGGCCTCGATGGCGCCGCGCAGCTGCTCGTCGGGGTCCTGGGGGAACGGCCGGCCGGTGTGGCGCTCGACGATCTGCTGGTACGCCTCGACCAGGTACCGGAGCAGTTCGATCGGGATCCCCGCGTCCGAGGAGGTGCCGGCCAGCTCCTTGGCGGCATCGAGCAGCGAGTCGAACTCCTCGCCGGGCACGCCGAGGACGATGCGCCCGTACATGGCGACGAACCTGCGGTAGGAGTCGTAGGCGAAGCGCTCGTCGTCGGTCTGGCGGGCCAGGCCCTCGACCGACCTGTCGTTGAGGCCCAGGTTGAGGACGGTGTCCATCATCCCCGGCATCGAGAACTTGGCACCCGAGCGGACCGACACCAGCAGCGGGTCCGCGGCGTCGCCGATCCGCTTCCCCATGGTCCGCTCCAGGCGGGCACGGGCCTTGCCGACCTCGTCCGTCAGGCCTGCGGGCCAACCGCCCTCCATGTAGGCGCGGCAAGCCGTCGTGGCGATGGTGAAGCCCGGGGGCACGGGCAGGGCGAGCACCGACGTCATCTCGGCCAGGTTGGCACCCTTGCCGCCGAGGAGGTCCTTCATCTCCATCGGGGGCTTGCGGTGGGAGTGGTCGAAGTCGAAGACGAACGGCATCGGGAAGGGTCTCCTAGGTGGATCCGGGGCAGGGTCGGTCCGCGCACGGACTGTGCGCCGACCGGCAATCCTACCCCTGGGCCACCGTCCGTCCGGACCCGGACGGTCCCGCGTCGGGGATCGGACGGGGATGCCCGCCGACCGTGGACCCGACCCGGCGCACGGGGCCACGGTCGGGACCGGCGCGGCCCGGGCCCGGCGTGCCCGACCGTCCCGGGATCAGCTGCGGTCCGCCCGCCGGCGGAGCTCGGCCACCAGACCGTCGACGGGCACGCGCACCTGTTCGGTCGTGTCGCGGTCGCGCACGGTCACCGCGTGGTCCTCGATCGAGTCGAAGTCGATCGTCACGCACCACGGGGTCCCGACCTCGTCCTGGCGCCGGTAGCGCTTACCGATCGACTGGGTGGTGTCGTAGTCGCACATGAACTGGGGCTGGAGCATGCCCAGCACCGACCGGGCCAGTGGCTCGAGCGTCTCCTTCTTCGACAGCGGGAGCACGCCCACCTGGTAGGGGGCCAGCCTCGGATGGAGGCGCAGCACCGTGCGCGCCTCGCCGGCCACCACGTCCTCCGTGTAGGCGGCCAGGAGGAACGCCATCATCGTCCGGGTGGCGCCGGCGGCCGGCTCGATCACATGGGGGACGTAGCGCTCGTTGGCCCCCTGGTCGTAGTACTCGAGCTTCTCCCCCGAGGCGGCGGCGTGGGCCTTGAGGTCGAAGTCCGACCGGTTGGCGATCCCCTCGAGCTCGTCCCAACCCCAGGGGAAGAGGAACTCCACGTCGGCGGTTCCCGACGAGTAGTGGGACAGCTCGTCGGGATCGTGGTGGCGCAGGCGCAGCTTGTCCTCGCCGATGCCCAGGTCGAGGTACCAGCGGTAGCGCTCGTCGAGCCAGTACTCGAACCAGTGCTGGGCCTCGGCCGGGGGCACGAAGTACTCCATCTCCATCTGCTCGAACTCCCGGGTCCGGAACACGAAGTTCTGTGGGGTGATCTCGTTGCGGAAGGACTTCCCCACCTGGGCGATGCCGAAGGGCGGCTTCATCCGGGTCGTCTGGAGCACGTTCATGAAGTTGATGAACATGCCCTGGGCCGTCTCGGGACGGAGGTAGGCGACCGCCCCCTCGTCCTCGAGCGGGCCGGCATGGGTCTTGAACATGAGGTTGAAGGCCCGGGCCTCGGTGAACCCGGTGGACCCGCACGCCGGGCACACCCCGTCGATCTTGTCCTCGCGCCAGCGCTGGTGGCACGACATGCAGTCGACCAGCGGGTCCGTAAAGGTGGCCAGGTGGCCGGACGCCGCCCACACCGCCGGGGGCGACAGGATGGCGGCGTCCAGGCCCACCACGTCGTCGCGGCGCTGGACCATCGACTCCCACCAGGCGTTCTTCACGTTGCGGAGCAGGTTGACCCCGAGCGGGCCGTAGTCGTAGGTGGAGCGGAAGCCGCCGTAGATCTCGGCCGACGGGAAGACGAAGCCGCGCCGCTTGCACAGGCCGACCACCTTCTCCATGAGGTCGGCCGGTTCGGGTGTTGAGTCGGGCATAGCCGGCAAGCGTACCGGGTGCTCCCTCCGCCCCCGTGCCGTGCCGCGGGCCGCCCATCGCGCCACGCTCCCGCCCGAGGGTGCGTCAGTCCGGGTACGGGTCCGCCAGCCGGCCCGTCACGGCGGTGGCCAGCAGCCGACCCCGCACGGTCAGGACGGCCCGGCCGTCGACACGGTCGACGAGTCCGTCGAGGTCCGGGTCCTCGGGCAGCGCCTCGGCGGGTACGCCCGACGACGTCCGCAGCGCCAGGGCCAGCGCCTCGAACCGGCGTCCGGCCGCGTCCAGCACCTCCTCGCCGGCCACGGTCGTGGCGTCGGCCGCCACCAGGTCCACGTACCGGTCGGGGGTGCGCACGTTCCACCAC
>DATLRE010000047.1:0-26034 GCA_035534835.1 Acidimicrobiales bacterium
ACCGGTCGACCGGTGCGCTCGGGCTCGAATCCGAAGTGCCGGAGTTCGGCGACGGTCTCGGATCGCAGCGGGGACGCCGGCACCGCCCGGCGGTCGGGTCCCGGACGGTAGATCTCGTTCGAGACCACCTGGACCCCTTCCGCATCGACCACCTCTCGTACCGACGACACGAACCGGGCACGTGGGCCCCGGGGTGGAAACCAGTCCCGGGGCGCCCCTGGGTCCCCGTCCACGCGGTCGTCCCGACCGCCGTCGTGCATGGTCGAATCGAGGTGCACGACGAAGTGGAGCGCACCCGAGATCAACAGGTTGGTCGCCTCGAGGGGGAGCCGCTCGGGCGCCTGCACGGCGTAGGAGGCGATGCGGCGGAAGACGCCGGCGGACGACTCGGCGTGCAGCGTGCACATCGAACCCGACCGCCCCTGGCTCATCGCATTGAGCATCGGGAGCACCTCGTCTCCGAGGACCTCACCGACGATGACCCGGTCCGCGTTCATCCGGAGGGATCTCCGGACCAGGTCCGCGACGGGGATCCGCCCCTCGCCCTCGGTGTTCGCCGGACGGGCCTCGAGCGCCACGATGTCCGGGTGCCGGACCGAACCGGTGTCGAGTCCGAGCTCGAAGGACTGCTCGATCGTGACCAGCCGCTCCCGTGGGTCGATCTCCGCCGCCAGAGCCCGAAGGAGCGTCGTCTTCCCGGAGTTCATCGCCCCGGAGACCACGATGTTCTTCCTGGCCCGAACCGCCGCAGCCAGCAGGGACCGGAGGCCCGGGTCCAGAGCGCCCATGGCACAGAGGTCGTCGAGCGAGAGATCGGCGAACCGGTGGCGCCGGATGGAGATGGCCGGCCGGGCCGTGACCGCCATGAGCGCGGAGAGTCGTGCGCCGCCCGGGAGCTGGAGGTCCAGTTCGGGTCGCGCCATGTCGAACCGGCGCTCCGACAGTCCGAAGCGCCCGGCGGCGGACCGTACGAGGTCCACCAGCTCCTCATCGGTGTCGGCGACCGCGGGCATCCGGCGCTTCGTCCCGTCGGCGAACGTCACCCAGACCCGGTCGCAGCCGTTGACGTCGATGTTCTCGATCTCGGGGTCGTCGACGAGCGCCTGGAGCCGCCCCAGGCCGAACAGCGCGTCCAGGACCGTCTGCGCGAGTTCCTGCTCGTCCGCAGGGGTCAGGTCCGCCGCGCCGGTGTCCCCGGGCGATCCTGCCAGCGCGTCCAGATGGAGGAAGGCTCGCTGGCGAGCGAACTCCTTCCTGTCATCGCCGGTGAGCGCAGCCGCGTCCGGCCCGGCGAGGTCCTCGGCGACCCGCTGGCGGATGCTCGACGCCAGGGCGGCCATCACGCGCCCACCCGTCGAACGTCATCGACCGGGCGCTCCGGCGCGTCGGGCCGGTGGCTGCCCCCGACCACCCGTCGGAGATCGTCCCGGAGTCGACGGTGACCGATGCGCGAGGGATCGCCGGGTGGTCCGTCGGTCGGTCCGGCGGCTGCAGGTGGGTCGGTGGCGGCAGGTAGGTCGGTGGCGGCAGGTAGATCGGTGGCCTCAGGTGGGTCGGCGGCCTCAGGTGGGTCGGCGGCGGCAGGCAGGTCGGTGGCGGCAGGCGGGTCGGCGCCAGGGGCATCGGAGGCCCCCGTGTCCGCACTCCGGTCGCCTCCCCCCTCGGATCGGGACTCGAGGTACACGGCCAACCGAACCACCGCCAGCCACAACGGCGAGCGTTCGAGGCGGCGGCCCGATCCGGTGCCGCCGCTCGCCACTGCAGCCGCCGACGGGTCGAACGGGATGTCCGCGACGGACGCCACGCCGGTGAAGTCCTGGAGGTCGCGGCCCGAGTAGCCCCCTGCGACCACGACGGTGCCGAGCCGCCCCCGGCAGGCGGCGGCAAGGTGCTCGGCGCGGTCCCGGAGGTGGACGGCCGATGACACGTCGCCGCGCACGACGACCAGCGATGCGTCCGACACGTCCAACCAGGACTCGGAAACGGTGTCGTCCGCTCCGAGGCGTCCGAGGTCGACGATCGTCAGTCCGGTGGCCTCCTCCGACGTGCCGCCCGGGCCCGACCGGATCGCCGCCCCCTCGTCGGTCGCCGCCGGGCGACGTTCCGGGCCCCGGGCGGCGACCAGCACCGGCAATCCGCCGGGGAGGGTCTGGAGGTGGGGACCGAGGGACGGGATCCCCCCGGAACGCCGGGTCGACGAGGCCAGCGAAGACCAGCCGACCCGGGCGGAGAGCCCGAACCGGGCGGCCAGGTCGCCGCCCGCCGGGTCGGCCTCGACCAGCACAACGGGTCGGGAGCCCGCCCATGCCGCACCGAGGAGGCTCGCCAGTGTCGTCACCCCCGGGGCACCCTTGAGCGAGAAGAGGGAGACCACCGTCACGGGGTCACCCCTGACGGCGACCCCGGTGCCCCGGACCCGGGGCCCCGCGGCAGGAGGACGAGGCCCACCTGGCCGGCGGCGGACGCCGTCGCCACCTGCGCGGCCACTGCGGACGGGACCTCGAGGGAGACCAGGAGCGTGGCACCGCCGCTCGAACTCGTTCCCGGTACCGTCACGGCGAACACCGATGCCTGTGGCACGAGGATCCCCGTGTCACCACCGGACACCCCGCCGACGGCGACACCCGACACCGCGGTCGTGGGTCCTCCGGCGAGCGGAGGGACCGACGCGACGCCCGACGAGGCCGCCGACGCGACGCCCGACGAGGCCGCCGACGTGTCCCCCGGAGGGGCTGCCGACGTGTCCCCCGGAGGGGCTGCCACGGACATACCCGGTGCGGCGGTCTGGACCACCAGGACCCGGTCGCCCGGCGACAGCCCCGACGCCGGATACGTACCGTCCTTGAGGGCCACCCCCACGACAGCGTCGCCGCCGGCGATCGCCGGTGCACCCGTCAGGTCCGCGGGGGTCACGAGCGAGCCCGCCGGCATCGCCGCCACCGCGCGCTTGCCCGCGACGATCGACACCTGACTGAGCGGGATGAAGTCCACGCCCGGGGAGACCGCGACCTCCGCCTCCCCGATGTCGGCCGACGAGATGCGCTGACCCTGGCCGACGGCCCGTATCAGGACGACCGCCGGTGTCTTGCGGTCCGCCGCCGAGTAGACCGACGCGAATCCGGCGATGCTCGCCCCGACGAGGGCCACCGATGCCACCAACAGGAGCGTCCGCCGGTCGCGCCGACCACCAGGGGGCCGGACCACTCCCGCGCCATCGGGCACCGGGATCCATCGGCGCGGAACGGACTCCGTCCGGACACTCATGCCCCGAATCCGTTCCTCGGTGCCCGACCCCGGATCGGAACGATCGGGACGGTGTTGACGCTCTCGACCTGGGCCACCCGGAGCAGCGTCGCGCCGCTGGTGTAGAGCGTCGGCAGCGCGCCGCCGCCCGGTACCCCCACGGACGTCCACGTGACGGCCCACTCGACGGTCGCCGTCACGACGTAGGCACCGTCATCGGGAGCGCCGTCGAGCGTCGGCTGGCCGGCCGACGTCCGCTGGTACACGTGTGCGCAGTCCGTCGTCTGCATCGCCGCCGGCAGCCAGGTCGAGTACGGGGTCCCCGGACCGTGGCAGACGACGACGGCCCCGTCCCCCGAGGTCCACCGGACCGCCACCGGTCGGGCCACCGCGGTCGCCGACACCTGGCCGGCCGTCGCCGTGACCGACTCGTCGCGCCAGAGCACAGCGTCGATCCAGAACCAGGTGGCGAGTCCCACCACCGAGGTGCCCGACGGGTCGAGGCGCAACGTGGGATGCGGCAGGGTGATCGAATTCTCCGCCTGGAGGGCCAGCGAGCGCGGGTCGACCGCCGGCGTCCCGGCCGGAGCGGCGCCCGTGACCCAGACCGTCTGCGTCACCTGGACGGCCGTGGCACTGTCGACGCAGGTCACCGAGTACCACGCGCCCGGTTGGGGACCTCCGGGGGGAAATCCGCCCTGGTTGTTGAGGGCGAGGTAGGTGTACGTGCACGACCACGGACTGCCGCTGCCGCTGCCACCGCCGCCGCCGCCGGGGACTCCACCGGTCGCACCCCCGGAACCCGCCGATCCGCCAGAACCCCCGCCCGAGCCCACGCCGACCGACACGGTACCGCCGCCGGCTCCGGCGCCGGCTCCGGAAGTGACCGCGCCGGCAGGCGTCGGGGAGGGAGCGGTTGCGATGCCGATCACGGCCATGGCGACCACCACGGCCGAGACCGCCACCCACTTCGCCGACGGAGCGAGCAGGCAGCGGTCCCAGCGACGATGCGCAGCGGACGGGAACGGCGCCCTGCGCCGGACGCGCGGACGGGAGCCGCCGAGGGAGCCATCCCGCGACGCGGGGCGCGGTCCGGCGGCAGCGGCGGCAGCGGCGGCAGCGGCGGCAGCGGCGGCAGCGGCGGCACCGGCGGCAGCGGCGGCAGCGGCGGCAGCGGCGGCAGCGGCGGCAGCGGCGGCAGCCGTGTCCGGCGCGCGGCGGACCGGGACCGGTGGGATCCGGTCAGCCACGGCTCGTCCTCCCTCGTGGTCGGGGTACATGGAGGAGGGACCCTAGATACGGAGAGCTGCGCCGTGCACGGAAGATTGCACGCCGAGTGCAACTTGTTCGGACCGGGAAGTGGGCGCCGGTGCCGGCGCGGTCCGGTGGTCGAGAGGCGAGCGGGGTGGGGTGGGACATGGATCGATCGTGACGGGCGCACCTTGCCGACTGCCTGGCAGCACACCTTGCCGGTCGGACGCCCACACACTGTCGCCGGATGGTCCGACGTCGCGCGCTCGAAAGAAACCGTTGCGGCAGCATGGGATTCCGGCATCGGCGACGACGTCGTTCCGGATCACGGTCGGGACCGAAGAGACGGCCGCGCCGCCACCGGTGCGCGGGACACGACCGGAGCGGGCGCGCCCGGGACCCGTGGCAACGGCCGTCGACCGGTCGCTGCGGAGGCGCCTCCGCACCGTCACGGACGGTGGCGGGCCATTCACCGAGCGGCATCGAGAGCAATTCGCCGCGTTACGGCCCCCGCAGGCGTTCGGGTGGCTTAGGAGCCCGTCGCCGTCTCGCCGAACACCTCGGCGCCGGCGTCGTCGGGAGGGTTTCCGGCCACGATCTTGGCGCTCATCTTGACGGCCTTGACGGCGCTGGTGGCCCCCGTCTGGAGGACGACCGCAACGACCAGGAGGAGGATGGCGAGGTAGCGGAACGTGTGCGATCCGATCATGAGGATGGCGATCCGGCCGAGCACGTAGGGGGGTGAGCAGACGACCACACCGACGGCTCCACCCACGGCGGCGGCGCTGATCTTGTCCCGGGTGGACTGCTTCGCCTGCAGTCCGAGCAGCCTCGACGGGATCGCCACGTACGCGAACATCAGCACGCCGGCCATGATCCCGAGGCTGAAGGCGAACCAGAACTGGCCCCACCGGTCGACGACCATGGCCGAGAACCCGACGAGGACGCCGATGCCGAACCCCCACGTGAGGATCGTCCGGAGGTGCACCCTCGCCAGAGCGAACGCCGGTCGGATCTCGGGCGTCCCCTTGCGGGCGATGGCGAAGGCGAACACGGCGTTCAGGTAGAAGCTGGCCGCCGTGACCGCGGCGATGGCGAGGACGATGGGGACCACGACCGCCGGGGACTTGAAGACGTGGAACTCCCGACCGTGCAGCACGTGAGCCTTGAGGTCCACCATCACGACCCAGATCCACATCGCCGGGAGAATCTGGATGACCGTGAGGCGCCAATTGATGAACAGGGTCCGGACCCCCTGGAAGAGCATGGCGAGTCCCCCGACCATCAGCGCGAGCGGCGCCAACCACCGGCTCCGGCGGCTGAGGGCGAGCACGGCGACCTCGACGGTGTCGTCGTCCCCGTGGCGGATCGCCTCCACCAGGCGCCCGACCAGGACACCGACCCGCTCGCGCCGCTTCGACCGCACGGCGTCGTCCGGCGGGATCCCCGACGAGGCCGGCGACCTCTCGGACTCAGCGTCCACCGGGGCTCCCACCCCGCACCCGAGCCACGGAGGGCGCCGCCGACTCGGCACGTCGGCGTTCCTCGGGCGTTGCTGGCACCCGGCCGTCCCGGCCCTCCGGAGAGCGCCCGCTCGCGAGCTCGAGAGGACTGCCCATGCGAGCAGGCTACCCAACCCGAACCGTGTCACGGCGGCCCCCGGGCGCCCGGCAGGCAGCCCGCGGGCAGCGCAGGAGGAGTGCCGACGGGGACCCCGCCCCGGGCTGGCACACTGTCCTCCATGGCAGCCCAGTACATCTACACCATGCGCGACCTGCGTCGCTTCTACCCGCCGGACCGCGAGGTCCTGAAGGGAATCCACCTCTCCTTCTACCCCGGGGCCAAGATCGGCGTGATCGGCGGAAACGGCTCCGGCAAGTCGTCGCTGCTGCGGATCATGGCCGGCCAGGACGACGGGTTCACGGGAGAGGCCCGCCTCACCCCCGGATTCACTGTCGGATTCCTGTCCCAGGAGCCCGAGCTCGATCCCACCAAGGACGTGCTCGGCAACGTGTCGGACGGGGTGGGTGAGGCGAAGGAGCTGGTCGACCGCTTCAACGCCGTGTGCTCCGCGATGGGCGAGCCCGACGCCGACTTCGAGAAGCTCCTGGCCGAGCAGGCCGAGCTCCAGGACAAGATCGACGCAGCCGGTGCATGGGACCTCGAGCGCACCTTCGACATCGCCATGGACGCCCTGCGCTGCCCCCCGGGCGACGCCGACGTGTCCACCCTGTCCGGGGGCGAGCGTCGCCGGGTCGCCCTGTGCCGTCTGCTGCTGTCCAAGCCCGACCTGCTGCTGCTCGACGAGCCGACCAACCACCTCGACGCCGAGTCGGTGGCCTGGCTCGAGCGCACCCTGCAGGAGTACCCGGGCACCGTGGTGGCCGTCACCCACGACCGCTACTTCCTCGACAACGTGGCCGGATGGATCCTGGAGCTCGACCGCGGCGCCGGCATCCCGTGGGAGGGCAACTACTCGTCCTGGCTCGAGCAGAAGCAGGACCGCCTGGCGGCCGAACAGCGGGCCGACACCGCCCGGCAGGAGGCGCTGCAGCGTGAGCTCGAGTGGATCCGCATGTCCCCACGGGCACGCCAGTCCAAGGGCAAGGCCCGCATCAATGCCTACAGCGACCTGGTGGCCGAGGCCGAAGCGGCCGAACGCCGTGCCGACACGCTCGAGATCGCCATCCCGGCCGGCCCCCGCCTCGGCGACCGGGTGATCGATGCCGAGCACCTGGTGAAAGGATACGGTGACCGCCTGCTGATCGACGATCTCTCGTTCCTCCTGCCTCCGGGTGGGATCGTCGGGGTCATCGGTCCGAACGGCGCCGGAAAGACCACGCTGTTCCGGATGATGGTCGGCGAGGAGCAGCCCGACTCGGGCACGCTCACGGTCGGACCCACCGTCGAGCTCGCGTACGTCGACCAGTCCCGCGACCAGCTCGACGCCGGGGCGACCGTCTACGAGGAGATCACCGGCGGTGTCGACCACATGGTGGTGGGCGGCCGGGAGATCCACGGCCGGGCCTACGTGGCGAGCTTCGGGTTCACCGGCAGCGACCAGCAGAAGAAGGTCGGGCAGCTCTCGGGCGGTGAGCGCAACCGGGTCCAGCTGGCCAAGGTTTTGAAGTCCGGTGGCAACGTACTCCTGCTCGACGAGCCCACCAACGACCTCGACGTCGACACCCTGCGCGCCCTCGAGGAATCGCTGCTCCGCTTCCCGGGGTGTGCGGTGGTCATCAGCCACGACCGGTGGTTCCTCGACCGGATCTCCACCCACGTGCTGGCATTCGAGGGCGACTCCGAGGTCCGGTGGTTCGAGGGCAACTTCAGCGACTACGAGGCGGACCGGCACAAGCGGCTCGGGATCGACGCCGACCAGCCCCACCGCCTGCGGTACAAGCCGCTCGTCCGGGACTGAGCGGGGCGGGTGGCAATGGAGCACGTGCCGGGGCGGCGGACCTTCGCCAGCGACAACTGGTCGGGGGCCCACCCCGAGGTCCTCGCCGCCGTGGTCCGGGCCAACGACGGCGCCCACACCCCCGCGTACGGGGCCGACCCGTGGACGGCCGAGGCCCACCGGCTCCTGGTCGAGCACTTCGGGGAGGGGACACGGGCCTACCTCGCGTTCAACGGCACGGGCACCAACGTCGTCGGGCTGCAGTCGCTCCTGCGTCCGTTCGAAGCGGTGATCTGCGCCGAGGGAGCCCACATCGACGTGGACGAGTGCGGCGCTCCCGAACGGTTCCTCGGGAGCAAGCTCCTCACGGTGGCGACGCCGGACGGGAAGCTCACCCCGGAGTTGGCGGCCGGTGCGGTGACCGGCACCGGGGACGAGCACCACGTCCAGGCCCGGGTGGTCTCCGTCGCCCAGAGCACCGAGGTCGGCACCGTCTACTCGGTGGACGAGATCGCGTCGCTGGCCGACTGGGCCCACGGCCGGGACATGCTGGTGCACCTCGACGGAGCGCGACTCGCCAACGCCGCCGCCGCCCTCGGTGTCGACTTCGGTGCCTTCGGCCGGTCTGCCGGCGTCGACGTCGTCTCCTTCGGTGGGACGAAGAACGGGGCACTCGGCGCCGAGGCCGTCATCACGTTCCGGGACGAGGCCGAGACACGGCTGTCGTTCATCCGGAAGCAGGCGATGCAGCTGTCGTCGAAGATGCGCTTCGTCGCCGCCCAGTTCGTCGCCCTGCTCACCGACGACCTCTGGCTGCGCAACGCCGCGCACGCCAACGCCATGGCCCTCCGCCTGGGCACGGGCGCATCCGCGGTGCCCGGGGTCGAGCTCGTCCAACCGGTCCAGGCCAACGGCGTCTTCGTCCGCCTGCCGCCGGCGGTGACCACCGCGCTCCAGGCCGACTACCCCTTCTACGTGTGGGACGAGACCACGGGGGTCGTGCGCTGGATGGCGTCCTTCGACACCACCGAAGCGGATGTCGACGCCTTCGTGGCCCGGCTGGCCGAACTCATGGGCGACCCGGACTGAGGCCGGCGGGTGGCCCGCGGTCGGCAGGTCGGATCGTCCGCCGTGGGACGCGCCTCCCCCGATCGGTCCGACGGCCGGTCGGCCGGGTTCAGGCGGCCGGTCGGCCGGGACCGGGCGGCCCGGCAAAGGCCTGGGCGATCGCCATCCAGTCCTCGGCCAGGGCCCCGGAGACGACCAGGTCGGTGTCGGCGAGGTTGCGGCGCTGCGTCACGGCCAGGCAGAAGTCCAGTGCAGACCCGGTGAGCGAGGCGACCCCGTCGGCGGTCCCGACTCCCTGCGGTAGGTCGGCACCCGCCGCGTCGCCAGCCGCGTCGCCGGCCGCGTCCCCGGCCGTCCACCGCCACTCGTCACCGCCGGGCCCGGTGACGACGACCTCGATCCGGCCCGGGGGCACCTCCCGCCCACGGACGATGTAGGAGAACGGTCGTGCCCGCACGCCCAGATGGGCGATGTGTCGCAGCCGGTCCGTGGGCACCCGCTCGACGCCCAGGGCGTCGCACACGTCCTGACCGTGCGCCCAGGTCTCCATGAGCCGGGCGGAGACGAACGAAAGGACGCCCATCGGCGGCCCGTACCAGGGAACCCGGGTCGAGGGGTCGGCGGCGGCGAACGCCTCGACCATGGCCCGATGGGCGTCTCCCCACCACGCCAGCAGCTCCCGGCCGCCCATGGCCCGGCCCCGGGACAGGTGGACCTCCATGGGGTCACCCGTGGCGGTGACGATCTCCTCGACCGAACGGGCGAAGCCCTCCGCGTCGACCATGGCCATCCGGCCGGCGTCGTCGAAGTACGCCAGGTGGCTGATCTGGTCGCGGACGGCCCAGCCTTCGGCCGGCGTGGGGAGGTCCCACTCCGGGGCGTCGTCGGCCAGGCCGCCCACGACGGAGCGCAGGTCGTCGTACTCGGCGTCCAGGTCGACCAGGAGGTCTTCGAGCGTGGTCATGGGGCGAGGCTACGACACCCCGACGGTGGCAGAGCTACCGGTCCGACTCCAGCCAGTCCCGAGACGTGGCGACCACCTCCACGTCGGGGTGGGACCACACGAAACGTTCGACTGCGTCGAGGACGGACTCGACCATTCCCGGGGATCCAGACACCGCGGCGAACCCGAGCTCGCTCCGCTGCCAGTGCTCCTGGAACCCGACCTCGGCCGCCGCCACGGCGAACCGTGACCGGCAGGCTTCCACCAAGTGCTTCACCGTGCCCCGTTTCGCCTTCAAGGACCGGCTGTCCGGGATGCGGAGGTCGATGGTCAGGGCACAGGCGTGGAGCATGGGACCAGGATGGCCGAATGACGTGCCCCGGTCGACCGGTCCGGAAGGAGGCCGGCCGGATGTTCGGGGTCGAGACCGGCGATGGCCGTGAGGGTTGACACGTCAACGGATCGTGGCCGTGCCCTGAAGTAGCAAGGTGCCGGCGGCGCGCCGAGGGCCGGGTGCCGGCGGCGCGCCGAGGGCCGGGTGCCGGCGGCGCCGAGGGCCGGGTGCCGGCGGCGCGCCGAGGGAGGTAACGCGACCGATCCCGGCGCACTCGGGTGGAGCGTGCCGGGATCGGTCGAGACCCGGGTGAGCTGCGGCGTCCGACCTGCGGGGGGAGCGCAGTGGGGGGAGGTGTCAGGCCGAGCCCGGTCCCAGGGGAACGGGCCGGTTCGTGCGTCAGGCGGTGACGGACGATCCGGAAGTGGATGTCGATCCGGCGTCGGCGTTCGTCGACGTGGAGCTGGCGCCTGTCGACGGTGCCCGTCCCATGGGGCCGTCGCCAGGACCGCCAGGTCCACCAGGTCCACCCGGTCCACCCGGCATGCCGATGCCGACCGAGGCGGCCGTCACGGTCGAGCCGCTCTCGGTCCCGAAGACGGCCACGTGGCTGCCGACCTTCACGTCGGCGATCGTGGCCGACGCGACCCCGAACTCCCGATAGGTGGTGGTCGAACTCACGTCGACGGTCACGATGGTGCCGTCACGGCCGGTCAGGGTGAAGGTGTTCGCACCCACCGACGCCACGGTGCCGACTGCTGCCGGCGGGGTACCGCCCATGCCGGGGCGCCCGCCGGGTCCCCCGGGTCCGCCGATGGCCACCTTGGTGGCCGTCACCGTGTTCGAGCTGTCCGTTCCGAAGACGGCCACGTGGGCACCCACCTTGACGTCCGCCAGCGACGGCGAGGTCACCGCGGGGTCGACATAGGTGGTGGTCGAACTCACGTCGACGGTCACGGTGGTGCCGTCACGGCCGGTCAGGGTGAAGGTGTTCGCACCCACCGACGCCACGGTGCCGACCGCTGCCGGCGGGGTGCCGCCGAAGCCGTCATGGCCGAACGGGGCGCCCGGAGCCGAGGTCGACGGGGTCGAGCCAGAACCGGCGGCATTGGCGACCGCGCCACCGCCGACCGCGAGGCCGAGGGCGACGGCGGCCGCCGTGGTGACCCGGAGCCCACGCCGACGGCGCCCTCGCAGATTCGGGAACGGGTCGGAGTCCGCAGCGGCGGGACCGGTGGACGGGCCTTCTTCGTGGCTACTCATGGTTGCTCCTCTGGATTGTCGATGCTGTGGGATGACTTCGAGCGGTCCTGTGTGACGGGACCCAGCATCGACCCCCCACCTGTGCGCCACCTGGGAGCAGGGGCACTGGTCCCTTGGAGTTGGCGACGAACCGCCGTCGACGAACTCACCCGCCCGGCGGGTCGGGCTCCTCCCCGAATGGCGGTTGTGGACGGAATTCCCAGGTGGGGGATCCGTCGTCCGCCGTGCCGGAGCGTTCCAGCGTCCACCCCTCGTAGGTCTTCAGGTAGTGGTGGTGGTGGCACAACAGCGCCAGGTTGGCGAGTTCCGTCGGCCCGCCGAGGGCGAACGGAACGACGTGGTCGATCTCGAGGCCGAAGGGAGCACCGCAACCCGGAACAACGCAGCACCGATCGCGGTGCGCAAGAGCCGTCCGTAGCCGCCGGTTGACGGTGCGGCCCAGGTGGGAGATGGCACGAATGTCCCCCGAACGGTGGTACACCAGCCGCAGGAAGGAGTCGTTGGCCAAGTCGCGGGCCATCGCCACGGGTATGGGCCCCTGATTGTCGATCTCGCACACCTCGTCCGGTCCTGCGTGGCCCCGCAACAGGGCGTCCAGATCGACCCGGACCATCAGCGAGCAGGTCGGTGGGCGGTCGATCACGTCCGCCCCCGCACCGCCGGGACCCGGGACGCCATCGGAGGCGGACGGGGCGCTGGAACCCGGCCGTCCGTCGGCGCGTCCGCTGCCCGGGGTCGACCGGACGTCCACCTGCGGACCCGCACCGTGCCCGGCGCAGACGTGCTCGTCCGACGGCCCGGGGTCCTCGTCGGATCCGTCGTTCCGGGCATCCCCCGCTGGCGTCCGACCGGTCAGGAGCAGGAAGAGTGCGTCCGCCCGGAGTGCCCGGTCCGACTCGGGCGGGGTCGGCTCCACCCCCTCCACCCGGGTCGCCTTACGCAACCGGGTCACGGTGTGCTGCAGCTGCTCGAGGATCTTCGCCCCCCGGTCGGCGGTGTCCCGCCCCTGGAAGCAGAACGCACCCTCGGGATCGGTCCACGACGAGAACTGGCGCGCAGCGTGAATCCGCCGAACGGCGCCCACCGGGTCCTGACGCCCGACCGTCGAACGGGCCCTCTGACAGCGCTCCCGGACCTTCTGCAGTGGTTCGTCGGCAGCGCCGGAAAGGAGGGTGGCCTCGCTCCCGGGATCGAGTACCGCCGCCCCGGAGAGTTCGGCGACCTTCGGGCCGGACAGCACCCCGCTGCGCAGCGCCTCTTCCGTGCCGGGGAGCTCGGGCAGGCGATGACCCACTTCGAGCGTGTTGCGGGCATGGCCGGTGGAGACGCCCTCCAGCTCGGCGAGCATCACCGCCGGCGAGCGATGTCCGCTGTCGCGCCACACGCCGGACTCGTCGATCCGGGGCGCCAGGAGCGTCTTGCCCGCCATCGACAACCGCTCGACGGCGGCGAACATGCGGTAGAGCTCGGCGGCGTCCGAGCCGGTCAGGCGGGCCGGGTCGAGCGTGGCCAGCACCTCCGAAAGGAGCCCCGTGGCCCGGCCCACCCGGGCACCGATGCCCGGGCCCGCGTCGCCTGCGGCCACCCGGGATCGGGGCACGCCCACCCCGAGGACGGGGATGGCGTCGGCAAGGCCGGACCGTCCGGACGCAGAACCTGTGCCAACTCGTGTCGTCCGGGTCCTACCCGACATGGTCGAAGCCATGCCGAGAGTCTCGCGGGTGGGTGTGACACCCGACGCTTGCCCGGGACCGGCAGGCGACGCGCCCCGTCGCCCCACCGCCCCGTCGCCCCGCCGCCCCGCGCCCGGCAACCCCGCACCCCACCACCCCGCGCCCGGCAACCCGGCGCCCAGGCACCCCGACGCTCCCGTGGTGAGGGCTACGCTCGACGGGTACGGCGCCGGCGCCGGCTCGCGAGCGAGGGGACGACCACGGACAGCCCCGAGGACCCACAGGTACCCTTCGACTACCGACGGCCCCTGGGCGAGCACCTGATCGCATCCGGGCTGGCCAGCGCCGCCGACGTGGACGCCGCGCTCGAGGAGCAACGGCGCACCGGAAGGCGGCTCGGCGAGACCCTGATCGCCCATGGCGTGCTGGACGAGGTCGACCTCGCAGGCGCCCTGGCGTCGATGTTCGGGCTGCCGTTCCGGGACCTCGCCCTGGCCCCGCCGGACCCCGAGGCGGTGGGATATGTCCCGAGGGCCTTCTGCTGGTCCCGCACCGTGCTCCCGGTGGGTCTGGAGAACGGCGCCGTCGTCGTCGTCGTGGCCGACCCGCGGGACATGCAGACCATCGACGATCTGCGGATGCTCGCCCCTGGCCCGGTGCGGCTGGTCGTCGTCGCCCCCGATCAGCTCCACCGGGAGATCGAGCGCAGCTTCGACGATCTCACGTTCGTGTCGGCCGACGACGGTCCGCAACCGGTCCCTGCGGACCGGCCCCTCTCCGTCGACCTCCGCCCGCAGCAGGGGTCGCCGGCCGACGCGCCGGCGTACGCCGACGACGATGTCGCCGGAAGCCCGGTGGCCTCCTTCGTCAACCAGCTCCTCCGGCGCGCCGTCGACGAGCGGGCCTCGGACATCCACTTCGAGCCCACCGAGGGCGACCTCCGGGTGCGCTTCCGCGTCGACGGGATCCTCCACGACGCCACCACGGCGCCGGCGTCGCTCGCTCCCGACATCCTGAGCCGGGTGAAGATCATGGCCGGGATGGACATCGCGGACCGGAGGCGCCCGCAGGACGGTCGCATCTCGATCGTCGCCCGCGGCCAGCCCGTCGACGTGCGGGCGGCCAGCCTCCCGACGATCGATGGCGAGGCGCTCGTGCTCCGACTGCTGCACAAGGACCAGAGCCTGCTCGACACGGCCAAGCTCGGGTTCGAGCCGACCGCACTGGACCGCTACCGACGGTCGTACGAGAAGGCGTGGGGCATGGTCCTCGTGACCGGACCCACCGGCTCGGGCAAGACGACCACGCTCTACGCCACGGTCAACGCGCTCAACGGACCCGGGCGCAACATCATCACCGTCGAGGACCCCATCGAGTACCGGATCGCCGGGATCAAGCAGTCGCAGGTGAACATGCGGGCCGGCTACACGTTCGCCACGGGGCTGCGCGCCGCGCTGCGGGCGGACCCCGACGTCATCCTGATCGGCGAGGTCCGGGACCTGGAGACGGCGCGCATCTGCGCGGAGTCCGCCCTCACCGGTCACCTTGTCCTCTCCACCCTCCACGCCAACGACGCGGCCTCGAGCACCACGCGACTGATCGAGATGGGCCTCGAGCCCTATCTGGTGACCTCGGCGCTCGAGTGCGTGGTCGCCCAGCGCCTACTCCGCCGCCTGTGCCCGTCCTGTTCCGTGGCCGAGCCGGCCACCGCGAACGAGCGCCTCGAACTGTCGTCGATGTCCCTCCTCGAGTCACCCGACGAGGAACTCGTCGTCCGGCGACCCGTGGGCTGCCCCCGGTGCAGCCAGCGTGGCTACCAGGGACGGTTCGCGGTGCAGGAGGTCCTGGTCATGGACGACGCCCTGAAGGCACTCGTGCTGGAACGGGCACCGGCCCGGGCCATCGTGGCGGCCGCCACGGCCGGCGGGATGCAGACGCTCCTGCAGGACGCCTTCGCGAAGGTCCGGCTCGGTGCGACCTCCCTCGAGGAGTGCCGGCGCGTGCTCAGCTGATCACGGGCAGGGCCCGACCGAGGGGGAAGTCCCGGGGACGGCGGGCCCGACGCCTCAAGCTCACCGGACGATCGGTCGATGACCACTCCAGAAGTACCGAAACGGGTGACGGACCGGCCCCCTGGGGGCGCGGCGTGGAGCGGCACCGACGCCGAACCCATGAGCGGAGGTCGGCCATCTCCCGAGGAGCAGCCGTGCCCAACCCGCCCGCAGTCGTCGATCCATCGAGGCCACCACCGGACGCCCGGTCCCTGCGTCGACCGCACGACCCCACGGCACGCATGGTCGCCCCGTCCGGGGCGCGACACGCGGTGGTTCGACGATGACCGACGCCGGCGGCACCCCGGCCCTCCGGCCCCGGCGACGGTTCTGGATCGTCACCTCGCTGGTGGTCGCCGTCGTCGGGATCACCTGCACGCTCCTGGCCGCACGGTCCGCCTCCCACGCCGAGGCCCAGAAGTCCCACGAGGCAGCGGTCACGACGTCCGTCCAGGTCGCCTCGAACCTCACGCTCGCCCTCAAGCGCGAGCAGGACCTCGTCGTCAACACGGGTGCATTCCTCCTCGGCCAGCCGTCCGCGACCCAGGCCCAGTTCCAGCAGTGGACGACCGATGCCAACGTGTTCGAGCGGTACCCCGAGGTCCTGGGGATCGTCGACGTCGTCGTGGTGCTCCAATCCCAACTGGCCGCCTACGCGGCCGAGGTGAGCGCCAATCCGGCCGGAGTCCTCCCACCCGGCACCACGTTCACGGTGACACCGCCGGGCAACCGTCCGTACTACTGCTTCCCCAAGCTGTCCCAGAACCGCTCCGGCCGCCTCGTCACCCCTGCAGACACCGATCTCTGCGGCAACTCGCTCGGCACGGGATTCCTGAATACGACGAGGACCGGGGAGAGTACCTACCTCCCCTACGGGCACGGCGCGGACGCGACGATGGTCATCGGTGCCCCGATCCATTGGCCGGACTCGCCCACCTCCACCTCCGCGGCCAGAACGGACGCGTTCGTCGAATTCACGGGAACCGAGATCAGCCCGGCGACCATCCTGAAGAGCGCGTTGCGGGGCCACGCCGACACCGCCCTGGTGTTCCGCTACTCCCGCGGTGGTGTGAACGCCTCGTACGCGGCGGGCACCGCCGACGCCGGCGCACACCGCACGTCGATCGACCTCCACAACGGATGGACCATTCTGGTGCTCACGAGAACGGTGGGCTCCGGACTCGACCTCACCGGCAACGTGCTCTGGATCCTCATCAGCGGCCTCCTGCTCAGCCTCCTGCTGGGCGCGCTCGTCTACGCCCTGGGGACCGGCCGGTCCCGCGCCATGGCACTCGTCCACGAACGCACCGACGAACTCCGTCACCAGGCGCTCCACGACGCCCTGACCGGGCTCCCCAACCGGGCGCTGATCCTCGACCGGATCGGGCAGATGCTGGCGCGGAGCCGACGGGAGCACCTCCCCGTCGCCGTCCTCTTCCTCGACCTCGACAATTTCAAGGACATCAACGACACCCTGGGCCACCGCGCCGGCGACGACCTGCTCGTCGCCGTCGGCATCCGGTTGACGAGCGCCCTGCGCGAGGGCGACACCATCGGTCGGCTCGGTGGTGACGAGTTCGTGGTGCTGACCGAGGGCGCGCCCCTGGCCGACGGGGTGGAGCCGGTCGCCGACCGCATCCTCGCCGTGATGGTCGCACCCTTCGAGATCGACGAGAGCGATGCGCCCCTGAACGTCACGGCGAGCATCGGCTACGCCGAGGGCGACCGGGCCACCCCGGAAGCGCTGCTGAAGGACGCCGACATCGCCCTCTACCAGGCCAAAGCAGCCGGCAAGAACCGCGCCGTCCGGTTCTCCCCTTCGATGCAGACGGCCGTGGACGATCACCGCCACCTCGAGGTGGACCTGCAGGGTGCGCTCGAAGCCGGCCAGTTCCTCCTCGTGTACCAACCGGTCGTCGACCTCGCGACCGGCGCCATCGTCGGTGTCGAGGCGCTGCTGCGATGGGACCACCCCGTCCGCGGCATCGTCGGTCCCGAGGAGTTCATCGACGAGCTCGAGTCGAGCGGACCCATCCTCGAGGTCGGCGCCTGGGTGCTGCACGAGGCGTGCCGCCAGGGTGCCCGCTTGCACAGCGAAGGACATCGTCTCTTCGTCTCGGTCAACGTCTCGTCGAAGCAGTTCGAACGCGATCGCATCCTGGACGACGTCCGGGATGCCCTGGCCGTGAGCGGGTTCGACCCGGGATCGCTCGTCCTCGAGCTGACCGAGACGGTCGTCATGCATGACGTCGAAGACACCGTCGAACGACTGTCCCGGTTGAAGGCGCAGGGCCTGCGCATCGCCATCGACGATTTCGGAACGGGCTACTCCTCGCTCGCCTACCTGCGCAAGCTCCCGATCGACGTCCTGAAGATCGACCGGTCCTTCGTCTCGGCGATGACCGGTTCCGAGGAGTCCGAGGCACTCGTGCACACGCTCACCCAGTTGAGCAAGATCCTCGGCCTCCACACCGTCGCCGAGGGTATCGAGACCGACGACCAGTGGAGGCGGCTGCAGGAGGAGGGCGCGGATGCCGGGCAGGGAACCCTGTTCTCCCGCCCGCTCGCGCCCACGGACCTGGACCGCCTCCTGGCGTCCTCCACGCTGTGGTGGCATGTGCCGGTCCCCGTCCCCCACTGACCCGGACCCACCGCACCGTCCCCCACTGACCCGGACCCACCGCACCGTCCCCCACCGCACCGTCCCCCGCCGCACCGTCCCCCACCGCACCGTCCCCCGCCGCACCGTCCCCCGCCGCACCGTCCCCCGCCGCACCGTCCCCCGCCGCACCGTCCCCCACCGCGAGGTGCTGCACCGCCGCAGCTAACGTGGACCGTCATGCCCACCGTTGCCCGGCGATGAGGACGGTCATCGGGGAGGTCCTCCCGCTGGCCATCGTGGTCACGGTCTCTCCACTCAACATCGTGGCGGCGATCCTGCTGCTCTTCAGCAGGCGACCGGTCTTCCACGCGTCGTGCTACCTGGCCGGGTTCGCGGTCGGGGTGGCGGCCGTCGTGGGCGCGCTGGCGGCCGTCGCCGGGGCCGCCGACCTGTCCACCGACACGCAGCGGTCACGGGGTGCCTCCGGACTCCTCCTCGCGCTCGGGATCGTCCTCCTCGTCGTGGCCGTGCGCAAGTTCCGGTCGCGTCCCGCACCGGGTGAGACGACGCCGCTGCCGTCGTGGATGGACGGGATCTCCGCGTTCGGTCCGGGGCGCTCGCTCGTCGCCGGCCTCGCCGTCGGCGCCGCCAACCCCAAGAACATCGCCGTCGGACTGGCGTCCGCCATCGCCATCGCCACGGCCGGACTCGCCGCCGGGCAGGCGGTCGGCGTGGTCGCCGTCTACACGGTGGTGGCCTCGCTCGGGGTGGCGCTGCCGATCGTCGTCATGGTGCTCCTGGGCGACCGGGCCGACGAGGTGCTCCGCGGCTGGCAGGCGTGGCTCGGCCGGAACAACGCGGCGATGATGGCCGTCCTCTACCTGATCTTCGGCGTCCTCCTGGTGGGCAAGGGGATCGGCGGGATCTAGTCGGCCGCCCCCGGGACGCCCGTCGCCGGTCGCTCCCGCCCGCCGGCCGGACAGAGCATCGGAACCCCGGGTCCCTACCCGTCGGGTCCGGCGGAGGTGCCCACCCGTCGGGACCGGCGGAGGTGCCCACCCGTCGGGTCCGGCGGAGGTGCCCACCCGTCGGGACCGGCGGAGGTCCCTACCCGTCGAGCCCGACGCGGACCGTGGCGGCGACGTCGTCCCAGTCGAACCCGACGGCCTCGGTCAGGATCCGGCGGGACTCCGGGTCCACGAGCACCAGGAAGGGATACCCGGTGACCCGGTAGTCGGCCCACGCCCGGTCGTCCATGACCACGTCCCCGGCGAACCCGGCCGCCCGGACGGCGACCTCGCCGGCGTCCACGGTGTCGGGTGCATGCGTCACGACGACCGGGACCACTCCGCCGGGGCCGATGTCGGCACCGCCGGACAGACCCCGCCAGAACGACTCGCACCCGTCGCAGCGCACGGCGAGGAAGATCAGCAGCAGGGGTGCGGCGGCCCCGTCCAGGACGACCGACACCGGCGACCCGTCGGGCCGCAGCCCGTGGAGGTCGGCGGCAGTCCAGTCCGGGGCCTCGCCGGGGACGCCGGTCGGGATGGGCCGGAGGCCGGCCACGAATCCGGGATCGGCCAGGGGGTTCGTCCGGTCGTCGGTTCCGTCCACGTCAGCCTGCGATCGGACCTGTGCCGGTAGTACGGCGGAGGGACGGTCCGTCGGTCAGGACGGGTCGGCCGGGCCCGGTGCGAGGATCTCGACCGCGTCGCCGTTCCCGCACCAGCGGCACAGGACCCCTTCGACCGACTCGTCCAGGACCTCGACGTCCTCGATCGTGAGCTCCCCGCCCACGGAGTAGTGGTGGAACGCCCGGGTCCGCCGGGTCGTCACGACGTCGAACCGGGTGAGATTGCCGCACGCCGCACAGCGGTAGCGGACCACGTCGGTGTCGGCCGGCGTCGTGGCGGCCGGCGTCGTGGCCGGCGTCGTGGCCGGCGATGTGGTGTCGGCCGGCGTCGTGGCCGGCGACGTGGCGGCGGCGGGCGTCGTGTCGGCCGGCGTCGTGGCGGCCGGCGTCGTGGCCGGCGATGTGGCGGCGGGCGACGTCGCGGCGGGCGAGTCGGCGGGCGCTGCGGTGGCGGACGAGTCGGCGGTCACGCCGACCACGGTAGTCGGCCGGTGGGGACCACCCGTCTGCCGGTGCCGAACACCTGTTCGCTACAGTGTCCCCATGGCACTCGCCGTCCAGCGGTCGTTCGACGAGCTCGGGACCCCGCTCCACGAGGTCACCTTCGTGGTCCTCGACGTCGAGACCACCGGGGGCTCCCCGGCGACGTGCTCGCTCACCGAGGTGGCCGCGGCGCGCTACCGCGGCGGCGAGCTCCTCGGCACCTACCAGAGCTTCGTGCGGCCGGACGAGCGGATCCCGCCGTTCATCACCGCGCTCACCGGCATCAGCGACGCCATGGTCGCCGACGCGCCCCGGGTCGGCGAGATGCTCCCCTCCTTCCTCGAGTTCCTGGGCGGAGCCGTCGTGGTGGGCCACAACGTCCGGTTCGACCTCTCCTTCCTGAACCACGCCCTCTGCGCCACCGGACGGGAGCGCCTGTCCAACGCCACCGTCGACACGCTCGCCCTGGCCCGCCGGCTCGTCCGGGACATGGTCCCCAACTGCAAGCTCGGAACCCTGGCCGCCACGCTGCACCTCCCCCACCAGCCGTCCCACCGAGCGCTGACCGACGTGCTCGCCACCGGCGACCTCCTCCACGCCCTCCTGGAGCGGGCCGGCTCGTTCGGCATCGTGGGCCTCCAGGAGCTGCTCGACCTCCCCCGACTGGTGGGCCACCCCCAGGCGGCCAAGCTCCGCCTCACCACCCGGCTCCCCCACCGCCCGGGCGTCTACTGGTTCACCGACGCCGCCGGGCACGTCCTCTACGTCGGCAAGGCCACCGACCTGCACAGCCGGGTCCGCTCCTACTTCTCGGGCGACACCCGGAACAAGGTCGGCCGGCTCCTGCGGATGATGGACGCCGTCCACCACCGGGTCTGTCCCGGCCCGCTGACGGCCGCGGTGCTCGAGGGCCGGCTGATCCGGGCCTGGGCACCGCCGTTCAACACCCAGGGCAAGGCCCGACGGCGTGACCCGGGAACGACGGCGCGTGGGCTCGCACCCGGCACGGCCCCCGGCAGCCCCGCGATCCCCGCCGGCACCGCCGGACCGGTGGCGGAGGCGCCCCGCCCGCGCCGCCGGGGCAGGCGCCCGTCGTGGTCGGCCGCGGACCTCGAGGGCGACGCGACCGAGCTCCTGGCGCCCTTCGCCGAGCGGGTCTCGGCCCTGGCCCGCTCCCAGCGCTACGAGGACGCCGCCCGCGTGCGCGACGAGGCCGAACGCCTCCGCCAGCTCCTGGGGCGTCACCGCAGCGTCGAGGCGCTGCGGAAGGCGGGCCGGATCGTGCTCCACGTCGAGGGCGAGGGCACCGTCGAGCTCGCCGACGGGCTCCTGGTGGGGACCGGCCCCCTGGTCCTCGGCGACGGCGGCGGCGGCGGTGCGGGAGCGGACGGTGGACGGGACGCGGCGCTGTCCGTCTCTGCGGACGGGCACGACAAGGAGCGGGTCATCGTCGCCCGGTGGCTGGCGTCCCACGCCGACAGGGTCCGGGTCCTCGATGCCGGCGAGGGCCCGGGGCTGGCCATGCGGACCGACCGGATCCCGAGGCTCACCGAACTGTGCGGGCCGCTGACGTCCCCGCCCGTGCCGGTGGCCGGCCCGGCGCAGGGGGTGGCCGCCGGCTGAGCCCCCCGTCGGGCCGCGCCGGATATCGGGACCAACGGCCCTGTTGGCCGGCGGCGGACGCGCCGATGGACACCGCGTAGCAGAGGGGCGGAGTCCGAGCACAGCGAGGAGGCTCCCCATGGTGATGGCGCCGATGAACCCACAGGTCCGCCCGGAACCGGTCGTCCGGGGCCACGGTGTCACCCACCCGGCGCCGGCCCGGTCCGTCGTCCCCGCCGCACCCGACCCGGGCCGGCCCGTGCGGCTCGCCCTTCGGGCCGAGTCCATGGTGGCGGTCCTCCTGGAGCCCGGCGAGTCGGTCGACACCCGGTGGGTCGAACGCATGCGGGGCCCGTACACGAGCCGGGCCCGCCACCTCCTGCAGCGGGCCCTCGCCGCACCGGCCGCCGGCCGTCCGCCGGCCGAACGGCACCGTGGCGATCCCGTTCCGGTCTGGGCCCGTGAGGCGGCGGCCTGCCACCGGGGACTGCTGGACGCCCTCGGCGTGGACCTGCCCCTCGCGACCGGCGGGTCCGGTGTACTCGCCGGTCCCGACGGCTCGCTCCTCATCCAGCACCTCGTCCCGGCCATCGCCCTCGGCTGGTACCTCGTGACCACCGTGCACGCCACCGACCGCGACGTGCTGCTCCTGGAGGGCACGTACGCCGAGCACGGGTGCGACGAGGCCCCCTTCCCCGTCCGTTGGTCCTGACACCGGCGGGCGGTCCGGGGCGTGATCCCGTGCACCGCCGGCAGGGTCCGCACCGGCCGCGCCGGCCGCGCCGGCCCGCCGGGCGAGCCGAGGACCTCAGGCCGGCTTGCGGCGCAGCTTGAACCGGGACCCGGTCGGGTCCTGGGCGGCCGCCATGCGACCGTACGGCGTGTCCATCGCCTCGCTCAGCACCGAACCGCCGAGCTCGCGCACCCGGGCCAGCGCCGCGTCGGTGTCGTCGACCTCCCAGTACACGGACCATTGGGCCGGCTCGCCGTCGGCGAGGACCGACGACGCGTCCATGATGCCGGCGAGCTCGGGCCCACCACCCGGCTCGCGCAGCGTCGAGTACCGGAACTCGTCGGTGTCGCCCACCGCGTCGGCCGCGACCTCGAAGACCGTCCGGTAGAAGTCGACCGCCCCGGCGTGGTCGCGGGTGAACAGCTCGAACCAGCTCGGCGCCCCGGGCTCGTCGAGGACGACGAATCCCGGGAAGGTTCCCACCTGCCATGCGCCGATCGCGGCGCCGGTCGGGTCGGCCAGGACAGCCATCGTCCCGAGGTCCGCGATCGGCGTGGCGCCGACGACCACCGTCCCACCGGCGGCGGTGGCCGCCGCCAGTGTGCGGGCCATGTCGTCGGTGTCGAGGTAGATGCTCCAGGCGTTCACGCCCGGTGCGTCCGCCGGGCCGGGCATGCCCCCGGCGATCGGGACCCCCCCGCGGGTGAACATGAAGTAGCCGCCGAACTCGTCGCTCGGCTCCTCGGCCTCCCAGCCGAAGAGGCCGGTATAGAAGGCCCGGCTGGCGGCGCCGGCCGAGGTGAACAGGTCCACCCAGCAGGGTGAGCCGAGCGGTGGGTGGTCACGTGCGGTCATGGGCTGCCCTCCGGGTCGGTGGGGCGGGTGGGGTCGGCGGCGTCGGCGGGGTCGTGCGCGAGCGTGGACGGAGGCGGGCCGGTACCCGGCGGTACGGCCCGGGGTCGGACTCGACGGGCAGGTCCCCACGGACGACCACGCCCACCGATGCTACCCAGTCGGCCGGTCGCCGGCCCGGTGGACCCCGGCGGCCCAAGGGAGCCCGGAGGCCCCGTCAGCCCCCCGGCGTCCCGGAGGCCTCGGCGGCGGCCTCGTTGGTCCGGCGCACGAAGGCGTCGAGCACCCCGGCGGCACGGCCGCTGTCGATGAGCAGGGCGGCGAGGGACACCCCGGCGGCCAGGTCGTCGGCCTGTCCGATGACGCACAGCGCGGCGGCCGCGTTCAGCAGGGCGATGTCCCGGTGGGGGGAGACCGCCCCCGACACGACCTGGCGGATCGCCTCGGCGTTGACGGCGGCGTCGCCGCCCCGCAGGTCCTCGAGCGTGGCCCGTTCCAGGCCGAAGTCGGCGGGGTCGATCCGGTAGACGGAGACCGACACCTCGCCGTCGTCCGTCGGGTCGTCGCCGGGGGTCCGGACCAGTTCGTGGATGGTGGACGGTCCGGTCGTCGACAGCTCGTCGAGCCCGTCGTCGCCGTGGACGACCATGGCCCGCCGGGTCCCGTTGGCGGCCAGCACCCCGAGCATCTTGTCGGCCATGGCCGGGTCGCTGACGCCCACGACCTGGTACCGGGCCCGGGCCGGGTTGGCCAGCGGGCCGAGGAAGTTGAACACGGTGGGGATGCCGAGCTCCTTGCGGACCGGCCCGGCGTACCGCATGGCCGGGTGGAAGCGGGGGGCGAAGCAGAACCCGAGGCCCACCTCGTCGATGCACCGGGCCACCCCGGCCGGGCCGAGGTCGGCCACCGCGCCGAGTGCCTCCAGCACGTCGGCGGCCCCGACGGCGGACGAGCTGGCCCGCCCGCCGTGCTTGCACACCTTGGCCCCCGAGGCCGCCACCACCAGCGAGGCGATGGTCGACACGTTGATGCTGCGCAGCCGGTCCCCACCGGTGCCGCAGGTGTCGACGACCTCCGTGCCGGGGGGCAGGTCGAGGGGAACGGCGTGGGCGACCATGGCGCGGACGAAGCCGGTCATCTCTGCGACGGACTCGCCCTTCGCCCGCAGGGCCACCGCCAGCGCGGCGATCTGGGCCGGCGTGGCGGCGCCGTCCAGCAGCTCGCCGAACACGGCCTCGGCCTGGTCGGCGGCGAGGGACTCCCCGTCCAGCAGCCGGCCGAGCACGCCGGGCCAGCCGCCCAGCGCGCCGAAGGAGGCCAGCGCATCCGAGGAGCCCGGGGCCGACGGGGGACCCAGGGGGTCAGGTGCCGTCACGTCGCCTCAGTCCCACCACAGGTCGTGGTTCAGCACGCCCCGGCCGATGAGCCCCAGCTGGACCTGCGACGTGCCCTCGACGATGGTCAGCTGGCGGGCGTCCCGGTACCAGAGCTCGGTCGGGTGGTCCTCCATGTAGCCGGCGGCCCCCAGCAGCTGGACGGCCAGGCCCGAGGCCCGGACGGCCAGCTCGGTGGCGTGGTACTTGGCCATCGACAGGTAGGGCACGTACTCCTTGGTGAACCTGCCCTGGTCGGCCAGCCACGCCGACCGGTAGGTGAGGAGCCGCGCCGCCTCGATGTCGACCGCCACCTTGGCGATCTCCCACTGGATGCCCTGGAAGTCGGCGATGGTGTGGCCGAAGGCCTCCCGGCCCTTGACGTACTCGGTGGCGTACATGAGCGCCCCCTCGGCCAGGCCGATCCCGCGGGCGGCCACGATCGGCCGCATGGCGTTCAGCCCGAGCATGGCCAGGCGGAAGCCACCGACCTCGCCGACCACGTTCTCTTCGGGCACGTGCACGTCGTCGAGGAGCAGCTCCCCGGTGTCGACCCCGCGGACCCCCATCTTGTGGTCGGTCGTGCCGACCGAGACCCCGTCCCAGCTGCGCTCGACGATGAAGCAGGTGATGGCGTCGTGGGCCCGCGACGCCGGGTCCCCCGTCTTGGCGAACACCGTGTACCAGTCGGCCTGGACGACGCCGGACATCCAGCACTTGGTGCCCGACAGGACCCAGCCGCCCTCGTGGCCGGGCCGGGTGTCGGGCACGGCCCGGGTGCGCATGCCGGCGACGTCGCTGCCGGCCTGGGGTTCGGACAGCCCGAAGGCGCACCGCAGGTCCCCGGTGGCGATCCCGGGCAGGTAGCGCCGCTTCTGGTCGTCGTTGCCGGCGATCAGGATCGGTCCGGTCGGGAGCCGGGTCAGCAGCAGCATCAGCGCCGCCGTGTTGGAGTACTTGGCGACCTCCTCGATGGCGATGGTCAACCCGAGGATGCCCGCACCGGAGCCGCCGAGCTCGGTCGGCAGGCACAGGCCGAGCAGGTCGGCGTCGCGGAACGCGTCGAAGACGTCCTGGGGGTACTCCCCCGTCGTGTCGATCTCCCGGGCCCGGGGCTTGATCCGCTCCTGGGCCAGGCGTCGGACCGATTCCTGGAGGGCGGCGAGTTCGGGCGAGAGGTCGAAGTCCACGAGCGTCGAGGCTACCCGAGGCGGTCCTGCCGCCCGGTCTGCCACCCGGTCTGCCACACGGTCTGCCACCCGGACTGCCCAAGGACTGCCACCTGGCGGGACCGGGCCCGTCCCCGGTCCCCGTCGACCGCCGTGGTTAGGATCCACCCCCATGACGCCGCCCGGCCTCCCCCAGCCCCCGCCCGTCGGGGCCTCGGCCCTGCCGGCGGGAACCTACGACGGACAGGTGGTCGTCGTCACCGGCGGAGGGACCGGCCTCGGCAAGGCGATCGCCACCGAGTTCGGGCGGCTCGGCGCGTCGGTCGCCGTGGCGAGCCGCGACGGGGGACACCGGGCCGCC
>DATLRE010000048.1:0-1513 GCA_035534835.1 Acidimicrobiales bacterium
TGACGCAGACGACGGCGTGGCGCGACGACCGGCCGGTGGTGGTGATCGGCGCAGGGCCGGCCGGCCTCACGGCCGCCTACCAGCTCTCCAAGGCGGGGCGCGACGCCATGGTGCTCGAGGCCGACGACGTGGTCGGCGGGATCAGCCGCACCGTGGAGCGCGACGGGTGGCGCTTCGACATCGGCGGCCACCGCTTCTTCACCAAGGTCCAGCCGGTGGAGGAGCTGTGGCACGAGATCCTCGCGCCCGAGGACTTCCTCCTGCGGCCGCGCATGAGCCGCATCTACTACGACGGCAAGTTCTACGACTACCCCATCAAGCCGCTCAACGCCCTGCGCAACCTGGGCCTGGTCGAGGCGGTGTGCTGCGCGGCGTCGTACCTGAAGGCCCGGGTGCTCCCCCCGAAGGACCAGAGCACCCTGGAGGGCTACATCGTGGCCAACTACGGCTGGCGCCTGTACGAGCACTTCTTCAAGACCTACAACGAGAAGGTGTGGGGCGTGCCGGCGTCGGAGCTGTCGGCGGACTGGGGCGCCCAGCGCATCAAGGGCATGTCGCTGTTCAAGGCGGTCTGGGAGCCCATGCGCGCCCGCCTGGCCGGGGGCCGGCGCGACCGGGCCCGCCAGGTGACCAGCCTCATCGAGGAGTTCCAGTACCCCAAGCACGGCCCCGGCATGATGTGGGAGGCGTGCCGCGACCTCGTCGAGAAGTCGGGGGTCGAGGTGGTCATGCAGGCGCCCGTGGTGGCGCTCGAGCGCGGGCCCGGGGGCGTGACGGCGGTCACCTTCGACCCCCACGGGCGCCGGGCCCGGGTCGAGACCGACCACGTCGTGAGCTCCATGCCCTTCTCCGCCCTGGTGCGCGCCATGGACCCCCCCGCGCCGCCCGAGGTCCTGGCGGCCGCCGACGACCTGCACTACCGCGACTTCCTCACCGTGGCGCTGGTGGTCCCCGAGGACACGGGCTTCCCCGACAACTGGATCTACATCCACTCCCCGACGGTGAAGGTGGGGCGCATCCAGAACTTCGGGTCCTGGTCGCCCCACATGGTGCGCGACGGCACGACCTGTCTGGGCCTGGAGTACTTCGTCTTCGAGGGTGACGAGCTGTGGGCCACGGCGGACGACGAGCTCGTGGCGCTGGCCACCGCCGAGCTCGCCGCCATCGGGCTGGTGGACCCCGGGCAGGTGGCGCGCGGCTACGTCGTGCGCATGCCCAAGGCCTACCCCGTCTACGACGACACCTACCGCGCCGCGGTGCAGACCATCCGGCGCTGGCTCACCGCCGAGGTGCCCAACGTGCACCCGGTGGGCCGCAACGGGATGCACAAGTACAACAACCAGGACCACTCCATGTACACGGCCATGCTCACGGTCGAGAACATCGTGGACGGCGCCGGGCACGACATCTGGTCGGTGAACGTGGACGAGGTGTACCACGAGGAGAAGGCGGGGTCGCCCGGCGACGCCGGCACCGGCCGTGACGCGCCGGTCGTCCCCCGGCGGGTGGCGGC
>DATLRE010000049.1:0-34677 GCA_035534835.1 Acidimicrobiales bacterium
CGGCCCACAACCACCCGAACCTCGGTCGGTCGATTCCCAGGAGGAGCCACCCGATCACGGGAACCACCCACACCAGGTGATGGCTCCAGGTCACCGGCGATACGAGCAGCCCGGTCACCGCACACACAAGCATGGCAAGAAAGGGCGAGGAGACGCGGTAGGCAGCTATCGCCAGCGCAAGGCCACCGACGAGAACAAGGGCCGAGAGTGCCATGAGAACAACACTCGGCACCGGCCCGTGGTGGGCCCGGAGCAAGAGCGCTTTGAGATTCTGGTCACTCGTGTAGTCCGCGTTTCCGATACGACCGAGGTCAGAGCCGTACTTCGTCCAGTACTGCCAGGTCGCCCGAGGGGCGACGGCGGCGGCGGCGAGATCGCACCCGACGAATGCACCCAACGCCGTCCAACCCGCACGCACCCGCTTGGTCAGCAGGAGGAGCGGAATGAAGATCAATGGAGTCAACTTGACCGCCGAAGCGACGCCGATGAGGACGCCCCGAGGGATGCGACTGCGTCCGACTCTCAGCTCGAAGGTCAGGTCCACCAGCACCAGAAGAACCAAGAAGACATTGACCTGGCCGAAATTGAATGTCAGTCTCACCGGCTGGAGCCAAAGGGCTGGAGCACTGCTGACGAGTGACCATTGCAGAATCGTCGGGTTGGCGAGGTCCGGTCGAAGCGCCTTGATCACACAGAACAACAGGCCAAGGAGCGCCACCACATTGCCGATCGCCCAGACGACTTGAGCGGTGGTGGACGACAGCAGTCCCAAAGGTGCAAAGAGGAGCGCAGAGAACGAGGGGTAGGTGAATCTCAATCCGTCCAGAGGAAGGTGCACGGTGTACAGGCTGCTTCCGAAGACGGCTCGGCCGCCCATCCGGTACACGTCGAGATCGATCTGATGACCGTGCCACGAGCCGGCGATGGCGTACCCGATTGTCAGACCGAACGAACAGATCCCAACCAACCAGAGTGCTGAACGCTGCCATCCGACTCGACCCGCCGTGGTCACTTCGGCGTCCAACCGGCAATGATCGGAACCAAACCTGGACCGTCCGGCCTCATCCACGCACCATAGCTTCGGACCACTTTCCCGATCCGAGGTCTCGGGCGCGAGAGTGGAGCCGGGGACGGTGGGGCGGGCGAGGAAGCCGGTCGAGTTGCGGGCGACCGCTGACGCCTACGAGAAGTAGCACGGTCGAGGGTCGCAGACCCGGTGCCGCCCGCATGCCGAGTCGGGCGGTCCCTATCATGAGACCATGCGGATCGGCCTGCTCACCGGTGGTGGTGACTGTCCTGGGTTGAACGCGGTCATCCGGGCCGTGGTGCTCGGTGGTGCCGTCCATCATGGAGACGAGTTCGTCGGCATACTCGACGGCTGGCGGGGTCTCGTCGAAGCCAGAACCGATCCGCTCGACGCTGATCAATGCCGGTCCATCCTCACGAGGGGCGGGACGATCCTGGGCTCGTCCCGCACCAATCCGTTCGCCACCGAGGATGGTGCCGACCGCGTCCAGGCCAACGCGATGGCGCTCGGGCTCGATGCGGTGGTGGCCATCGGCGGGGATGACACACTGGGCGCAGCAGAACGACTGCACCAACGGGGCCTTCCTGTCGTCGGCGTGCCCAAGACCATCGACAACGATCTGTCGGGGACGGAGGTGACCTTCGGGTTCGACACGGCGGTCCAAATTGCCACGGAGGCCATCGACCGCCTGCAGACCACAGCCGAGTCCCACCACCGGGTCATCGTGTGCGAGGTGATGGGGCGAAATGTCGGCTGGATCGCGGTCCATGCCGGGATCGCAGGTGGGGCGGCCGAGATCCTGATCCCCGAGGTCCCGTTCTCACTTGACGAGGTCTGCGAGCGACTGCTGCAGCGACATGGCGGTCATGAGTTCTTCTCCACGGTGGTGGTGGCCGAAGGAGCACGCCCCAGGCCCGGGGAGTCGACCACATCCCCCTGGAATTCGCAGGGTTCGGGAGCCGCTGACCAATTCGGCCACGTCCGCCTGGGCGGGATCGGTGCCTTCCTCGCCGAGGAGATCGAGCAACGGACAGGATACGAGTCCAGGTCCACCGTGCTCGGGCATATCCAGCGAGGCGGGTCCCCGACGGCCTTCGACCGCGTTCTCGCCACCCGGTTCGGGGCCGCAGCTCTCGCTGCAGTGCAAGACCACGACTTCGGAATCATGGTGGCACTGCACGCCGGGGCGATCATCCGGATCCCGTTGGGCGAGGCGGTCGGGAACCCCAAGCGGGTCGATCCCCACCTCTATGAGCAGGTGGCCGCCCTCTACCTCGGCTGACGGTTGTCCGGGACGAGTCGCCGAAAATCCACGAGCACCGTGACGACGAGCGACATCAGCTCACCAGCACATGTGGTCGGGGCAAGCCTTCGGCCTCGCACAGTGCGTAATAGGCCTCGAGCGCGCCTGGGCCGTCGAAGACGCTTTCGATGCTGCCGTCGGCGCCCAAGTTGAGATTGACCCCGTACATCTGGAACCACACCTGTGTGTCATCCTCGATGCACTCGAGCGTGTGCACGGATCCAGCGGGCTCGAACAGGAATGAGCCGGCCCTGTTGACGTAGTCGTACTCACGGTACCTCCAGGCACCAGACATCGTGTAGCCGTAGACCGGCCCCGTGTGGCGGTGGGTCTGCACCGCATAGCCGGTTTGGAAGATGTTCTCGACGATCCAGAGGCCCTCCGCCACGTCCACCTGGATCACCTTGAGCTTGTTGCCCCCACCGATCTCCACGAACGGGAGTTCCGCGGCACCGCGGTGGTGGGCTTCGGTCATTGCGTCGATGCTCATCGCTCCTCCTGGAGTCTCGTTCGGGTCCGTACGCCCCGTGATGCCCCCGCCGGCACACGGTCCGACCGCCGGCCACACAGCGTGGCATAGAACCGGCACCCGACGGCGACGGTGTCCGGCCGCGGGGTCCACCGACGGTCGTCCGCCGCGGAGCCGGCCATGAGGTGTCGTTCGACCCTGGTCCGCCCCGGTCGGCGGGCGTCACGATGGGAGGTGACGGAGAGGGGTCGGAGCATGGCCACGAACGACAAGGAGCGGGCGGACAGGCGGGCCGTCCGCAACGGCGGAGCCAGCGGGATCTGGTTCCTCGGATTCATCGGGGCGCTCTTCTACTACCTGCACACCCACTCGGGGACCTTCTGGCTCGTGGTGCTGGCGTTCCTGAAGGCGGTCGTGTGGCCGGCGATGGTCGTCTACCACGTGCTGCAGATACCCGTGTGACCCGACGGGCCCCCGGTCGCGCCGGTCCGACCGCATCGTCGGTCCGCGGGCGGGCGACCCCGGCTACGACGTCGCACGCTCCGCGGCGAGGACGGTCTGCTCGATCAGCAGTGCGATGGTCATCGGCCCGACGCCCCCCGGTACCGGCGTGACCAGACCCGCCACCGATCGCGCCTCCTCCATGTCCACGTCGCCCGCGTCGCCATTGGTGTAGCCGGCGTCGACGACGACGGAACCGGGCTTCAGCCACGCGCCACGCACGAAGTTCGGCTTCCCCACGGCGGCGACCACGAGATCGGCCGAGCGCACCAGGGCCGGCAGGTCGCGCGTCCGCGAGTGGCAGTAGGTCACCGTCGCATCGCGGGCGAGGAGGAGCATGCCCATCGGCCTTCCGAGGATCGGGCTCCTCCCCATCACCACCGCGTGCCGACCGGACGGATCGACGCCGTAGGCGTCGAGCAGCCGCATGATCCCCGCCGGGGTGCACGACGAGAACCCGGGCAGACCGAAGGACATCGCCGCGAACGAGTGCATCGTCACCCCGTCGACGTCCTTGTCGGGGCGGATCGCCTCGAACACCGCCCGTTCGTCGACCTGTTCGGGCACCGGATGCTGGACGAGGATCCCGTCCACCGTCACGTCCTCGGACAGGTGACGGACGGCATCGACCACCTCGTCGGTCTGCGCCGTCTGCGGGAACCGGCGGACCCGCGAGTCGACTCCGGCGGTCGCGCTCCGTCGCTCCTTCATCCGTACGTAGGTGGCCGAGGCGGGGTCGTCGCCCACCAGGACGGCGGCCAGGCACGGTCGGCGTCCGAGCCGGGCACCGACCACGGCGGCCCGCTCGGCCGCGGAGGCGAGGACCTGCCGGGCGAGGGAGGTGCCGTCCATCAGGCGCGCCGTGGTCCGGGCCTCCATCTGCACTCCTCGGGTCACCGATGGGACGGGCGCCGCATCCGGCGCTCCGACCAGCAGTCTCGCGCGCCGTCCGGGCGAGGGGGACGACGGGTCCGGGAGGCTCCACTGATGCCGCCGTGGGTCGGAGCACCGTCGTTCCGGTGGAGGTCGGCAGGCGGCGGACGGCGACAGGCGGCGTCAGGCGTGGGCGCGCAGGGCGCGGGCATACCATTCCCACGCGTCGACGATGTCGTCCGGTGCCGGACTCGGATCCCAGCCGTTGATGATGCCCACGAGCGTCCAGTAGCGCCCGACGGAGCGATCGGTGAACGCCTCGATCCGGTCCGCCACGACCGCCCGGGGCTCCCGCGCACCCGGGACGAGGGCCTCGAGACGTTCGACGATCCGGAGTGCGTCGGGCGAGGCGGGGTCGACGCCGCCCCGGACGGCGGGACCGGCGAGCGTGCCCACCGCCTTGCCGATCTCGAACGGGGCGACGTCGGGTTCCGGACCTTCGGCTGCGGCCCGCCGGGCCATCCGCCGGCTGGTGGCGATGAACTCGGGATCGCGCAGCAGTCGGGCGAGCTCCACCCAGGCGGCGATCTGCTCGGGGGTCGGATCATCCGGCAGTTCGGGCGCGCCCATGCGAAACCTGTCGGCGACCGCGTCGGGACGGTCGCCGAAGACGGCGTCCAGGTAGTCGTCCACGATGCACCTGCGCTCGTCGTCGGTGAGGGCGGTGAGATCGGTCATGCGTCGCAGCTCCTCGGGGTCGGTGGATCGGAGGAATGCGCCCAGTACCGCACGCTGCAGGCGCAGCACGCCGATCTGGGCATCGAGTGCACGGGCGTGTTCGGCGGCCACGTCGACCAGCGACGCCTCGGCGGCCAGCACCCGCTTGACGTCGTCCAGTCCCACGCCGAGCTCCCGGAGGGTCCGGATCAGTCGGGCTCGTTGCACGGCGTCGGTTCCGAACAGTCGGTACCCGGACGGGGACCGACCCGCCTCGGGCTGCACCCCTGCATCGGCGTAGAACCGCAGTGTCCGCACCGACAGCCCGCTCCTCTTGGCCAGCTGGCCGATCATCATGCGGTCCATCATCGGGTCTCCACCAACTGGAGAGTCAAGCCCGGTACCGGACCGGCGGCCCGGATCGGCTCGTCCACCCGTGTCTCCGACCCGGGAGTGGAGTAGGAAAGGGGCGCTCGGCGCCGGCCCTCCCGGCGCCCGGACCGGGGAGGACGCCATGGGAGCACCCACCAGGGACGCCGGGGGCATGCCGGTCGTCGTGATCACCGGGGCCTCGGCCGGCATCGGCCGGGCCACGGCCGACCGGCTGCAGACCGCCGGGTGGACGGTGGTCGGCGCCAGCCGCCGGGGTACCTCGCCCGGCGCGTGGCAGCCGCTCGTCATGGACGTGGACGACGACGAGTCGGTCGCCCACGGCATGGCCGGCGTCGTGGCCGAGCACGGCCGGCTCGACGCGGTGGTGGCCTGCGCCGGCTGGGGCCTTGCCGGCGCGGTCGAGCAGACACCCATCACCGACGCCCGCGACCAGCTCGAGACGAACTTCTGGGGCGCCGTGCGCGTCGTGCAGGCCGCGCTCCCGACCTTCCGGACGAGCGGAGGCGGCCGGGTCGTGCTGGTCAGCTCGATCGGAGGCGTGCTCGGGATTCCCTTCCAGGCCTTCTACAGCGCCTCCAAGTTCGCCATGGAGGGGTACGGCGAGGCGCTGGCCTACGAGGTCGCCCCGTTCGGCATCCATGTCACCCTCGTGCAGCCCGGCAACGTGCGCACCGACTTCACCGCCAACCGCCGCGACGCCGTCGTGCCCGACGGTCACGACGCCTACGAGGCGGCGCGGGCCAAGGCGGTCCGCAAGATGGAGGAGGACGAACGGGCCGGGGTGCCCCCCGACGACGTCGCCCGGGTGGTCGCCCGGGTGCTCGCTACCACGCGGCCGCCCCGCCGCGCATCGGTCGGCAAGATGGGCGAGCGGGTGGGCATCGTGGGCAAGCGCCTGCTCCCCCACCGCCTGTTCGAGGCCGCCGCCAAGGACAGTCTCGGGGTCTGACCGGGCGCCGGGGCCCGGTCCGCCCCGGAACGAACCGTCCGGTGGACCGTTCGACCAGGTGGCCGACGACACGGGGCCCCTCCGATGACTCACCCTCTACCTGAGGTTCACCTCGAGGGTCACAGGATCCCGGTCGGAGTCGGGCCCGGTACCCGCCGGATCAGGAGAGGGCGACGCCGGACCAGTAGGAACCGTCCAGCATGCCCCGGAGCGTGTCCCGGTGGATGATGAGGTCGTCGATGTCGGCCGGGGCCTCGGCCTCTCCGAAGAAGATCGACCGCTCGGTCACCCGGCGCATGATCACCCCGTGGCGCATGGCCGCATAGGCGATGTGCCAGGTGAGGTCCCCGACCGGGTGCCCGGCGGCCTCGGCGTAGGTGGCGGCCACATCGACGGGTCGGAACATGCCGGGAAGACCCGGGGCCCCGAGCTGGACGGCGAGGTCCTGGAAGAACAGGTGGAGGTAGCACATCCACCCGAGGTCGACCTCCGGTGGGGCCACGGCCGCCATCTCCCAGTCCAGGACGGCCACCACCTCGTTGTCCCGGAACATCATGTTCCCGATGCGCCCGTCGCCCCACGACAGGGCGTCGGGAGCGGTGTCGGCGGGCAGGTGCTCGGTCAGCCACACGAAGCACTCGTCGAGCAGCGCCGAGGGCCGGTCCTCGACCACCCACTCGTGGTACGCCTTCCAGTGGTTCAGGTTCCGCTCGAGCGCGGTGGTACCGGGCTGGTCCACCTCGAGGAACGACAGGTCGTGTTCGTCGGGACGGATCGAATGGATGCCGGCCATGGCCCGCACGGCCGAGTCCTGGATGGTGCGCCGGTCCGCCTCGGTCCCGTCGAACACCCAGTTGTCGCCGAACGTGTAGGGCAGGACGTCGGGCGGGACCTGGCCGTCGACCCGGTCCATGACGAAGAAGGAGCCGCCGAGGACCGACGGGTCCGGCTCGTACCAGTGGGTCTCGGGGATGGGGACGTCGGTGTGCTCCGACACGAGGCGCATGACCCGGAACTGCATGTCGAGGTCGTAGGTGGTGAAGACCGGGTAGTCGGTCGCCGGAGGTTCCACCCGTGCCACGAGACGGCGCTCCACGGTGGCGCCGCCCTCGGTCCACCGGGCGGTCACGAGGAGGGTCTCGGAGGACATGCCGTTGCTCTCGGGACTGGTGAGCTCCACCACCTCGGCGGCGTTGCCCTCGGGCAGCGTCGCCCGCAGCCAGCCCTGGAGCTGGCCCCGCATGGCCTCCGGGTCCCGGGTCGACGTCGTGATCCGCTCGGCGTCCATCTGCACGGTCCCGTCCGGGTGTCCGCCCCCAGCTGTCTCGGTCGTCATGTGCGCTCCCCCACTCCTGGTGGTCTCCCCCGGTGGGATCACCGGACCCTGCCTGCGGGAAATGTAGCGCGGCGGCCGTCCCCCTTCGGGACGGTCAGGCGCCGGCGGCGAGCGGAAGTGGACGGGCCTCGGCGGCCGCCCGGCAGCCGCCATCGTCCCACCGCACCTCGACGGCCTCGGGCGGTACCACCCGGCGGTGCAGAGTGGCCAGGGCCACGTGGGCGCCGTACCCGGTCGACCACGCCACCGAGGTGAGCGCGCCGACCTCGTGGGCGCCGTCCGCCGTCCAGACCTCCGCACCGGCCGGGGGCGCGTCGGTACCGGGCACGACCACACCGCAGAGCCGTCGGGCCACGTTGGACCCGCGGGCGTCGAGCCGGGCCACCAACTCCTGTCCGGTGAAGCACCCCTTGGTGAACGAGACCGTCCGGTCGACGAGGCCGACCTCCGCGGCGATGGTCGACCCGGTCACCTCGCGGCCACCCACCGGCACGCCGGCCTCGATGCGGGTCGATTCCCATGCCGCCTCGTCGCACCACACCGCAGGACCGGTCCTCCACGACGCGAGCCCCGGGGGGTCGGCCGGGGTCGGGCCGAGCAGGTCCACACCCGACCATCCCGGCAGGTCCACGGGCAGCACGAGCTCGACGCCGGCCGGCCGTGCCCGGTGGGCGGCTGCGGGCCCGCGGACCGACAGGCACGTCCAGTCGAGCGGCTCGATCGTCACCTTGGTCCGCAGCTTGAACCGGTCGAGCCGGGACCGGGCGGCGGGCCCGCACCCCGGGTCGGTGTCGAGCACGTACGTCTCCTCGCCGGTCCGGGTGACCCGCACCAGGGCGTCCACCTTGCCCTGGGGGCTCAGGATCAGCGACCACGTGGTCCCCCCGACGGCCAGCGGGGCGAGGTCCTGGCTGCACTGCCCTTGCAGGTACGGGAGCGCCTCGGGCCCGGCGACCTCGAGCACGTCCCGTCGCACCTCCCGGGCCCCGGCGCCGTGGTGGAGCGCCCCGTAGCCACCGTCGGCCGGAGGTGTCGGGTCGTCCACGCTCATACCGGTCCCTTCGACCACGAGGCGCGGGCCATGGCCACGGCCGACAGCAGGGCGGCCGCCTTGTGGGCGCACTCGGCGTTCTCGGTGGCCGGATCGCTGTCCGCCACGATGCCCGCCCCGGCCTGCACCGACGCCCGGCCGTCGGGTGCCACCGTCATGGTCCGGATGGCGATGGCGGTGTCGAGGTTGCCGGAGAAGTCGAGGTACCCCACCACGCCGCCGTAGACCCCGCGTTTGGTCGGTTCCAGGTCGTCGATGATCTCCATGGCCCGCACCTTCGGCGCGCCGGAAAGCGTGCCGGCGGGCAGCGTGGCCCGCAGGACGTCGATGGGCCCCTTGCCCGGTGCGAGGGAGCCGGACACCTGGGACGTCAGGTGCATGATGTGGCTGTAGCGCTCGACCACCATGACCTCGTCGACGACCTCGGTCCCGAAGCGCACCACCCGGCCCACGTCGTTGCGGGCGAGGTCGATGAGCATGACGTGCTCGGCCACCTCCTTCGGGTCCTCCACCAGCTCACCCTCCAGCCGGGCGTCCTCCTCCGGTGTGGCGCCGCGGGGCCGCGACCCGGCGATGGGGCGGGAGATGACCGTCCCCTCGCGCAGGCGCACCATCGGCTCGGGTGACGCCCCCACCACGGTCACCTCGGGGAACCGGAGGAAGTACAGGTAGGGGCTGGGGTTCACCAGGCGCAGGACCCGGTAGACGTCGAAGGGGTCGACCCCGAGCGCGGGGAGGTCGAAGCGCTGGGAGAGCACGGCCTGGAAGATGTCGCCAGCCTCGACGTGCTCCTTGGCGGCGCGCACGGCATCCTCGTAGAGGGCGTCGGTCATGGTCCGGGTGACGTCGGAGGGCGGCGGGCGGCGGGGAGGCAGAGGCCGCGGGGCCTCGGCCGTGGGGCGCACGCAGTCGGCGGCGAGCCGGTCCAGGCGGGCCTCGGCCCCCGACCGGGCGCGCTCGAGCTCGTCGTCGTCCCACGACGGGTCGACGACGACGTTGTCGATGAGCACCACGCGCTGGCGCCAGTGGTCGAATGCGGCGAGCTGCCCGATGACGGCAAGGACGGCGTCGGGCTGACCGAGGTCGTCGGGCGGGGTGCCGGGCAGGTGCTCGACCTCGCGGACCACGTCGTAGCCGAGGTAGCCGACCAGTCCGGCGTGCAGGGGCGGGAGGTCGGGAAGGTCGGGAGAGTCGAACGCGGAAAGGATCGACTCGAGCGCGGCCAGGACCCCGTGCGGGCCCGTGACCCCGCCACCGCACGAGGCGTCGAGGTCGAGGTCGCCCCGGGTCGTCACGTCGCTACCGTGGGCCACGACGGTGGCCAGCGGATTGCGGCCGACGAACGAGTACCGTCCCCAGCGTTCGCCGCCCTCCACCGACTCGAGCAGGAATCCGCTGGTGTCCCCGGTGCCGACGATCTGGAGGAAGGCGGACACGGGCGTGACGGTGTCGGCCACCAGCTCGCGCCAGACCGGCACGATGCGGTGGCGCCGGGCGAGTGCCCGGAACCCGTCGGCGTCGGTGCCGGGGGTCGTGGTCACGAGGGCGTCGGCCCGCCGGCGTCCCCCGGGTCGTCGCCGAAGGCGCGGAAGAAGCAGGTCCGGCTCCCGGTGTGGCACGCGCCGGCGCCCTCCTGGTCGACGGTCACGAGGAGGCAGTCGCCGTCGCAGTCGTAGTGGACGCTGCGGACGTACTGGCGGTCGCCCGAGGTCTCCCCCTTGCACCAGTACTCCTGGCGGCTGCGGCTCCAGAACCAGGTGCGCCCGGTCTCGAGGGTCTTCGCCAGGGACTCGGCGTTCATCCAGGCGAACATGAGCACCGCGCCGTCGGTGGCGTCCTGCACGATGGCGCCGACCAGGCCGTCGCTCGTGTAGGTGATCGACTCGAGCTCCGCCGCCGTGTGCGGGATCGGGGTGGCGACGAAGGTGGTCTGCGGTGCGGGGGTGGTCACGGGGTGCTCCCTGTCGGTGCCGTCGGTTCGCTGGGGTGTCGGGTCTGTCGGGTTCGGTCGGTGCCGCGGTGCGGGGTGGGTCGTGGCGTCCCGGTCAGAGGTAGAGGCCGGTGCCGCCGTCGAAGCGGGTGGCGGCAACCGCGTGGATGTCCCGTTCGCGCAGGATCACGTACTCGTCTCCCTGGACCTCGACCTCGAACCGGTCCTCGGGGTTGAACAGGACGGTGTCGCCCACCTTGACCGAGCGCACGTGCGGCCCGACGGCCACCGCCACGGCCCACGTCAGGCGGCGCGACACCTGGGCGGTGGCCGGGATCAGGATGCCGGCGCGGGACCGTCGCTCCCCCTCGGCCTGGCCCACCTGCACCAGCACGCGGTCGGCCAGGACGTTGATCGGCAGCTTGGCGTCGCCGCCGTCCGTGCCCGACGCGGGGGCCTCCGAGGTCGTGGTTGCCACGAAGGCAGGCTACCGCAGGCCTGCTGCGGCCCGGACCCGACCGGCCCGCCGACGGGACGCCTTGCGGCCGCCGTCCCGGGGCCGGGTCAGGCGGGGCGGACGGACACGCCTGCCGCGGCCAGGTGGGCCTTCGCCTCGGCGACGGTGAACTCGCCCAGGTGGAAGATCGACGCCGCCAGTACGGCGTCGGCCGCCCCGACGACTGCGCCCTCGACCAGGTGGTCGAGCTCCCCCACCCCGCCGGACGCCACCAGGGGCACGGGGCACCGGTCGGCGATCGAGCGGGTGAGCTCGAGGTCGAAGCCGTCGCGGGTGCCGTCCCGGTCCATCGACGTCACCAGCAGCTCCCCCGCCCCGAGCCCGGTGCACCGCTCGGCCCACGCCACGGCGTCGAGGCCGGTCGGGGTGCGGCCGCCGTGGGTGAACACCTCCCACGACGGGCCCGCCGCCGATGCGTCGGGCCGGCGGCGGGCGTCGACGGCGACGACCACGCACTGGCTCCCGAACTCGCCGGCCAGCTCGGCGACGAGCTCCGGCCGGTCGACGGCGGCCGTGTTGACGCCCACCTTGTCGGCCCCGGCCCGCAGCAGCCGGCGGGCGTCGTCGACGGTGCGCACGCCACCGCCCACGGTGAACGGGATGAAGACCTGTTCCGCCGTCCGGCTCACCACGTCGACCATGGTCCGCCGGTTGTCCGACGACGCGGTGATGTCCAGGAAGACGAGCTCGTCCGCGCCCTGCGCGTCGTACCGGGCGGCCAGCTCGACCGGGTCGCCGGCATCGAACAGGTCGGTGAACCGCACGCCCTTCACGACCCGTCCGTCGTCCACGTCGAGGCAGGGGATCACCCGAACCGTGCGCACGCCGCCACCCCCTCCTCGACCGTCATCCGCCCGTCGACCAGGGCCTTGCCCGTGATCGCACCCGCGAGCCGGCGCACGGTCCCGTCGGCGGGCACGACCTCGAGGGCGGCCAGCGCCTCGACGTCGCCCACGGATCCGACCCCGCCCGAGGCGATCACCGGCACGGCCGTCGAGGCCAACACGGCCCGCAGGCCGTCGAGGTCGGGACCGGTCAGCATGCCGTCACGATCGATCGACGTCACGACGACCGCCGCCAGCCCGGCATCGGCCACCTCGTCGAGCAGCTCGCCGACCGTGCGGCCCGACCCCTGTGCCCAGCCACGGATCGCCACCTCGGCCCGCCCGTCGGCCAGGGTCCGGTAGTCGAGACCGAGGGCGACCCGGCCCGGATGGGCGGCGGTGGCCGCGTGGAGCAGGTCGGGGTCGTCGAGTGCGGCCGTGCCCAGGATCACCCGGGCCAGCCCGCCGTCCAGCAGCTCGTCCACGTCGGCGAGGCGGCGGACGCCGCCCCCGGTCTCCACCGGCACGCCGGCGGTCCGGGCGATGGCGAGCACCGTCCCCCGGTTGACCGGCTCGCCCGTACGGGCGGCGTCGAGGTCGACCACGTGCAACCAGGGGGCGCCCCCGGCCACGAACCGGGCGGCCAGCTCGACCGGGTCGCCGTAGTCGCTCTGGCGGTCGAAGTCACCCTGGGTGAGGCGGACCGCCCCCCCGTCGCGGATGTCGATGGCCGGGTAGAGGTCCATCAGGATCGTGCCGGGCCCTCGGCGCCCGTCGCTCCGTCGACGGCGGCCACGAAATTGGCGAGGATGCCGAGGCCCACCGTGCCGCTCTTCTCGGGGTGGAACTGTGTTCCCCACACCGGGCCCCGCTCGGCCGCCGCCACCACGGGGCCGCCGTAGTCGCAGGTGGCCGTGGTGTCGTCGGTCGGTTCGGGCGCGTAGGAGTGGACGAAGTAGACCCATGCCGGGTCGGGGACGCCGGCCAGCAGGTCGGAGCGCCCGACGTCGAGGATGTTCCACTGCATCTGGGGGTGCTTCACCCCGTCGGGCAGGCGTCGCACCGTGCCGGGCAGGACCCCGAGCCCGGCAGCCGCGGGGTCCTCCTCGGATCCTTCGTACAGCAATTGGAACCCGACGCAGATCCCGAGGAAGGGCAGGCCCCGGGCGACGGCGTCCCGTGCCACCTCGCCCAGCCCGCTCGAGTCGAGGGCCGCGGCGCACGGGCCGAAGGCCCCCACGCCGGGCAGCACGATCCCGGCGGCGCCGGCGGCATCGTCGGGTCGATCCACCAGGCGGGCGTCGGCGCCGACCCGCTGGAGGGCCTTCTCCGCGGACCGGAGGTTCCCGATCCCGTAGTCCAGGACGGCGATCACGGCGTGGGACGGTTCACAGCGTGCCCTTGGTGGACGGGATGCCCCCGCCCTGGACCCGGATCGCCTCGCGCAGGCAGCGGGCCACCGCCTTGAACGAGGCCTCCACGATGTGGTGGGTGTTCTTGCCGGTGACCAGCCGGACGTGCAGGGTGATGGCCGCGGCGGTCACGAAGGCGCGCCAGAACTCCTCCGCCAGCTGCGGGTCGAAGGGCGGGGTCCCGAGGCCGGGCGTGTCCGGGGCGAATTCGATGGTGTAGGCGAGGAACGGGCGCCCCGACAGGTCGAGGGCGACGTCGACCAGCGCCTCGTCCAGCGGCAGCGAGATCGACGCGAACCGGGTGACCCCCGCCTTGTCCCCGAGCGCCTCGCCCACGACCTCGCCGAGGGCGATGCCGACGTCCTCCACCGTGTGGTGGGCGTCGACGTCGAGGTCGCCCACGGCGCGGACCGTCAGGTCGATGCCGCCATGCCGGCCCAGTTGGGCCAGCATGTGGTCGAAGAAGGGCAGTCCGGTCGAGATCTCGGTGACCCCGGTGCCGTCGAGGTCGGCCTCGACCTCGATCGACGTCTCCTTGGTCGCACGGGACACCCCGGCGGCTCGCCGGTGGAGCGTGGTCGGATCGGGGGCGGCTGTGCTCATCGCAGGCTTTCGGTCAGCGCGGCCAGGAACCGGTCGTTCTCCTCGGGGAGGCCCACCGTCACCCGCAGGCATCCGGTGAGCCCCGGCCACGTCGAACAGTCTCGCACGAGCACGCCGGCCGACACGAGATCGGACCAGACCGAGGCCGCGTCCCGGGCGGTCGGCCGGAACAGCAGGAAGTTGGCGTCGGAGGGCCACGTCTCGACCGGCAGCCCGGCGAAGGCGGCGGCGATCCGGCCCCGCTCCTCGGCGATGACGGCCACCCGCCCGTTCATCTCGTCCGCGTACTCCAGCGCCAGGCGGCCGGCGAGCTGGGTCACGGTGTCCAGGTGGTAGGGCAGGGCGACCAGCTCGCACGCGGCGACGACCTCGGGGTCGGCCACGAGGTAGCCGAGGCGCGCCCCGGCCATCGACCACGTCTTGGAGAAGGTGCGCACGACCACCACGTGGCGGGTACCTGCAGGATCCGACGCCCGGAGCGCCAGGGCGGACGACGGGGCGAACTGGCCGTAGGCCTCGTCGACGACCAGCAGACCGGGCACCAGGCCGGCCACCGTGGCGATCTCCTCGGGGGTGTCCGCCCGGCCGGTCGGGTTGTTGGGCGAACAGAGGAACGTGACCACCGGGTCCGACCCGCCCACCACCCGGGTCACGGCGCCGAGGTCGAGTCCGAAGTCGTCGCGGCGCTCCCCGGCGGCCACTGCCGTTCCGGTGATCCGGGCGATGTGGCCGTGCAGCGTGTACGTCGGCTCGAACAGCGCGACGGCGCGACCGGGCCCGCCATAGGCCAGCAGGAGGCACTGGAGGACCTCGTTCGAGCCGTTGGCGCAGAACACCTGGTTGACACCGACGCCGTGGCTCTCGGCCAGGGCCCGGCGCAGGTCGGTGGCCTCGCGATCGGGGTACCGGTGGAAGTCGACGTCGGCCACGGCCGCGGCCAGCGCCTCCTGCCACGCCTGGGGCGGCGGCAGCGGCGACTCGTTGGTGTTGAGGCGGACGGCGACGTCGACCTGGACCGAGTGGTAGCCGACCAGGGCGGTCAGGTCGGAGCGGACCCGCGGGAGCCCGCCCGACCCCGCCGCTACCCCGGCCATCGGAGCTCGACCGACCGGGCGTGGGCCGGCAGGCCCTCGGTCTCGGCCAGGGTCACCACGTGGGGGCCGAGGGCCCGCACGGCCTCGTCCTCGACGCGCACGGCGTGGATGTGCTTGCGGAAGTCGTCCACCCGGAGGGCGCTGGCGAACCGGGCCGTGCGGTTGGTGGGCAGGACGTGGTTGGGGCCGGCCAGGTAGTCGCCGATGCTGGCCGGTGCGTTGGTGCCGAGGAAGACGGCGCCGGCCGACCGGATGTTGCCGAGGATGGCGTCGGCGTGCTTGGTGAGGAGTTCGAGGTGCTCCGGCGCCACCACGTTGGACACGGCGGCGGCCTGCTTCGGGCCGTCCACCAGAACGGCCCAACCGCCGGCGCCCAACGTGGCCTCGAGGTCCGCCCGACGGGGCGACTCGGCCACGATCCGGTCCACGGCGGCGTCCACGGCGTCGGCGATCTCCTCGGACCAGGTGACGAGCCAGGCCAGACCGTCGGGTCCGTGCTCGGCCTGGACCACCAGGTCGATGGCGGCGTACTCGGGCGGGGTGTCGGGGCCGGCGACGACCACGACCTCGGAGGGGCCGGCGAACGCGGAGGCCACGCCCACGACCCCGGACACCTGGCGCTTGGCCTCGGCCACGTACCGGTTGCCGGGGCCGACGATGACGTCGACGGCGGCGATGCTCTCCGTCCCGTACGCCATGGCCGCGACGGCCTGGGCCCCGCCCACCCGGTAGACCTCCGTCACCCCGGCCACCGCGGCGGCCGCCAACGTGGCGTCGTCGACCCGGCCGTCGGGGCCCGGCGGCACGCACAGGACGATCTCCTCGACGCCGGCCACGTGCGCCGGGACCGCGCACATGAGGACCGTCGACGGATAGCGCGCCCGGCCCCCGGGCGCGTAGCAGCCGGCCCGGTCGACGGGCCGGACCAGGTGACGGACGGTGATCCCTCCCGACGTGAAGTCGCCGGGCTCGTCGCCCGCCTCGTGGGCGTGGTAGGCGAGGATCCGGTCGTGGGCGACGTCGAGCGCCTCCTGCAGGGACGGCGGGATGCGGGTGAGGGCGGCCCGGAGCTCGGCGGCGGGCACCCGGAGCTCGTCGAGGTCGACGTGGTCGTACCGGGCCGTGCAGGCGCGCAGGGCGTCGTCACCGCCGGCCCGCACCTCGGCGATGATGGCCGCCACCGCCTCGGAGGACCGGTCCTGTTCGTCGACCGGCCGGGGCAGGCGCGCCGTCAGCTCGCGGCGGTCGCCGGCGAAGCCGCGGAGGTCGAGTCGACGGAGGGCCATGGCCCGTCGATGCTACCGGAACGCCGACGCCGGCCCTCCTGGCCGCGCCGTCCCGTCCCGGCGGCCCCGTGCCGCGCCGGCGGTGCCATGATCGTCCGATGCCCGCCAGCTCCGCCGAACTGTCCTCCCTCGCCACCGCGCTCGACGAGCTGACCCGTCGGGTCACCGTCCACGCCGAGGCGGCCGACGCCGCGAAGGACGAGGAGACGGCACGCGAGCTCTTCGCCATCGAGCGCTCCCTGGCCAGCGCCAACCGCCGGCTGGCGCGCCTGGCGCTGGCGCTCGGTCGCCGCTGAGCCACGGCCCCCGTGGCAGCCGGAAGACGGTGACCTGCGGACGGCGGTCGGCGCACCGGTGCCCGGACGCGGCGAAGGCACCCCGAAGGGTGCCTTCGCGCAAGTAGGTCGGGCGGCGGATCCCGATCCCTACTCGAAGGGACCAGTTGGCGGGAACTGGTCCGGAAGAAAGCACATCACAAATCCGAGGGAGATGCCAGTCATGTCGCCGTGCAATTCGGAACATTTTTCCGAAGGGCACGGTTTTTCGTGGTCACAGGGCCAGAATCGACGGGATTTCTTCGCCGGGTCACCTTCTGGCGACGCCGCTCGGCACCGCTGCAACATGTATTTCCGCGAGCCCGATCCTGACGGACGCCCGGATCCGCCCCCGTCCGGACACCCCGATCAGCCCGACGTCGCCGGGACGCCGCGTCGTCGCCCCGGACCTCGGGATCCGCCCCCGAGCGAGGCCGACGGGCAGAAGTCGGCGAGCACGCAGTCCTCGCACCGTGGCGAGCGGGCCCGGCACGTGGCCCGTCCGTGGAGGATCAGACGGAGGCTGAACCGGCCCCGATCGCGGGCCGGGACCATGCCGCCCAGAACGTGCTCCACCTTGACCGGGTCGGTCTCCGTGGTCAGTCCCAACCGGAGGGACAGCCGCTGCACGTGGGTGTCCACCGGCAGACCCGGAAGATCGAAGGCCACACTGCGCACCACGTTCGCCGTCTTGCGGCCGACCCCCGGCAACGTCACCAGATCGGCCATCCGCGACGGCACCTCGCCGTCGAACCGGTCGCGCACCGACCGGGCCATGCCGAGGAGGCTGCGCGTCTTGGCCCGGTAGAAGCCGGTCGGCCGGATCAGCGCCTCGACCTCCCCGACGGGTGCCTCGGCGAGCGACGCCGCGTCGGGGTACCGGGCGAACAGCGCCGGCGTGGTCCGGTTGACGCGTTCGTCGGTGCACTGGGCCGACAGGATGGTGGCGGCCAGGAGCTGGAAGGCGCCGGCGTGGTGCAGGGCACACAGCTCGGCGGTCGTGCCGGGGTACAGGCGCCCGAGCCGGTCGTCGACCTCCCGGGCCCTGCCGGCGGGCGTACGGGGTCGGACCATGGGCGGAGGATACCGGTAGGTTCTGCGCCATGGACGAGCCCGACGTCGAGCAGGTGGGCGCGGTGGGTCCGGCGCTCGTCGCCGAGGTCGACGCCCTGCTCGACCGTGTGGCCGGCCAGCGGGGCGTCGACGGACTGAGCGAGGCCCGGCGCCGGGCGCTCGGACGGGCCGTCGGTACAGGTGCCGGCGTACTCGCCGTCGTGGCCCGCGACCCGGCCGACGGCCGGCTGGTCGGCTACGCACAGGTGGACGACGAGGGGGACCGGGCCGCGGCGAGCGCCGAGATCGTCACGCGGGACGACGACGACCACGGCGTCCGGATCGGGGACCGACTCCTCGACGCCGTCCTCGCCGGGTTCGCCGCCGCCGGCGGCGGGCACCTCCGCCTGTGGGTGACCCATGCCGGCCCCGACGACGACGCCCGGGCCGCGGCCCGGGGCATGGCCCGCGAGCGCGATCTGGTCCAGCTCCGCTGCGCGCTCCCCCTGCCGCCGCCGGTCCGGCCCGACGAGGTGGTCGCGACCCGGCCGTTCCGGGTGGGCGAGGACGAGCAGGCCTGGCTCGCCGTCAACAACCGGGCGTTCGCCGGCCATCCCGAGCAGGGACGGTGGGACCTGGCCACGCTCCTCGCCCGGGAGGCCGAGCCGTGGTTCGACCCGGACGGGTTCCGGGTCCTGGAGATCGGGGGCCGGCTGGCCGGGTCGTGCTGGACCAAGGTCCACGGTCGGGCCCGGCCGCCGCTGGGCGAGATCTACGTGATCTCGGTCGACCCCGACCTCCACGGGCACGGCTTCGGCCGGGCGCTGACCCGCGCCGGACTCGACTGGCTGGCCACGGCGGGGGGCGTGGCGACCGGGATGCTCTACGTCGACGCCGCCAACACCGCCGCCGTCCGTCTCTACGCCTCGCTGGGGTTCACCACCCACCACGTCGACCGGTCGTATGCGGCCGACGTCCCACCGACCACCGCCTGACCGGCGGCGGGTCCCGGGAGGTCGCGTCCGGGTCAGCCGGCGCCGACGAGGTGGCCGATGGAGTAGGTGACCGCGGCGGCCGCCGCAGAGATCAGGAGCTGCCGGGTGGCGGACCACGCCCACGAGCGCCCGGTGAAGAGCGAGAGCGCGGCGCCGACGGCCAGCGACGCCAGCGCGCCGAGTGCGACCGACCACCACAGTGCAGTGTCCCCATCGGTGAACAGCCACGGCAGCAGGGGGATCACCGCGCCGACGGCGAACATCACGAACGACGAGATCGATGCCTCGATCGGTCTGCCGGTGTCGCCCGGCGTGAACCCGAGCTCCTCGCGCGCGTGCGTCTCGAGGGCCAGGTCGGGATCGCGCATCATCTTGACCGAGAGCTCGTCGGCCAGGTCGGCCTCGATCCCCCGGCTGCGGTAGAGGGCGGCGAGCTCCCGGCGTTCGTCCTCGGGGTCGGCCGCGATCGCCTCCCGCTCGACGTCCAGCTCGCGCTCCATCAGCTCGGACTGGGCCCGCATGGACACGTACTCGCCGGAGGCCATGGAGAAGGCTCCGCCGATCAGCCCGGCGATGCCGGCCAGGCGCACCGACCCGGCGCCGGCGTGTGCCCCGGCCATGCCCAGGATCAGCGAGACGTTGGAGACCAGGCCGTCGCTGATGCCGAACACGGCGGCCCGCGCTCCGCCCCCGCTCACGTTGCGGTGCTGGTGCTCCTCGTACACGGGGACGATCGTACCGACCGGGTCCCGGTGAGGGGACACTGCGCGCCGGGCGTAGGGCGGCCTCACCACCGCCGGCCCCACTGGTGACGGCCCGGGCCCTCACCTACAGTCGGGGCCATGGCTACCACCGTGCACGGCATCGAATCGTTCAAGGACCTCGTCGGGACCCACCTCGGCTACAGCGAGTGGCACGTCGTCGACCAGGCCCAGGTCGACCTGTTCGCGGACGCCACGGGCGACCACCAGTGGATCCACGTCGACCCCGAGGCGGCGGCAAAGGGTCCGTTCGGCGGGCCCATCGCCCACGGCTACCTGACCCTGTCGCTGGCCCCTGTGCTCCTCGGTGAGGTCCTCCACGTCGACGGGATCTCGATGGGCGTCAACTACGGCTGCAACAAGGTCCGCTTCCCCTCGCCGGTCATGGTGGGGAGCAAGCTGCGCGTCGGCGCCACCGTGGCCGAGGTCGAGGACGTGTCCGGCGGCGTACAGGTCGTGCTCGACCTGGTCCTGGAGACCGAGGGCTCTCCCAAGCCCAGTTGCGTCGCCCAGGTGGTCTACCGCTACTACGCCTGACCGGGTGCCGGCCGGGGGCCCCGCCCCGGCCGGCCACGATCCCCGGTGGGAGCCGTCCGATCGGCCGCGCTCCGACAGTACGAGCGGTTACTCCTAGAGTGGTGGCATGGAGATGCGGGTCGAGCAGCTGTCGGCACAGGCCGACGTGTCGGTGGACACCATCCGCTACTACCAGAGCAAGGGACTGCTCGAGCCGCCCCGACGCGCCGGCCGCATCGCCTGGTACGGCGACGGGCACCTCGTCCGGCTGCAGCGCATCCGGGCCCTGCAGCAGCGTGGCTTCACCCTCGCCACCATCGCCCGACTGGTGACCGGGGAGCTGGACGCCGCGGACGAGGCCCTGCTCGGACAGCTGTCGGGGATCCCGCCGGCAGTCGGCCACCCCGAAGGCACGGCACCGGGATCGGGGTCGGCCGGAACGAGCACCCCCGGTGTCCCGCGCCGGGCGGGCGGGGCGGTCACGGGGGGGCGCCGGTCCGGCGCCGGCGGGACGGCCGACGGGGACGAGGTGACCTACTCGCTCACCGAGCTGGCGGCGACGACGGGTATGCCCCTGGCCCTGTTGAAGGCCATCGAGGCCGAGGGGCTCCTCATCCCCACCCGGGTGGGCGGCCAGGAGCGCTACACGGCCGAGGACGTCGCCGCCTCCCGTGCCGGCCTCCTCCTGCTCGAGTGGGGCATCCCCCTGACCGATCTCCTCGACCTGGCCCGGCGGCACAGCGAGGCGACCGAGGAGGTGGCCCGCGCCGCCGTCGATCTGTTCGCCCGACACGTGCGCGAGCCGCTCCGCCACGGCGCCCAGCCCGACGCCCTCGCCCACCCGGCCGGGGGACTCCCGGCCGGCGCCACCGGCAACCCGGCGGTCGACGGCCTCGTCCGTGCGTACGCCGAGCTGCTCCCGGCCGTGAACACCCTGGTCGGCCACCATTTCACCCGGACCCTGGTCAAGGTCGCCCTCGAGCACGTCGAACGGGTCGGCTCCGACGAGGAGCGGCAGGCGGTGTGGGGGCACCTCGAGGCCGAAGGCGACGACGCGGTCCGGGCCGACTCGCTCGTCCGGTCCCCGGCGGACGCGGGTTCCCCCGGATGACCGGCGACCCGACCGCCACCGAGATCTCGCTCGAGGCCGCAGCACGGGCCCGCGAGGCCGACCTGCCGACCGGCGCGGCCAAGACCGAGCTGGTGCGGTCCATGTTCGACGCCATCGCCCCCCGTTACGACCTGGTCAACCGCACCATGACGTTCGGGCTCGACGTCCGGTGGCGCAAGCAGTCGCTGCGGGCGCTCGGGCTGCCGCCCGGTTCGACGGTGCTCGACCTGGCCTGCGGCACCGGCGACTTCCTGCGGCTCCTGCACACGGGCGGCTACCGCGCCGTCGGCATGGACCTGTCGTGGGGGATGCTCGCCGCCAACCGCACCGGGATGCCCCTGGCCCAGGCGGACGGGGCCGATCTGCCCGTGGCCACCGGCGCCGTCGACGGGATCACCTGTGGCTACGCCCTGCGCAACTTCACCGAGCTGGCGGCCGTCTTCCACGAGTTCGGCCGGATCGTGCGCCCCGGCGGTCGGATCAGCCTCCTCGAGGTGTCCGAGCCCGACCGGGGCCTCCTGCGGGCCGGGCACCGCATCTGGTTCCGCCGGGTGGTTCCCCTCATCGGCGGCCTCCTGTCGGACCGTTCCGCCTACCGGTACCTTCCGCGGTCCACGGCCTACCTGCCGTCGACCGACGAGCTCCGGTCCCTCCTCGCCGAGGCCGGGTTCTCGGCGGTCAACCGCCGGGGACTGTCGGGTGGCCTGAGCCAGCTGATCACCGCCACACGGTCCGGGCGCCTGTGACCACCCGGGCGCCCTCGGTCGGCGCGGCCCCCGGCGACGCCGGGCCCACGGCCCCCGTCGGCTACGCGGCGGTCCGGATCCCCCTACCCACGGGCGTCCCGCTGGACCCCTTCGCCCTGGCCGGCGGCTCCGGCGTCGTGGTGGCCGACGGCCATCGCATCCTCGTCGGTCTGGGACGGGCGCGGACCCTCGAGCTCCCGGGGGGACTGGCCGACGGCGCCGGCGTCGACGCGGTCACGTCCGCGCTGGCCGGCATCGCCTGCGACGACCGGCTCGGCGGCGACCGGGCGGGCCCCGGCCACGCCGTGGTGGCCTTCGGCGCCCTCCCCTTCGAGCGCTCGTCCCCGGCCGCGCTCGTCGTCCCCGAGCTCATCTACGGGCGCGAACCCGACGGCACCGAGTGGGTCACCGTGGTCGCCGCCGCCGGATCGGCACTGCCCGACCCGGACGATCCGCGCACCGCCGAGGGGCTTCGCTCCCGGCTCGCCCGGCGCGCGGCCGACGCCACGGACGCGTCCGTGCCCCGCGCCGGCGGTCCCGTCGCCCCGGTGGTGGTGCCGCTGACCGGGGACGACGAGTTCGAGCGGGCGGTGGGCGCCGCCGTGGATGCCGTCCACCGGCGGGACGTGGTCAAGGTCGTGCTCGCCCGCGCCGTCGACGTCCGACTCGACGACGACGTGGACGTGCCCGACCTGCTCCGCCGCTGGTCCGGCCTCGAACCGAGCTGCACGGTCTTCAGCGTCCCGACGCCGGACGGCCAGTTCGTCGGGGCCAGTCCCGAGCTGCTGGTCGAGCGGGAGCACGACCGGTTCCGCAGCCGACCGCTTGCGGGGACCACCGACCGGACCCCCGATGCCGCGAGCGGGCTGCCCGCCGCCCTCCTCGAGTCGGCCAAGGACGCGGAGGAGCACCGACTGGTGGTCGACGCCGTCCGCGCCGCACTCGAACCGGTGGCCGCCGTCCTCCACGTGCCCGACCGGCCCGAACTCGTCCACCTCCACACCATCACCCACCTCGGCACGTCGATCGACGGCACGCTCCGGCCCGGCCCCGACGGCTCCCTGCCCTCGGCGCTGCACCTCGTGGCCCGCCTCCACCCCACCCCGGCCGTCGGCGGCGTGCCCCGGGCTGCGGCCACCGAACTCATCCACCGGCTCGAAGCGCTCCCCCGCGGCTCCTACGCCGGTCCGGTCGGCTGGGTCGACGGGGCCGGCGACGGCCGCTGGATGGTCGGGATCCGCGCCCTGACCGTGGACGGCCGGTCCGTCCGCATGTCGGCCGGAGTCGGGATCGTGTCCGGCTCCGACCCGCGCACCGAGTTGGCCGAGACCGGGCTCAAGTTCCGGGCCGTGTTCGGTGCCCTCGCGCCCGGCGCAGCCTTCGACACCGCTCCTAGCGACTGACGGCGGCGACGCGGGCGACCACCGCAGCGAGCGCCTCGGGGGCGTCGCGGGCCACGAAATGGCCGGCCCGGGCCAGTTCCACCAGCTCGGCACCGAGGATCGTCCCGGCCAGCGTGCGGGCGGAGGACGGGCGGACCACCAGGTCCCACGCTCCCGCCACGACGGCCACCGGAAGCCGGATGCGGCCGAGCGCGGCCGTCACGTCGGGCAGCTCCGCCAGCAGCGCCCGCTGCTCGGCCACGAACGTCCTGCGGTGCCGGCCCAGTGCGCCCCGCTCGCCACCGAGCACCCCCTGGTCGGGAAGGGCGGTGCGGAACCGGTCGCGGTACCGCTCGGGGACCCAGGGCGCCCGGCGCCGGACCTTCGGGAGCACCTCGCCGAGGGCGAGCAGTCCGGCGACCGTCAGGGCGCCACCCAGGACGGGAAGGGCCAACAGGCGGTCGGTGGCGTCCAGGCTGTCCGGGGTGCAGGCCGCCCCCACCAGCACCAGACCCTGGACCAGGTCGGGACGCCGGTCGGCCAGCAGCACCGCTGCACCCCCCGACCAGCTGTGGGCGACCACCGTGGTCGGGCCCGTCCCGAGCGAGTCGAGCAGCCGGGCGGCCAGCTCGGCGTTTTCGGACAGCCCCCGGGCCTCGCCCGGCGAGTCGCCGTATCCCGGTCGGTCGGGGGCCAGGACCCGGAACCCGCGGGCCAGCAGGTCGGTCACCGGGTCCCACGACGAGCCCGAGCCCGGCTGGCCGTGCAGGAGGAGCACCGGCGGCCCGGCGCCTCGGTCGATCGTCGCCAGGTCCGGAGCCGTCACCCGCGGCCGGCCCCGGTGCCCGGGAGCGCCGGCGCCGCCTCCCCCGGTCCTCCCGCGACGGGGGCGGCGCCCGCCCGCGTCCCGCCGGGCCGGGGGTCGGGTTCCGCCGGCTCCGGGGCGTCGAGGGGCAGCTCCACGGTGAACGTTGTGCCCGCGCCCGGTTCGGACGCCACCGAGGCCGTGCCCCCGAAGGCCCGGGCCAGGCTGGCCACGATGAACAGCCCCAGTCCCGACCCGCTGTCCCGCGTCACCGCCGTACCCCGGTAGAAGCGGTCGAAGACCCGGGCCGCCTGTTCGGCGTCGAGACCGGGCCCGTGGTCCTGCACCTCGAGCACGGCGCGATCCCCCTCTGCGGTCACCCGGACCTCCACCGGGGTCCCCGGCGGGGTGTGGGCCAGCGCGTTGTCTACCAGGTTGTGGACCAGCTGTTCCAGACGCACCGGGTCGCCGAGCACGGGGACGGGGCGGGGCCGGTACAGCTCGAGGGGGCGGCCCCCACCGATCACCCGGGCGTCGTCGACCACGGCGGCCACCAGCGCGGCCAGGTCCACCCGCGTCACCTCGGGGACCGGGCCCTCGCCTTCACGGGCCAGCACGGCCAGGTCCCCGACCAGCACCCCCATCCGGGCCGCTTCCTGCCCGATGCGCTCGAGGGCCCGGTCCCGCGCCTCGTCGTCGGGCAGCGCGTCCTTGCGCAGCAGTTCGGCGTAGCCCTGGATCGACGTCAGCGGTGTGCGCAGCTCGTGGGAGGCATCGGCCAGGAAACTGCGGAGCCGCTCCTCGGACCCGGCCCGCTGGGCGAAGGCGGTCTCGATCTGGGCCAGCATCCCGTTCAGCGCCCGACCCAGTCTCGAGATCTCGGTCGAACCGTCACTCGGGTGGACCCGGCGGGTCAGGTCCCCGGCGGCGATGGCGTCCGCCTCACGCGACATGTCCTCGAGCGGCCGCAGCCCCCTCCGGACGACGACGGTGATGACCACCACCAGCAGCGCGAGCAGTCCCACGGTCAGGCCGACCAGCACGGCCCGCAGCGAGTCGAGCGTCGCCGTCACCGAGTCCAGGCGGGTGGCCACGACCAGGGTCCGACCCGGGACCGCCACGGCGAGCAGGCGGTACTGCGGGCCCGGGGCTCCCCCGTGGTCCCGGCCGGGGGCGCCGGTGGACCCGACCGTGACCGCGCTCGCTGCGGGCCGGTACGCCTGGGACGGTGGGTCGCCGCCGGTGCCGGCGCTCAACGGTTGCACGGGCAGGGGGTGAGGCAGCCGGGGAGGTGGGTCGGCCTGGAGGCGGCTCCCGGAAGGGACCGTGACGACCGGCGAGCCGGTCGGGCCGAGGACCAGCACGTAGACGTCGGGGCTGACCCGCCCGCGCACCTGGGCGGCCGTCAACGGGCGGCCGTCGAACTCGCCATGGCGGACGACAGCGGCGACCTCGTGGGCGGTGGTGGTGAGCTGGCTGTCCACCCGGCCGTACAGGAACGAATGGAGGGACGACAGTGCGATCAGGTCCACGGCCACGAGCCCCGCGGCGGCCACGACGACGATGGTGACCACCAGGCGTCGGCGCAGGCTCATCGGTGGGTCGCCCGCAGTGCGTACCCCACCCCGCGCACCGTCCGGATGAGGGGCGGGCCGTCCCGGTCCACCTTCTTGCGGAGGTAGGAGATGTAGATCTCCACGATGTTGGAGTCGCCGTCGAAGCCCTCCTGCCACACCTCGTCGAGGATCCGGCTCCGGGACAGCACCCGCCGGGGATTCGCGGACAGGAAGGCCAGCAGGCGGAACTCGGTGGCCGTGAGGTCGAGCGGGCGGCCGCCCCGCCATGCCTCGTGGGTGTCGAGGTCGACGACGAGGTCGGCGTAGCGCAGCCGGGGCTCGTCCCCTCCGAACCGGGACGGCGCCGACCGGCGCAGGACGGCGCGGATCCGGGCGACCAGTTCGTCGATGTGGAAGGGCTTCGTCACGTAGTCGTCGCCCAGGGCCAGTCCCTCGAGCTTGTCGGCGCCGGCGTCACGGGCCGTCAGGAACAGGACCGGGGTGGCGATGTCCTCGTCGCGCAGCGTCCGGCACACGTCGAAGCCGTCCCCGTCGGGCAGCATCACGTCGAGCACGATGCAGTCGAAGTCGCCCCGGCGGGCCTTGGCCAGCGCTTCCGCCACGGTGGCGGCCTCCTCGGTGACGAACCCCTCGAAGACGAGCGCGGAAGCCAGTACGTCGGTGATGTAGGGCTCGTCGTCGACGACGAGGACGCGGAGCGGCTCCGTCACGATCGGGGCGCCTCAGGCGCGGACGACCTCGGGCTGCCCGCGCGTCGAGCCCACCAGACGCTGGATCCCCCACAGGGTGACCAGCCCGAGCGCCTCGAACACGATGAACGCGGACATCTTCGACTCCCCCTCCACCCGGTCGACGAAGCGGATGGGCACCTCGAGGATGCGCGCCCCGGCCCGCTTGGCGGCGTACGTCATCTCGATCTGGAACCCGTAGCCCTCCGCCCGGACCTGGTCCAGGTCGATCCGCTGGAGCAGCGACGCGGCGTAGCACCGGAAGCCGGCCGTGGCGTCGGCCACCCCCAGCCCGAGCAGGGCCGAGGCGTAGGTGTTCCCGCCCCGGGACAGGAGGCGCCGGTGCCAGGCCCAGTTGGGGATCACGCCCCCGGGGACGTAGCGGGAGCCGATCACCAGCTCCGCGCCCCCCGAGACCGGTCCGACGAGGGACGGCAGCGCCTCGGGCTCGTGGGAGAGGTCTGCGTCGATCTCGATGCAGGCGTCGAAGCCACGGTCGAGACCCCACCGGAACCCGGCCCGGTACGCGCTCCCGAGACCCGACTTCGCCTCCCGTCGCATGACCTCGACGTTCCCGAGCTCCTTGCCCAGCACCTCCGCGGCGTCCGCCGTCCCGTCGGGGCTGCCGTCGTCGACGACCAGGACGGTGGCGTCGGGCAGCGCGCCGCGGATGCGGTGCAGCACGTGGCCGATGTTGTCCGACTCGTTGTAGGTGGGCAGGACCACCAGGACGTCCATCGGAACAGCTTACGGGACCACCGGCCCCGACCCGTGCCGGGCTCAGCCCGTCGGGAGTCCCCCCGCCGGCGGTCCCTCGGCGGCCCCGGCACGCCCCGTCCGGGAACCGGGTGGTGCATCGGGCAACGGGCCGCCCGGCACGGCGCGGGTGCGGTTCCACACCTCCCGGAAGATCACCTGGACGGCCCCGCCCACGGGGATCGCCACCAGCGCCCCGGTCAGCGCGCCCAGCGTGGAGCCGAACACGCCGCCCAGGTTGGCCCCGATGAGCACGGAGAGCAGGACCCACAGCGGGTTCATCCGGACGGTCCGGCTCATCACCACCGGATAGATGAAGTGGTTCTCCACCAGCTGGAACCCGACGAAGACGACCAGGGTGACGACCCCGGCCGTCGGAGAGTGGAGGGTGGCGAGCACCACCGCCGGCACCCCGGCGATCAGTCCGCCGACGAGGGGGATCATCGCCACCAGGGCCACCCACAGGCTGATCAGCAGGGCGAACGGGACCCCTAGGATCACCATGGCGACCAGGATGACCAGGCCGAACATCAGGCCCATGGCGGCCGTCCCGAGCACGTAGGCCGTCACCGCCCGCGACACCGTCGCCGACACGTCGGTCACCGACCGTCGGAGGTTCGGGTTCATGGTGCCGAGCAGTCCCTCGCGCAGCACCGGAGCCTCCAGCAGCATGAACAACGACAAGAAGGCGATGGTCGTCAGGGCGACCATGGTGGTGATGACCGCCCGGGACAGGTTCGCCCCCAACGACAGGGCCGGCTTGCCCAGGTTGTTGGCGTACTGCTTCAGCTTCGGGGCGTTGTTCTGCACCCACGTGAGCAGGTGCAGGCGTTGGAGGGTGTGGGCCAGCCAGCCGTGGCCCTTCTGGACCTGGTCCACCATGGTCGGCAGGCGTTCGGCCACCCGGGTGAGCGAATTCACCAGCGGGTACCCGAACAGGGCGAGCAGGCCGGCGAAGACCAGGACCGCCACGGCGAACACCACACCCACCGCGGCGCCCCGCCGGAACCGGTGGCGCTGCAGGGCGGCGACGGCCGGATTGAGGACCAGGGCGATGAACGCGGCGATCAGCACCCAGAGGATGACCTCGCGCAGGCGGCCGAGGAGACGGTAGAGCACCCAGGTGACGATGACCACGGCATCGACGGTGAGGATCGTGCGCAGCGGGACGCCCCGCGCCGATGCCGCCGCGAACAGGCGTTCCCGGCGGGGCGCCTCGGTCCCGTCGAGCGGGCCTGCCCGCTCCCCCGGCGACCCGGCCCCGACCGCCGGCGGTGTCCGAGCACCCTCGTCGTACTGGTCGTCCGGGTCGGCCACGACCTCAGCATTACAGGTCCGGTGGGTCGCGCCGTGCCAACATGGGGTCGTGGAGGCCGCGACGGCAGACGTGCCGCAGGGTGATCCGGCGCCGGACGCCCGGAGGGCACGGTGGTGGCACCGCGGGCCGTTCGTCCGCCGGGAGGTCCGGGTGAGCGTGGCCACCGTCCTCGCCTTCCTGTTCGTCTTCTACGTCGCCCTGCCGCTCCTCGCCAGCCACCGCAGCCAGGTCGACGCCCTCGCCCACATCAACGTCGCCTACCTCGCCCTCGGCGTGCTCCTCGAGATCGCCGCCCTGGCCGCCTACGCCCAACTCACGCACTCGGTGCTGCCGCCCGGTGGCCCGAAACGCCTCCGCCTCTTCCGGATCAACCTGTCCACCCTCGCCCTCAGCCACGTCTCACCCGGGGGGACCGCCCCGGGCGCCGCGCTCGGTTACCGGCTGCTCACCCAGTCCGGGGTGTCCGGCGCCGACACCGGGTTCGCCCTCGGCACACAGGGCATCGGCTCGGCGGTCGTGCTCAACGTGCTCTTCTGGTGCTCGCTCGTGGCCTTCCTCGTCCTCCACGGATTCCGGGTCCCGGCCGGGCTCGGCGCCGACGGGTCGACCTCCGCCTCCATCCTCGTCCTGGTGGCCGCCGGCATCGGCGTCATACTGCTCGGCGCCTTCGGCGGGCTCTTCTACCTCCTCACCCGGGGGCAGGAGCGGGCCAGCCGGGTCATCCGGGCCGTGTCCGGGCACATCCGGTTCCTCGACGCCGACCGGTTCACCTCGCTGGTGGAGCGCCTGGCCCGGCGGTTCGGCGTCCTGGTGGACGATCGACCGCTGCTGTGGCGGGCCGGCGGCTGGGCGGCGGCGAACTGGCTCCTCGACGCGGCCTCGCTGTGGGTGTTCGTGGCCGCGTTCAGCCACGTCATCTCGCCGGTGGACCTGCTCACGGCCTACGGGCTCGCCTACATCCTGGCCGCCATCCCGATCACGCCGGGAGGCCTCGGCGTCGTCGAGTTCGTGCTCGTGACCATGCTTGCCGGATTCGGCCTGCCCGACGGCCAGGCGCTGTCGGGTGTGCTCGCCTACCGGGCGGTGAACTTCTGGCTCCCCATCCCCTTCGGGGGGCTCGCCTACGCCTCGCTCGAGCTGCAGCGGCGATCGGTCCTGCTGCGGCTCCACCGGCGCATGGCCGCCGTCCGGGGCCGGGCCGCCCGCGCCCTGGCTACCGCGTCCGGCCGGAGCGCCCGAACAGGCGGCGCCACCACGGAACCCGGGCGGCCGGACGGTCCGCCGCAGTCCCGACCTCCGGGGCCGCCGGGGCCACGAGCGACGCACCCGGCGCGTCCGCAGGATCCGCCGCACGCAGCGTCGGGACGGCCTGGGCCGCATCTCGGCGACGCCGCAGTGCTTCGAGGGCCAGCGCTCGGCACTGATCCTGCAGGCTGAAGCCGGGCTCGTCGGGCGGCGGCGGCGCCACCCGGGACCACGTGCCGTCGGCCCCGAGCGTCCACGAGTTCGAACGGTCGGCCAGGGCCGCGTCCAGCATGTCCACGAGGGCCTGCTGGATGTCGGGGTCCTGGACGGGCACGATCACCTCGACCCGCCGGTCCAGGTTGCGCTCCATCATGTCCGGCGACCCGAACGAGATCCGCAGCGGGCGTCCGTGGTCGCCACCGAAGCGGAAGATGCGCGAGTGCTCGAGGAATCGCCCGACGATGGACCGCACCCGGATGTTGTCGGACAGACCCGGCACCCCGGGTCGTAGGCTGCACCGGCCCCGCACCACGAGGTCGATCGACGTCCCGGCGGCCGAGGCCCGGTACAGGGCGTCGATCACGTCGGGGTCGGTCAGTCCGTTGGTCTTGAGCACGATGCGCCCGGTGGGCCCGGCCGCCGCCTCGGAGTCGATGGCGGCGAGCACCTCGGGCCGGGTGGTCAGCGGGGACACCACCAGGCGGCGGAGCACCACCTCGGAGCCGGAGCCCGTCAGCAGGTTGAACACCTCGGCCACGTCGGCGCCGATGTCGGGATCGGCCGTCAGCAGGCCGATGTCCTCGTAGGTCTGCGCCGTCACCGAGTTGTAGTTGCCGCTGCCCACGTGGCAGTAGCGCCGGGTCCGGTCACCCTCGCGCCGGATGACGAGCGACATCTTGCAGTGCGTCTTGATGTGGCGGAGCCCGTAGACGACCTGGACGCCGGCCTCCTCGAGGGCCCGGGCCCAGGCGATGTTGGCCCGCTCGTCGAAGCGGGCCTGCAGCTCGACCACCGCCGTGACCTGCTTGCCCGAGTGGGACGCCTTGATCAGGGAGCCGACGATGGGGCTGTCGGTCCCCGTCCGGTACAGGGTCTGTTTGATGGCCAGGACGTCGGGGTCCGACGCGGCGCGCTCGACGAACGCCTCGACGGAGGCGGCGAAGGACTCGTAGGGGTGGTGCAGGAGGACGTCGCCCGCCCCCAGGACCTCGAACAGGTCCGCACCGTCGGCCAGCAGGGGCGGCACCAGGGGTGCCCACGGCTCCGGCGCCAGGTCCGGGCGGTCCAGCTCGGCCACGGCGCGCAGCCCCCCGAGGTCGATGGGCACGTCGGCCAGGTACACGCTGTCCTCGGGTACGTCGACCTCGGTCACCAGCATCTCGAGCAGCTCGGTCGAGATCGCCGCGGCCACCTCGAGGCGGACCGCCTGACCGAACCGCCGCCGGTGGAGCTCGAGCTCGACGGCGGCCAGCAGATCCTGGGCATCGTCCTCGTCGACGCTCAGGTCGGCGTTCCGGGTCACCCGGAACACGTGGTGCTCGGCCACCGTCATCGAGGGGAACAGGCTGTCCAGATGGGCGGCGATGACCTGCTCCACGGGCACGATCCGGCGGGCGTCGGGCAGCACGACGAAGCGCGGCAGGAGTGGCGGGACCTTGACCCGCGCGATCCGCTGCTCGTCCGTCCTCGGGTCGACCACCCGGACCACCAGGTTCAGGCACAGGTTCGAGATGTAGGGGAAGGGATGGCCCGGATCCACGGCGAGCGGGGTCAGGACGGGGAAGATCGCCCGCTGGTACACCTCGTCCAGGTGGTGCCGGTCCGCCTCGTCGAGCTGGTGCCAGTCCGACAGCTCGATGCCGGCGACCGTCAGCGACGGCAGCACCATGTCGGCGAAGACCCGGCTCTGGCGGTCGACCAGGGCGGTCACCCGTTCGGTGATGGCCCGGAGCTGATCTCCCGGGCTGCGGCCGTCGGGCGAACGGGCGCGCAGGCCGGCGGCCACCTGGTCCTCGAGCCCGGCCACCCGGACCTGGAAGAACTCGTCGAGCCCCTCGGCGAAGATGGCGAGGAACCGAACCCGCTCGAGCAGTGGCTCGCGCCCGTCGGCGGCCAGGTCCAGGAGGCGGTCGGCGAAGTCCAGCCACGACAGCTCCCGGTTGGCGAAACGCTCGGGTGACCGGATCGGTTCGACCTCGGCGCCGTCTCCCGCGGCCGGGGCGACCTGCGCCTCGCCACGCAGGTCGGGCGCCACCGCCGGGTCGATCACGCCCGGGGCGCCCGGACTCGGCTCGGGCAGGCGGGTCGGACGATCATCGTCGCGCCATGGTATCCCCGGGCCCGGGCCCGGGTCGGCGCCGGCGGCGCCCCGACCGGAGACCGCGTCGGGCCGATCGCCACCGGCCCCACGCTCCCCCGCCCCGGTCCCGGGCACCGGTAGGCTCGCCGAGGTGCCGCTCCTGACCCTGCGTTCCTCCACCTCGAACCGGTCGCGCCGTGGGGTCAAGGCGCGCCGGCGCACCGAACTCGGACTCCTGGTGGCCGCCGGTGGGATCATCGTCGCCACCTACGTGCTGATGATCCTGGGCAACACGGCCAAGGTGCCGTCGGACCTCGCCCCGCTGCTGGTCTCGATCCTCCTGCTCGGCGGGGTCACCCACGTGGCCAACCGGATCTTCGCCCCCGACGCCAACGCCGTGGTCATGCCCATCGTGTTCCTGCTCAACGGACTGGGCTACGTCATGATCTCCCGGATCGACCTCGGGACGGGCAAGCACTACGCACCGCTGCAGGCCGCGTGGACGGCAGTCGGGGTGGCGGCCTACGTGATCACCCTGTTCGCCGTGCGGCGGTCGCGGGACCTCGACCGCTACCGTTACCTCCTGCTGTCCGCCGGCGTCGTCCTGCTGCTGCTGCCCCTGGTCCCGGGTCTGGGGAGGAACATCGGCGGCGCCCGGCTGTGGATCCAGTTCGGGTCGTTCGAGTTCCAGCCGGTGGAGCTGGCGAAGATCGTGCTGTGCGTCTTCTTCGCGTCGTACTTCGCCGACAAGCGCGAGCTCCTCACCATCCCGACGGCCCGGTTCGGGAACCGGCTGGTGCTGGACCCGCGCCCTCTCGTCCCGATCGTGCTGGCCTGGGCCTTCGCCGTCCTCGTGATGAGCCTCGAGCACGACATCGGGTTCTCGGCGCTCCTGTTCACCCTGTTCATCGGCCTGCTGTGGGTCACCACGGGCCGGACCGGCTACCTGGTGCTGGGTGTGGTCCTGTTCGCCATCGGCGCCTACATCTCCGCCAAGTACTTCAGCCAGACCCACGTGCGCGTGCAGGACTGGCTGGACCCGTGGAAGGTCGCCAATACCAGCGGCTACCAGCTGGTCCAGACCTGGTACGCCATGGGGAGCGGCGGCGTGGGGGGCTCGGGGCTCGGACTCGGCTCCCTCGCCTACACCCTCAGCACCACCTCGCGCACCGACTTCATCTTCGGCGTCATCGGCGAGGAGATGGGCCTGCTGGGCTCGACCATGGTGATCGTCGCCTTCCTGCTCCTCGTCGGGGCCGGTCTGCGGATCGCGCAGTCGGCCCGCTCCGAGTTCGCCAAACTGACGGCGACCGGCCTGACCATCATCATCGGGTTCCAGGCCTTCTTCATCATCGGGGGGATCGTCCGCCTGCTTCCCCTCACCGGCATCACCCTGCCCTTCGTCTCCTACGGCGGGTCGGCCCTCATCGCCAACTACGTGCTGGTCGCCGTGCTCATGCGGATCTCGGACGAGGGGTCCGCCGGCGTCGACTCGGCCGAACAGGCCAAGTACGAGGAGGACCTGGAGCGCCGCCGGAGGCTGCTGACCGGGAGCTGACTGACCGCGGACCGGTCCGCGGTCACCGGGCCGCTGAGGTCGAGCGCGCCGTGAGCAGTCCGCGCCGGGCCGCCCGCCCCCGTCGGGTAACTCCCCCGCGTCAGACGTCCGCCCCGGGAGGTGCCACGTCGCCGTCGCCGGCCAGCAGGCGGGCGTCGACGAGGATCGGCACCTGCACCGGCTGGTGGAGCGCCACCGTCAGGGCGTCGCTCGGACGGCACGACAGCACCGAGCGGCCCGAGCGGCCCCGCAGGTCCAACTCGGCGAAGTGGAGACTCCCCGAGCGCCCGACGATGCGGACAGCCACCACGTCGATGTCGAAGTGCTGGAGCACGTCGCTCAGGAGCTCGTGGGTCAGGGGCCGCGGCGTGGGGATCCGGCGCTGCGCGTGGGACAGCGCCACGGCGTCGGGCAGGCCGATCGGGAACGTCAGCTGGCGCCGCGGGGTGTCGATCTCCCGGAGGACCACCGACGGGTGCTGGTCGGGAAGGTCGAGGGTGATCGACGCGACGATCGTCATGCGGAAGTCGACGGGCGTGGTACCGGGGTCGGTCGGTCCGGGACTCCCCGGGGCGGACCCGGCCGGCACGGGCAGGTCGGGCGGCGCTGAAGACTCGGTCGGATCGTCGGATTCGGGCGGCCCGGGCGGCCCGGGCGGCTCCGTGGGTCCGGACAGGTCCGAGGATTCGGGCGGCTCCGTGGGTCCGGGCGCGGCCAGGTCGGCGGCGGGCCCCGGCGCGGCCAGGTCGGCGGTGGCCAGGTCGGTCGGAACCTGCTCGGGTACCGTCACCGGGTGCTCCGGTAGTGGACGCTCGTGACGATGCCGATGGCGGCCATGAACCCGATCATCGCCGAACCGCCGTAGGAGAGGAACGGCAGGGGGATGCCGGCCACCGGCATGATCCCCATGTTCATACCCACGTTCTCGAACACCGAGAACACGAGGAGGGCGAACACCCCGGAGCAGAGCAGCCGGCCGAAGGTGTCCTTGGCCAGTTGGGCCACGCGCAGGACCCGCCACGCCACCACCCCGTAGAGCACCAGCAGGACGCCGGCGCCGACGAAGCCGAGCTGCTCCCCGACCGCCGAGAAGATGAAGTCGGTCTGCTGCTCGGGAACGTAGGCCAGGTTGGTCTGGGCCCCCTTGAACAGTCCCTGCCCGAAGATGCCGCCGTGGGCGATCGCCGTCTTGGCCTGGTTGACGTTGTAGGTGACGTTGACGCTCGCG
>DATLRE010000050.1:0-26330 GCA_035534835.1 Acidimicrobiales bacterium
CTGAGCCTGGATCCACCGAAATGGTCCGGTGAATCGTCTGGAGCGACAGATTGGGCTGGCGGTTTGCGCCACCGCGTCCGTTTGGTGACCACAGAACGAATCTGGGCGTGACCGATCAGGGGTTCGGGCGGTGTGGTCGGACTGGGAGTGGCTGGGCCGCAGCGGGCCACCCCGGATCGTGAGGTCAGGTGCGAAGGGGCAGTGACCGCAGGCGTTCGAAACACGCTGTCCATTCGGTGGCCCACGGCCACGAGGTGGGCAGGTGGAGCGCTGGTCGTCGTGATCGGTGGGTGAGACGACCGGGGACCGTGATGAACTTCCGCCGGATGGTCTTGGCCACAACCGGTCCCTGGTGATCCAGCCCGAGGCGGGACAGCCACCGGAGCATGTTGTGGGCGATGGTGGTGAGGACGGCCCAGGCCGCATTGGCATTGAAGTCCCCCGAGGGGCAGTGCGAGAGCCCGGCCCCTTCCTTCAGGTCCCGGATGGCGAGCTCGACCACGGCGTGGCGGCGGTGGTCGGCGTCGAGGTCGACCGCAGTTCCCTCCCGATCGGTGAGGAAGGCGTGGTAGCGCCACGAGGGGAACAGCTCGGCCTGGGTGGCGCAGAACCGGGTGCGGCGGACCACCAGACGGTGCCCGTCGCCATAGGGGCACTCCGAGACCGACGCCACGCCGCCGAGCGTGTAGTCGATACCCGTCCAGGTCGCCTCGTCGATGGCCTCGATGGCCTTGACCACGCTCTTGTTCTGGTTGACGGTGATCGAGTAGCGCACGTCGTGGTCCCGACAGGCGGCGATGACGTGTTTCGAGTGGAACCCCGAGTCGGCCCGAAGGGTCACCGGGCCGCTCCCCCCGCACCGGCGGATCCGGCCGATCAGCTCCCGGACGAAGCGTGGGCCACCACGTCCGGCGTTGGCCGACCCCTTCCGGTGGCGGAGGTGGAGCACCTCGCCGGTGTCGGCCCGGGTGGCCACCAGCGGGTGCTGGCCGAGCACCTTGGTGTAGCCGTAGGCGGCGCCGTGCTTCTGGTAGCCGTAGACCTCACAGATGGTGGAGTCGACATCGACGGTCAGGGCATCCTCACCGGGTCCGGCACCCATCGCCCAGGCCCGGGCCAGGACCGCCTCGCTCAACGCATCGAGCTGGCGGACGTGACCGAAGGTGAAGGCCCGCAGGAAGGTGCCGAGGGTGGAAGGTGCCATCACCCGGTGCCCGAGGACCCGCCCGGTCGATCCGGACCGCAACACATCGGCGTCGTCGATGCAGTCGGCCCCGACCACCATGGCGTGCACGAGGGTGAGCACCTTGCGACCTGGCACCGCGTGACCGGGACGGTCGCCGAGGTCGACCAGTTCATTGGCCAACTCGCCGATCCCGAGCCGTTCCGACAGGGTGGCCACCAGCGCCAGGCCGGCCCCGGCCACCGCCTTGTCGTCGTCGAAGGTCACTGCAAGACGGGTCGGACTGTGCGATTCTGTGTGCACCGGAATGATGCCTTTCTGCAGTTGGTGGATGTGTGCTTCAGCGAGTCACATCTTCCCAACTCAGGGGGCATTTTCCGCGTATGGTCACGCCTCAGCTGAGGCCGGGTGTGGAACCAATTCGGTGGATCCAGGCTGAGCGGGTGCCGCCCGGTGGCGGCACGAGCGTCTGATCACCGGGCCGGATCGGGGATTGGTAGCGTCGGGCAATGGCCCGCCGAGACCGACGCCGGGGAGGCGCGCACAGTCCCAGGCGGCGCCCGGACGAGATCGCCCCCCCGGGCCCTGTCCCGGGCGCGGCGGATGCACCGATGGCACCGGAGGTCGAGGCCGCGTCCCCTGCGGGTGACGACCGGACCGGTGTCGTGTCGGCGTCGGGCCTGCCGGATGCGTCGGGATCGACGGAGCCGGGCACCGCACCCACGCCCGCGGCCGCACCCACGCCGGAGTTCTCTCCCGCCGCCGGGTCCGGGGCCGACATGCTCGCGGCCATGGGCTCGGTGGCCGCGACCGGGGGAGGTGACCTCGGGGTCCCACTCACCCGGAAGGAACGCCGCGAGGCGGCCTCGGGCGGAGGCGGGCGGGCTCCGAGGTCACGGAAGGCGAAGTCCAAGCGGACCTGGATCGACCGGGTGCTGCTCGCCGGGGTGGTCCTGGTTTCCCTCGCCATCGTGGCCGTCGGCTCGGGGTACGCCTACGTGCAGTACCGCTTCAACCAGGTGACCAAGGTGACGGTGAAGCACCTCCGTGTGGCCCCGGTCGGGGCGCCGTTCAACGTGTTGCTGATCGGATCGGACACCCGGGTCGGGATCACCGGCGCCGCGCAGAACGCCTACGGCAACACCACGACGGCCGGCGGGCAACGCAGCGACGTCGTCAAGATCGTCCACGTGGTCCCGGCCACCGGCCAGGTCAGCGTGCTGTCGATCCCGCGGGACACGGTGGTCACGGTGGCGGGGAACACCAGTCAGGTGGGCAGGTACAACCGGATCAACGCCACCTACAACGACGGACCGGACCAGCTGGTCCAGACCATCGAGGCCAATTTCGGGATCGCCATCGAGCACGTGGTGCAGTTGAACTTCATCGGGTTCCGGGGGGCGGTGGACGCCATCGGCGGGGTCAACCTCGACTTCCCCTACCCGGCGAAGGACGCCTACACGGGCCTCGACATCACCACGCCGGGCTGCCAGCACCTGAACGGCGGCTACTCGCTGGCGGTGGCCCGCAGCCGGCACTACCAGTACTACGCCAACGGGTACTGGCAGTACGACGGCACCAGCGACTTCGGGAGGATCCAGCGCCAGAACGCCTTCCTGAAGGCCCTCATCAACCAGGCCGAGAAGCAGTACAACCCGCTGACACTCAACGCCTTCATCGGATCGGTGGTCCAGGGGGTGACGATCGACTCGACCTTCACCATCAGCCAGCTGGTGTCGCTGGCGCGCGAATTCCGGTCGTTCGCCTCGACCTCGCTGGCCACCGCCACGCTGCCGACCTACTCGTCGAACTCCTCGGAGTTCGGCTACCTCGGGTCGATCCTGTATGTGCAGCAGCCCCAGGCCAACCAGGTGATCAGCCAGTTCCTGCACGGTCCGGCCCCGGTCCCGCTCACCCCGGCGCCCGGACCGTACGGCCCGGTCTCCACCTCGACCACCACGTCGACGGTCCCACCGCCCACCTACTCGACGGGTGGGAGCACGCCGGCGACGACGGCTCCGGCGCTGACCACGACCACGATCCAGACGAACTTCGACCCGACACCCTGCTGACCGAGGGTCCGGAAGGACCGGCCCGCCCGGTCGGACCCGGGGTTGCCGACGGCCGACGGCGGACGCGGGCGCGCGGATGCGGTCCTCCGGTGGGGAGTCCGGTGGGCCGTGGCAGCCGGGCCGGTGGGCGTGCGGCGTGGCGGGTCAGGCGGACGCGGGTGCGGCGGCCTCGTCCAGACCCTGGGCCAACGTGTTCCAGCTCAGCGTGGCGCACTTGATCCGTACCGGGAACTTGACCACGCCCTGGAGCGCGGCGAGCTCACCCAGGGCATCGACGTCGATCGCCTCGGGCTCGGCGGCCTCGGGGGGCACGGCACCGGCCTCCCCCGATCCGGCGTCCGCCGGCAGGGTCGCCTCGTGGATCGACATCATCCCCTTGAAGGTGGCGATCAGCTCGCGCGCCTCCACGACCGACCGGCCCTTGACGGCCGCGGACATCAGCGAGGCCGACGACTGGCTGATCGAGCATCCGGTTCCGGCGATCTTGATGTCGGCCACCACGTCGCCCTCCACGTCGATGGTCACCACGATCTCGTCGCCGCAGAGGGGGTTGAACCCCTCGACCCGCACCGCCGGCGGCGACTCGAGTTCGCCGCGGTTCCGCGGCGAGCGGTAGTGGTCGAGGATGATCTCGCGGTAGAGGTCTTCGAGGCCGGGCATCAGGCCGACATCCCTTCGTCTCGCGGATGCGTCCGCACCCGTTGTCCAGCGTACCGGGGGTCGTTCATGCGAAGAACCTCCCCGCGGCGTCGAGCGCGTCGACGAGGGTGTCGACGTCGTGTTCGTCGTTGTACGGGCCGAACGAGGCCCGGGCGGTGGCGGTGACCCCCAGCCGGCGCATGAGGGGCTTGGCGCAGTGGTGGCCGGCCCGGACGCACACCCCGTACTCGTCGAGGATCTGGGAGACGTCATGGGGGTGGACATCGCCGAAGGCGAACGAGATCACTCCGCCCCGGTCCTCGGTCCCGGGCGGTCCGAAGATCCGGATGCCGTCGCCGAATCGGTCCGCCAGCGCCTGCAGGGCGTACGCCGTCAACGACTGCTCGTGGGCACGGACCGCATCCATCCCCACCGCCCTCAGGTAGTCGACGGCGGCCCCGAGGCCGATGGCCTCGGTGATCGGGGGGGTGCCGGCCTCGAAGCGCCACGGGATGTCGTTGGGGGTGAAGCCGTCCTTGCGGACGTCGAGGATCATCTCGCCACCGCCCAGGAACGGCGGCAGCTCGGCCAGCAGCGCCTCGCGTCCCCACAGGACGCCGATGCCGGTGGGTCCGAGCATCTTGTGGGCGCTGAAGGCCAGGAAGTCGACACCCAGCGCGGCGACGTCGGTCGGCAGGTGGGGGACGGACTGGCAGGCGTCGGCCACCACGATCGCGCCGGCGTCGTGGGCGGCGGCGGCCAGCTGGGCCACGGGGTTCAGGGTGCCGAGCACATTGGACATGCACGTCAGGCTGAGCAGCCGGGCCCCGTCCAGGACGGCGTCGAGGTCGTCGAGCACGAGCCTGCCGTCGTCGTCCACGGGGAGCCAGCGCAGCTCGATCCCCCGTTCGGCGGCCAGCATGTGCCACGGCACGATGTTGGCGTGGTGCTCCATCTCCGTGAGCACGACCACGTCGCCCCGACCGAGGTGGGTGCGTCCCCATGCGTGGGCTACGAGGTTGAGGGCCTCGGTGGCGTTCTTGGCGAAGACGACCTCCCGGCCCGGGTCGGGTGCCCCGATGAACCTGCCGACGTTGGTCCTCGCCGCCTCGAAGCGCCGGGTGGCCTCCTCGGCGATGGCGTACACGCCCCGGTGCACGTTGGCGTGCGTGGTCTCGTCGTACTCGCGCATGGCGTCGAGCACCGCGGTGGGCCGCTGGGACGACGCCGCCGAGTCGAGGTAGGTGATGGGCCGGCCATGGACCTCGCGGGCGAGCAACGGGAAGTCCTTGCGCAGTGTGGCGACATCGAGCGCCGGAGCGGGCGGCGTACCGGCGGCGGTCAGGTCCGCCATGCGTCGTACCCCTCTGCCTCGAGGCGGGCTCCGAGCTCCGGACCGCCCTCGTCGACGATCCTGCCGTCGACGAGCACGTGGACGCGGTCGGCATCGAGCTCCTCGAGCATGCGCTGGTAGTGGCTGATCACGAGGACGCCGAGGTCCGGACGGGCCGAGCGCACCGTGTGGACGCCGCGGGCGACCGTGCGCAGCGCGTCGACGTCGAGCCCGGAGTCCGTCTCGTCGAGGACGGCGAGCTCGGGTTCGAGCATCGCCATCTGGAGGATCTCGTTGCGCTTCTTCTCCCCGCCGGAGAACCCGTCGTTGAGGTGGCGCTCGCCGAACGCCGGGTCCATGCCCAACTTCTCCATCCACTCCATCATCAGGAGGCGCACCTCGAGAACCGAGAGGTCCGTGCCCCGGCGGGCGGAGAGGGCCTGGCGGAGGAACTGGATCACCGGGACCCCGCCGATCGACTCGGGGTCCTGGAAGGCCAGGAAGATGCCGGCCTTGCCGCGGACGTCCGTCGCCCACGAGGTGATGTCCTCGCCCTTGAAGAGGATGGACCCGGCGGTGACCTCGTAGGCCGGATTGCCGAGCAGCACGTTGGCCAGCGTCGACTTGCCCGAGCCGTTGGGGCCCATGACGGCGTGGACCCGGCCAGACTCGACGGTGAGGTCGATGCCCTGCAGGATCGGCCTGCCGTCGACGGACGCGTGCAGCCCGGTGATGCGGAGGAGGGGCGGTTTCGCGGCGTCGGAGGGAGGGGCTGCAGCGGCATCGGACACGGGTGGCACGACCCCGAGTGTAGCCCGTCCCCGCCATTTCTCCTACGGCGATAGGGGGAATTGCGGCCGGAATGCCGGGCTCTGGCGAGCGCCGGCGCTGACCAGGGGGAATTCCCGATCCACCCGGGCCGGCGGTACGGTACCGGGATGCCCGACCCCTGGAACTATGCCGGCCCGGTGACCCAGCTGGGCTCGGGCACGGGTGCGGTGACCCTCGTCGACGAGTCGACGTTCGCCATCAGCGGCAGCGCCGGCGATATCTCGCCCGGCGCGGCGCAGGGCCTCTTCTTCCGCGACACCCGCATCGTCTCACGGTTCGAGGTCCTGGTGGACGGGTCCCGGGCCGAGCCGCTCGCCGCGGTGACCGACGACCCGTTCAGTGCGACGTTCGTCTCCCGGAACCTGCCGGCGCCCGGTCGGGCCGACTCGACCCTCATGATCTTCCGCAGCCGCCACGTCGGCCAGGGGATGCGTGAGGAGCTGACCCTGCGGAACTTCTCCGACGAGGCCACGGCCTGCACCCTCGAGGTCCTGGTCGAGGCCGATTTCGCCGACCTGTTCGCCGTCAAGGAGGGGCGGGTCGCCGCCGGGGGCGCCAACGGGGCGGTGACCAGCGTGGCGTCCGACGGACCGGGAGGACCGGGAGGAACGGGCGGGGCGGCCGAGGGAGCCCGGGCCTCGCTGACGTACACCTACGAGCGGGGCGCGGTGTCCCGCGGCGTCGAGCTGCGGACCACGGGAGCTGCCGCCGTCGCACCCGGGCTCCTCACCTTCGAGGTGGTGGTTCCGGCGCGGGGCGAGTGGTGCACGTGCATCGAGGTCGGCCCGGTGATCGACGGCGCCGTGTTTGCCCCCAAGTACCAGTGCGGCCAGCCCGTCGAGCGGGCGATCCCCAGCGAGCGCCTGGCCGAGTGGCGGCGGCAGGTTCCGAAGGTGGAGACCGACCATCCGGTGCTGAAGGAGGTCGTGGCACGCAGTGCCGAGGACCTCGGTGCGCTCCGGATCTTCGACCCCGACTACCCCGAGCGGGTGGTGGTGGCCGCCGGGGCGCCGTGGTTCATGACCGTGTTCGGGCGCGACTCGCTCCTGACCGCGTGGATGGCACTGCTCGTCGATCCCGATCTGGCCACCGGCGTGCTGCAGACGCTCGCCCGCTTCCAGGGCACCGAGATCGATCCCCGTCACGAGGAGGAGCCGGGCCGCATCCTCCACGAGATGCGCTTCGGCGATGCTGCGTCGCTCTCGCTCGGCGGGGGAAGCATCTACTACGGGACGGCCGACGCCACCCCGCTCTTCGTCATGCTGCTGGGCGAGCTGCGCCGGTGGGGCGTCGCCCGTGAGCTGGTCGACGAGCTCCTCCCCAACGCGGCGCGGGCCATCGAGTGGATCGAGCACTTCGGCGACTCCGACGGCGACGGCTACGTGGAGTACCGGCGGGCTACAGACCGGGGACTGGCCAACCAGGGATGGAAGGACAGCTGGGACGGCATCCGCTATGGCGACGGCCGGGTGGCCGAGGCGCCGATCGCCCTCGCCGAGGTGCAGGCCTACACCTACGGCGCCTACCTGGCCAGCGCGCACTTCGCCTTCGAGGCCGGGGACACGGTGAACTACGAGCGGTTCCGCTCCAAGGCCGCGCACCTGAAGGCGAACTTCAACCGGGACTTCTGGCTGGAGGAGAAGGGCTGGTTCGCCGTCGGTCTCGACGCCGACAAGAAGCCGATCGATTCGCTGACCTCCAACATCGGTCACTGCCTGTGGACCGGGATCATCGACGAGGACAAGGCGCGCCAGGTCGCCCAGGCCCTGGTGTCGCCTGCGATGTTCACGGGATGGGGTCTGCGCACCCTGTCGAGCGACACGGGGGGCTACAACCCGATCAGCTACCACTGCGGCTCGGTGTGGCCGCACGACACGGCGATCGTCGCCGCCGGACTCGCCCGCTACGGCTTCGACGGGGCCGCGCAGCAGTTGATCTTCGGGCTCCTGGACGCCGCCTCGGCCCAGGGCGGCCGGCTGCCCGAGCTCTTCAGCGGGCTGGACCGAGGCGAACTGGAGGTGCCGGTCGGGTATCCGACCTCGTGCTCACCGCAGGCATGGTCGGCCGCTTCGCCGCTCCTGTGCCTGCGGACCCTCCTGCGCCTCGACCCGTGGATCCCCTACGGCAAGACGTGGCTCTGCCCCAACCTGCCCGAGGGCATCGGCTACCTCAAGGTCGAGGGGATCCCGCTGGCCGGCTCGCGCGTCACCGTCGAGGTCGGCGACCAGGTCCCCGGCGGGGTGTCGATCAGTGGGCTGCCGCCCGAGATCGAGGTCATCCACGAGCCCCGACGCCCGTCGACGGCGGTCTGAGCGGCGCGTCCACGGTGGTGCCGGTGGTACTGGTGCCGGTGGCACCGGCACCAGTACCAGTACCGGCCGGTGCTACCAACCCCGCTCGATCCACTCGGCGAGATGTGGGGACTCCGTCCCGATGGTCGTTCCCGACCCGTGTCCCGGCAGCACCAGGGTGTCGGCGGCGAAGGCGCCGAACAGCCGGTCCTCGATCGAGGCGATGATGGTGCCGAAGTCGGCGTCCTCGAACGAGGTGTTGCCCGGTCCCCCCGGGAACAGCGTGTCCCCGCTGAACAGGAGCGGCGTGCCCTCGACGGCGAAGCACATCGATCCGGGCGTGTGGCCCGGCGTGGCGATGGTGGCCACCCGCAGCCGTCCGACCGTCACGACCGATTCGTCCTCGAGGATCTGGTCGTAGGAGGGGAGCATGGCGGCATCCGCCCGGGTGACGGCCACGTCGATCCCGGCGTCGCGCACGGCCTCCACGGCCTGGATGTGGTCCCAGTGGCCGTGTGTCTCGACCACCTGACGCACGTTCAGGTCCCGGCACAGCTCGAGGAGGAGGTCGTGCTCGTTCGCGGCGTCGATCAGCAGCGAGTCGCCCGACTCCCGGCACCGCACGATGTAGACGTTGTTCTCGACCGGTCCCACCACCACTCGGTGGACCTCGACCGCGGTGTCCTGGTAGTCGATGACGGTGTCGGCCATGGATGCCACCTCCTCTCCGCCGAGCGTAGCGGGGGCCGGTCACCCGCTCGTCACGGGTCCGTCCCCTGTTGGTCAATGTCGGCACGGTTCTGGTAGACAAACAGGGCAGTTGCCCCGGTGTGGGCACCACACGACGTCCCCGGTGGGGGACTCCACCGGATGGAGAGATTATGAACTTCGCTTTCAGCGAGGAGCAGGACGAGCTCCGCAAGTCGGTGCGCCGGTTCCTCGACGACAAGTCCCCCGAGACCGAGGTCCGGCGCCTGATGGAGACGACCGACGGCTACGACCCCGAGGTCTGGACCCAGATGGCGGAGCAGCTCGGCCTGCAGTCGCTGATCATCCCCGAGGAGTTCGGCGGAAGCGGCTTCACCTATGTCGAGCTGATCGTGGTGCTCGAGGAGATGGGCGCCGCCCTGCTGTGCGCCCCGTTCTTCTCGACCGTGGCGCTGGCCGCCAACGCCCTCCTCACCTCGGGCGACACGAAGGCGCAGGAGGACCTGCTGCCGGGCATCGCCGCCGGCGAGACCATCGCCACCCTGGCCTTCACCGAGGACTCCGGCCGGTGGGACGCGGACGGCATCACCCTGGCCGCCACCCCCTCGGGCGACGGCTGGTCGCTCGACGGGCACAAGTCCTTCGTCATCGACGGCCACGTCGCCGACCTGATCCTGGTGGTCGGGCGTACCGACGCCGGCCTGTCGCTGTTCGGGGTCCGTAGCGATGCCGCCGGCCTGACCCGCACGCCGCTGGCCACCATGGACCAGACCCGCAAGCAGGCACGCCTCGAGTTCGCCGGCACCCCGGCGTGGCTCATCGGGACCGACGGCGGTGCCGAGGCCGGGCTGTCCAAGACCCTCGACCTGGCCGCCGTGGCGCTAGCGGCCGAGCAGGTCGGCGGCGCGCAGCGGTGCCTGGAGAGCTCCGTCGAGTACGCCAAGACCCGGATCCAGTTCGGGCGGCCCATCGGCAGCTTCCAGGCCATCAAGCACAAGTGCGCCGACATGCTGCTCGAGGTCGAGTCGGCCAAGTCCGCCGCGTACTACGCCGGCTGGGCCGCCTCGGAGGACTCCGACGAGCTCCCGGTCGTGGCCAGCCTGGCCAAGTCCTACTGCTCGGAGGCGTACTTCCACGCCGCCGCCGAGACCATCCAGATCCACGGTGGCATCGGCTTCACGTGGGAGCACCCGGCCCACCTGTACTTCAAGAGGGCGAAGTCCTCGGAGCTCATGCTGGGCGATCCGTCCTACCACCGGGAGCTGCTGGCCCAGCGCATCGGCATCTGAGGCGCCACCCCACCCGGTAGCGTGAGCTCCGGGCCCCTGCCCGGGCTTCCCCCGGGGTCACGACGACCCCGGGCTCGCCACCCGTCCCGGAAGTGAGTGACATGCGGAAGTACCTGAGTTTCGTCCTGTTGGGTGTGCTTTCCCTGGTAGGACTCGGCGCGGCCGTCCTGGGCGTCGCGCAGAGCCAGAGCGGGACCGACCTGGGCCAGGCGGTCAAGACCACCCTGGCGTCGCCGAGCTACAGCGAGTACCTGGTCGAGAAGACACCCCAGGGCAGCCAGACGGCGAGTCTCGTCTACCAGGCCCCGGACCGGCTCGGCGGGTGGCTCCAGAGTGCGGGCCGCCGCACGTACCTGGTGATCATCGGCTCGACCGAGTACATCAGCGTCACGCGTTCGGCCCGTGTCACCGGCGCCCCCCTCACCTTCTACAAGCAGCCGACGACCGGTGCCCAGGCCGTGGACCCGGCCCACGCCTACCTCCCCTACTGGAACTGCCACGGCGCCCCGTCCTGCCCGACGACGCGGTCGGGCTCGACGACCACGGTGACCCTGTCCCAGGGCGGCCAGACGGAGAAGCTGACCTACACCGTCACCGGCAACTACGTGTCGAGGTTCACCGCCGGGATCCCCGGGGGGGCCATCCGGCTCGACATCTCGGACGTCGGGTCGTCGCCGGGCGTGTCCCTGCCCAAGGGGGCGAAGATCGTCTCCGGCCCGGGCCAGAGCGCCGGCTGAGCCCGGAGCGGGGTGCCGGTCCGGGCCCCGGGTGCGTCCCCGGACCCGGGTCGACGTCCCTACCCGCCCGCCGGGACCGCCTCGGACGTTGCCGTCACAGCGTGCGTCGACCTCCGGCGCCCACGTCGTCGAGTGCCCGATCGATGGACGAGCGCAGTGCCCGGGCGGCACGCTCGGGATCGTCGGCGCCGACCAGCCACCGGACCGCCACGAAGTGCCGGGCCCCGGCCCGCACCAGTGCACCGACGCGGTCCGGCTCGACGCCGCCGGTGACCCACACGGGCCACGGGGACCGGGTGACGGCCTCGGCGAGGTAGCCGGTGCCCGTGCCCGGCCGGCCGGGCTTGGTCGGCGTGGGCACCACCGGGCCGGCCGACAGGTAGTCGACCGGAGCGGGCGTCGATCCCGGGAGGTCGCCGACGGCGACGTCGAGCTCGGCGGAGGCGTGGGTCGAGAGGCCGACCAGGGCATCGGGGCCGATGGTGGCCCGGGCGGCTCCGGCCGACGCGTCGTCCTGGCCCACGTGGACGCCGTCGGCCCCCACCTCCGCCGCCAGGTCGGGCCGGTCGTTCAGCACGAAGGGGACCCCCGCCGCCGCGCACACCCGTCGGACGACGGTGGCCCGCCGGACCAGTGCCGCGTCGTCGAGGTCCTTCTCCCGGAGCTGGACCAGGTCGACCCCGCCCTCGATGCAGCGTCCCACGAAGACGTCGAGGTCGGGCCGGTCCGGTGTGCACAGGTAGAGACGCCGTCGGGCGAGGTCCCAGCGGTCCCGACCGCCCACGGTCGCCGTCACCCGGGAGTGGGGAGCTTGGCCCGGGCCTCGGCCTTCATCGCCTGCTTGAACTGGCGAACCTTGGCCAGGGCCTCGGGCGAGTCGATGTCGGCCACCGACCGGTAGGCCCCGGACTCCCCGTAGGCCCCGGCAGCCACGTCCCACCCCGGGGGCCGGACCCCGAGCTGCTTGCCCAGAAGGGCGACGAAGATGCGGGCCTTCTGGTCGCCGAAGCCGGGGAGCGCCTTCACGTGGGCGAGCAGCTCCTTGCCGTCCGACGCCGTGGTCCAGATCGCCGAGGTGTCGCCACCGTAGGTCTGGAGCACGGCCGCACACACCTCCTGGACCCGCCCGGCCATGGACCGGGGGAAGCGGTGGAGTGCCGGTTTGGCGGCGAACACGGCGGCGAGGTCGTCGGGAGGCATGGCGGCGATCGCAGCCGGGTCCAGAGCACCCCCGAGGCGTTCCTTCAGGTCGAACGGCGCCCGGAAGGCGCGTTCCATCGGGATCTGCTGGTCGAGGACCATGCCGATCAGGAGGGCCAGAGGTTCGGACGACAGCAGCGCGTCCGCATCGGTGTCACTGGTGAGCCACAGCACCCACCCAGGCTAGTCGGGTACCCCGGAGCTACCTCACGGCGCGCCCCGCGATGGGTCCGAGGGACTGCGTCCTCCCGTGGGGGGCCGGAACGGGTGGCACCTCCGAGCTGGGCAGCGAGCCGGGCGGAGCCGGGTCGGCCGTCCGGCCGGCGCCGGTCAGACGGACCAGGGGTCGGAGGTGTCGGGGTCGATTCCGTAGGTGACGACGGCCTTGGCCGCCGTGCCCCGGGGCACGGCGCCGTCCGCCTCGAGGCCCCCGAGCACGGCCACGACGACGTGGGCGGCGTCGATCTCGAAGAAGCGTCGGAGCACCTCCCGGGTGTCGGAGCGCCCGAAGCCGTCGGTGCCGAGCGAGGTGTACGGACGCGGCATCCAGCGGGCCACCTGGTCGGGCACCGCCCGCATGTAGTCGGTGACGGCCACGATCGGCCCGGCCGGGCCTCCGAGCTCGCGGGTGACCAGCGGCACCCTGCCGGCCTCGTCGGGGTGGAGGCGGTCGTGGCGTTCCGCGGCGAGTGCCTCCTCGCGCAGCGACTTGTACGAGGTGACCGACCAGATGTCGGTGGCCACGCCCCACGTCCCGGCCAGCAGCTCCCGGGCCTCCGCCGCCGCCCGCCAGGCCGTCCCCGAGAACAGGACGGTGGCGCGGGGGGCGTCCGGGCCCACGCCTTCGGGAGGCCCGGCGAAGCGGTACATCCCGCGGACCGTCCCGAGGCGCACCCGCTCGGCCTCGTCCGGGTCGTCGGGCAGGGCCGGCATGGTGTAGTTCTCGTTGTAGAGGGTCAGGTACCAGTACCGGTCCTCCGCGTCCGGCCCGGTCATCCGTCGGATCCCGTCCTCCATCAGGACCGCCAGCTCGTAGGCGAACGCCGGGTCGTACGCGGCGACCGAGGGGTAGGCCGACGCCAGGAGCAGCGAGTGCCCGTCCTGGTGCTGGAGCCCCTCGCCGTTGAGGGTGGTCCGCCCCGCCGTGCACCCGAGCAGGAAGCCGCGGCCCCGGCTGTCGCCGAGCGCCCACAGCAGGTCGCCCACCCGCTGGAACCCGAACATCGAATAGAAGAGGTAGCACGGGATGAGCGACTCGCCCCACGTGGCGTACGCGGTGGCCGCCGCCGTGAACGTGGCCGTGGCCCCCGTCTCGGTGATGCCTTCCTGGAGCACCTGGCCGGTGGCACTCTCGGCGTAGTGGAGGGCGAGGCCGGCGTCCACCGGCGTGTAGTGCTGGCCGTCCGGCGCGTAGATCTGGACCTCGCTGATGATCGACTCCAGTCCGAAGGTCCGGGCCTCGTCGGACACGATCGGCACGACGCGCCGGCCGATCCCGGGGTCGCGGGTGAGCGACCGGAGGAGGCGGGCGAAGGCCATCGTGGTCGAGACCTCCTGGCGGCCCGAGCCGGCGAGCAGGTCGGCGAACCCGGACGGCTCCGGAGGTGGCAGGGGGGCGGCGCGCACCACCCGACGGGGCAGCGGGCCGCCCAGCGCCCGTCGCCGTTCGGCCAGGTAGCGGCCGGCGGGGGAGTCCGGGGTGGGGCGGTAGTAGGGCGGGAGGTCGGCGTCGAGGTCGGCCTCGGCGATCTCCTCGTGCAGGAAGAGCCGGTCGCGCAGCGCACGCAGCTGGTCCTTCGTCAGCTTCTTGATCTGGTGGGTGGCGTTCCGGGACTCGATCTCGGGTCCGAGCGTCCAGCCCTTGACGGTCTTGGCCAGGATGGCCGTGGGGGCGCCGGTGTGCTCCGTGGCCGCCCGGTAGGCGGCATAGAGCTTCCGGTAGTCGTGGCCACCCCGGGGGAGGCTCTGCAGCTCGGCGTCGCTCAGGTGCTCGACCAGGGCCCGTAGCCGGGGGTCGGGCCCGAAGAAGTGCTCCCGGATGTACGCGCCCGGCTCGGTCGAGTACTTCTGGAACTCCCCGTCGACAGTCTCGTTCATCTTCGCCAGCAGGAGGCCGTCCACGTCGCGGGCGAGCAGTTCGTCCCAGTTCCGACCCCAGATCACCTTGATCACGTTCCAGCCCGCCCCGCGCAGGGTGGCCTCGAACTCCTGGATGACCTTCCCGTTGCCGCGCACCGGCCCGTCGAGGCGCTGCAGGTTGCAGTTGACGACGAGGGTGAGGTTGTCGAGGTGCTCGCGGCCGGCCATGCCGAGGAGGGCCATCGTCTCGGGCTCGTCGAACTCTCCGTCGCCCACGAAGCCCCACACCCGGCTCCGCGAGGTGTCGGCGAGGTCGCGCGCCTCGAGATAGCGGGCCAGGTGGGCCTGGGCGATGGCGTTGACCGGGCCCAGCCCCATCGACACCGTGGGGTACTCCCAGAATCCGGGCATCAGCCGGGGATGGGGATAGGAGGACAGGCCGTCGCCCCCGACCTCGAAGCGGAAGTTGTCGAGCTCGTCCTCGGACAGGCGGCCCTCGACGAACGCCCGGCCGTAGATGCCCGGCGAGGCGTGGCCCTGGAAGTACACCTGGTCGCCCGGGCCGTCGTCCTTGCCCCGGAAGAAGTGGTTGAACCCGACCTCGTACAGCGCCGCCGAACTGGCGTAGGTGGCGAGGTGGCCGCCGATGGCGTCGGAGCGGATGTTGGCCCGGACGACCATGACGGCGGCGTTCCACCGGATGTACGCGCGGATGCGGCGCTCGAGGTGCTCGTCCCCGGGGAACTCCGGCTCGGCGTCGGACGGGATGGTGTTCACGTACGGGGTCGACACCGGAATCGGGAAGTCCACCTGGGCGTGACGGGCCCGCTCCAGGACCCGCATGAGGAGGTACCGGGCCCGGTTGCGACCGTGGACCCGGACCACGTCGTCGAAGGCGGCCAGCCATTCCTCGGTCTCCACCGGGTCGAGATCGGGAAGCTGATGGGCGACTCCGTCGAAGAGCATCCCGCCCATGTTCCCACCACGGCGGCTCCTCCGCGCCGTCGGGCCGATCCCGGACGGGACCCGGGCCGGGTCGTGCCGCCGCCGGACCCCGGGTCGGGGCGTGCGCCCGGTGCGCGCGTCGAGCGGGCATGCTGGGGTCATGGACGACGCGCCGACCATCGCCTACACCGACGGCTCGTGCCTCGGGAACCCGGGGCCCGGCGGATGGGCGTGGGCCGTCGACGGCGGACCGTCGGACTCGGGCGGCGAGCCACACACCACCAACCAGCGGATGGAGGTCCTGGCCGTGATCCGGGCCCTCGAGTCGCTGCCGGGCGCGGTCCACGTGGTCAGCGACTCCACCTACGTCGTCAATTGCTTCCGCCAGCAGTGGTACGCGGGCTGGAGGCGTCGGGGGTGGAAGAACTCCCAGGGGAAGCCTGTGGCCAACCGGGACCTGTGGGAGCGGCTCTTCGCCCTGGCCCTCGACCCGTCCCGCCCCGTCACCTTCGCCTGGGTCAAGGGACACTCGGGCGACCGGATGAACGATGTCGTCGACGCCCTGGCCACGGCCGCAGCCGCCCGTCAGGACGCCACGGGGCCGCCGCCGGACCCGGGTTTTGGCCAAGGGCAGCTGCTCCCGTAATCTCTCGCCATGGAGATCAACGGAAGTTCGGCAATCATCACGGGAGGCGCCTCGGGCCTGGGTGAGGCGACGGCCCGCAAGCTCGCCTCCGACGGCGTGCGCGTCACCGTGTTCGACCGCAACGAGGAGCGGGCCAAGGAGGTCGTGGCCGAGATCGGCGGCACCGCCAACTACGTGGCCGGTGACGTCACCGATCCGGACGACTGCCAGAAGGCGGTCGACCAGGCGGCCGACGGCGGGAACCTGCGGATCGCCGTGAACTGTGCCGGGACCGGCTGGGTCGGACGCGTCATCAACCGGGACGGCTCGCCCCACGACCTCGCCCCGTTCAAGTTCATCCAGGACCTGAACGTCATCGGGACGTTCAACGTGATGACGAAGGCGGCGTCTGCCATGGCCACCGTCGAGCCGCAGGCCAACGGCGAGCGCGGCGTGATCGTCAACACCGCCTCGGTCGCCGCGTTCGACGGTCAGATCGGGCAGCTGGCCTACTCGGCATCGAAGGGCGCCGTCGTCGGCATGACGCTGCCCGCCGCCCGCGACCTCGCCGTCGTCGGCATCCGCGTCCTTGCCATCGCCCCGGGCCTGTTCGACACCCCGCTGCTGGCCATGCTGCCCGACGAGGCCCGCGACGCGCTGGCCCAGTCGGTCAACTTCCCGAAGCGCCTGGGCAACCCGGCCGAGTACGGCGCCCTGGTGGCCCACATCGCCACCAACAGCTACCTCAACGCCGAGGTCATCCGCCTCGACGGCGGCATCCGGATGCCGCCCAAGTAGCAGGGCGCGGCGCCGGGCCCCGTTCCACCGGGCGCCTGGCGTCACCCACTTCCGGCCGGTCGGAGGCGGCGGGTAGGGTCGGGTCGTTCCTATGACCACGACCAGCCCGTCCCCGACCGTCGGACCGGTGGACCGAGTCCCCGACATCATCCGCACCGAGCGGCTGACCAAGGTCTACCCCGGGTCCGACCTCCGGGCGGTCGACGACCTCGACCTGGTGGTCGCAACGGGGGAGATCTTCGGGTTGCTCGGCCCGAACGGAGCCGGCAAGACGACCACCGCCGGGATGCTCACCACCCGGGTGACACCGACCTCGGGCTCGGCCCATGTCGGCGGCATCGACGTCGTCCGCCACCCGGCGCTGGCCAAGCAGATCCTCGGCATCGTCAGCCAGCAGAACACCCTGGACCGCCAGCTGACGGTCTGGGAGAACCTCTACTTCCACGGCCGGCTGTTCGGGATCCCGGCGAAGGAGTCCCGCCGCGAGGCCGACCGGCTGCTCGAACAGTTCCAGCTCGACAACTGGGCATCGTCGTCGGTCTACGCCCTGTCCGGCGGCATGGCCCAGCGCCTCATGGTCGCGAGGGCGATCTTCCACCGACCGGCGGTGCTCTTCCTCGACGAGCCGACCGCGGGCCTCGACCCACAGAGCCGACTGGCGCTGTGGGACGTCCTCCGCGAGCTGAACCGGGACGGCCAGACGATCCTCCTCACCACGCACTACATGGAGGAGGCCGACCAACTGTGCGGACGGGTCGCCATCATGGACAGGGGAAGGATCCTGGCGCTCGACACCCCGGCCGCCCTCACGAGCCAGATCGACGCCGACACCATCGTCACCGTGACCGCGGTCGGCGACCGGGACGCCCTGGGGCGGGCGCTGGTCGAGCGGGTCCCCGGGATCACGCAGACCCGCCCGGTCGACGGCGGGGTCGAGATCCACGTGAAGGGGAAGGGCCGGCTCCTGCCCGCCGTCGTCACCGGCGCCGAGGACGCGGGATTCCCGGTCCTCGACATCTCGGTGACCGAGCCCACCCTCGAGACGGTGTTCATCGAACTCACCGGCAAGGAGCTCCGCGACTGATGGCCGTCGTCGCCTCCTCCACCCCTCCCTCCGTCCGACTGCGACCCGGGCACTCCGCCCTGGCCGCCGGCCGGAGCGCGCTGTGGGCCCTGATCCTCCGTGACCTCGTGGTCCTGCGCAGGCACCTCTTCGAGTTCGTCGCCCGGACGCTGATCCAGCCGTTCCTCCTGTGCTTCGTGTTCCTCTACGTCTTCCCCAAGATCGGCCAGGGGATCGGCGGCGCGAACCAGGCGGCGCAGTCGGAGTTCGCCACGGTCCTGGTCCCCGGGGTGGTCGGCATCTCGATCCTGTTCCAGGGCGTGCAGTCGGTGGCGCTCACCATGTCCCAGGAGTTCGGCTACACCCGCGAGATCGAGGACCGGGTCCAGGCCCCGTGCCCCATCTGGCTCGTGGCCGTGGCCAAGGTGCTCTCCGGGGCGACCCAGGGCCTGCTGTCGGCGGCGCTCGTCCTCCCCATCGCCTCGGTCGTCCATGCCGAGGGGGTCGAGGCGCACCTGTCGCTCCACTGGTGGGTGGTCGTCACCGTCGTCCCGCTGGCCTGCGTGACGATGGCGTCGCTCGGGCTGCTGCTCGGTACGAGCTTCGAGCCACGCAACATCGGCCTCATGTTCGGGTTCATCATCCTGCCGGTGACGTTCCTCGGCGGCACCTACTACGCCTACACCCGGCTCGCCCCGGTCCAGGTCGGCGGGTGGCACTGGTTGCAGACGCTCGTGCTCGTCAACCCGCTGATCTACATCAACGAGGGGATGCGGGCCGCCTTCACCGACGCCCCGCACATGCCGCTCTACGTGGTCTATCCCGTGCTCGTCGCCTTCCTGGTGGCCTTCCTCGGTCTGGGCCTCCGGAACTTCCGCCACCGGGTGCTGTCCTGATCGCTCCCGGATCCGGGCACGTGGACGGGGCCGGCAACGGGCGCTACCTCCTGGACAACCGGCTGGACGGCGCGGGCACACGGTTGGCCGCCATCGCCCGGCTCTTCGATCCCGTGTCGTTCCTCCACCTCGGGGCCACGGGGGTCGGCGCGGGCTGGCGCTGCTGGGAGGTCGGCGCCGGAGGTCCGACGGTGAGTGCCTGGCTGGCGCGGACGGTGGGGCGGACCGGTTCGGTGGTGGCCACCGACCTCGACCTCTCCCGATTCGGGGATCCACCGGAGGGGGTCACCGCACTCGTCCACGACGTCACCTCCGATCAGCCTCCGGGCGGGCCGTTCGACCTCATCCACGCCCGCCTCGTCCTCGTGCACCTGCCGTCCCGGACCGAGGTCGCGGCGTCCCTGGCCCGGGCCCTGCGGCCCGGCGGCTGGCTGGTCCTGGAGGACGCCGATCCCGCCTTGCAGCCGCTCGCGTGCATCTACGAACGGGGGCCCGACGAGGAGCTCGCCAACCGCATCCGCGCCGGGTTCCGGGTGCTGCTGGCCGAGCGGGGCGCGGACCTGGCCTTCGGGCGCACGCTTCCGCGGCTCCTCCGCGACGTCGGACTCGTCGACGTCAGCGCGGACGCCTCCTTCCCGGTCGCCGGTCCCGTCGGTGCCGTACTCGAGCGGATCACGGTGGAGCAGCTCCGGGATGCCCTGGTCGGCGGCGGAGCGGCGACCGATGCCGAGATCGATCGTCACCTGGCCAACCTGGCCGCCGGCGGGCTCGACCTCACGACGGCACCGCTCGTGTCCGCGCGGGGGCGCCGACCGGACGTGCCCGTCGCGTGAGACGGGTGCCGCGATGCCGAAGTGGGATTCGGGCGCGGACCGGTAGGCTGGTCAGCACGCGTGCCGCACGGACCCACGAGCGCCCGACGGCCGACGGCCGACACGACGACATCCTGATGGAGGTGGTTCCCACGGAACCCGAGGTGGCAACGGAGCAGACCGCAGCGGGGGGAACAGGGGCAGGATCCGGGGAGTCGGACCACTTCGACGTGGTCGTCGTGGGTGGAGGACCCGGTGGGTACGCCACCGCCCTCTACGGCGCCGCCGCCGGACTCTCGGTGGCCGTGGTGGAACTGGACAAGGTGGGCGGGACCTGCCTGCACCGTGGCTGCGTACCGGCGAAGGCGTTCCTCGAGACGGCTTCCGTCTACCGGACGGTCCGGTCGTCCGCCGACTTCGGCATCACCACCGGTGCCGATCAGGCCAATCCGACTGTCAAGTTCTCGGTGAGCCAGGAGCGCAAGCAGCAGGTCGTCGACCAGCTCTTTTCCGGACTCTCGGGACTCCTGAAGGGCCGGGGCGTCACCGTGTTCAACGGGAGCGGGACCCTGCTCGCCGACCACCGGGTCCGCATCGCCGGCTCCGACGGCACCTCCGTCGAGGTGACCGGTGACGACATCGTGCTCGCCGCCGGCTCGGTGCCCCGCACGATCCCGGGCTTCGACATCGACGGGACGGTGGTCCTGACCTCGGACGAGGTGCTCGCCCTCGACGCACTCCCGGCCTCGGTGGCCGTCATCGGGGGCGGCGCCATCGGCTGCGAGTTCGCCTCGATGTTCGCCGACCTGGGCTCGACCGTGACCGTGTTCGAGGCGCTGCCGACCATCCTCAGCGGCTGCGACGACGACGTGGTCCGGACCGTCGTCCGCTCGTTCAAGAAGCGGGGGATCGACGTCAAGGCCGGCGTCACCCTGCACGGGCACACGCCGGTGCCGTCGGGAGGCACCGTCGTCTCCTACGGCGACGGCGAAGAGCTCGCCGTGGACGCCGTGGTGGTGTCGGTCGGCCGCCGTCCGCGGACCGAGGGACTGGTGACCGACGGGGCCGGTGTGACCATCGACGAGCGTGGCTTCGTGGTCGCCGACGCCGTCATGCGCACGTCGGCTCCCGGCGTCTGGGCGGTGGGTGACGTGGTCGCAGGGACCCCGCAGCTGGCCCACGTGGCGTTTGCCGAGGCCATCGTCGTCGTCAAGTCGATCCTGGGCGAGCCGGTCCTTCCCGTCGACTACTCGCGGGTGCCGTGGGCCATCTACTGTCACCCCGAGGTCGCCTTTGCCGGGATGACCGAAGCGGCGGCCCGGGCGGCCGGACTCGAGGTCGTGGTCAAGAAGGACCCCTTCGGCGGGAACAGCCGGGCCCGGATCGTCGGGGACACCGAAGGCATGGTCAAATTGGTGGCCGAGCGGCGCCCCGACGGGACGACCGGGCGGATCCTCGGCGTCCACATGGTCGGGCCCTGGGTCACCGAGCAGCTGGGCGCCGGCTACCTGGCGGTCAACTGGGAGGCCACCGCCGACGAGGTGGCACAGTTCATCCAACCGCACCCGTCGCTGTCGGAGACGTTCGGCGAGACGGTGCTGGCACTGACCGGAAGGGGGCTGCACGTTGCCTGACGTGACCATGCCGCAGCTGGGCGAGACCGTGACCGAGGGGACCATCACCAAGTGGTTCAAGGCCGTCGGTGACACCGTGGCCCGCGACGAGCCCCTCTTCGAGGTCTCGACCGACAAGGTCGACTCCGAGGTCCCGTCCCCGGCCGAAGGGGTCCTGACCGCCATCCTCGTGCAGGAGGGGGACACCGTCGACGTCGGTGTCGCACTCGCCGTGATCGACGGGGCCGCGCCGCAAGCCTCGGCCCCCGCCTCGCCCGAGGCGCAAGCCCCCGCGCCCGAGGCACCGGCGCCCGCCCCGCCGCCGGTATCCGCGGCGCCGCCGGCACCCGCCTCGGTGGCGCCGGCACCGGCGTCCCCGACGCCCCCCGGTCCGGAAGCACCGACCCCCCCGGGTCCGACACTCCGGCTTCCGACGTTGCCCGACGAGCCCGTGCGGACGCCGTCCCCCGTGTCCCCGCCCGGAGTCACCGCGCCGAACGGGTCGGGAACGCCGATCCCTCCCGGCGCCGTGGACCAGGCCCACGTCCTTTCGCCGGTGGTCCGTCGGCTGCTCGCCGACCACGGGCTCGATCCCGCTTCGATCCCGGGCACCGGACTCGGGGGACGCATCACCCGGGCCGACGTGGAGGCGGTCATCGAGCGGGGTGCCGCCCCTTCGCCGGTGCCGAGCATCCCGTCGTCCCCCACTCCCGCCCCGACCGCCCCCGCCACTCCCGCCCCCGCCGCCGTCCCGCAGGGTGCCCCGGCCCCGGCCCCGGCCACGGCCCCGGCTCCGGTTGCCGGCCAGGCGCCGGGCGAGCGCGACGAGATCGTCCCGTTCACCAACATCCGCCGTCGCACGGCCGAGCACATGGTCCGGTCGAAGGCCACCTCGGCCCACACGTTGATGGTCCGGGAGATCGACTACGAGCGGGTCGAGCAGGTCCGCCGCCTCCACGGAGGGCGCTTCCGCGAGGAGGAGGGCTTCACCCTCACGTACCTCCCCTTCGTCGCCCGGGCGACGGTCGAGGCCCTCGCCGAGTACCCGCACCTCAACGCGTCCGTCGGTGACGACGCCCTGGTCGTCCACCGCGACGTCAACCTCGGCATCGCCGTGGACCTCGACAACGAGGGCCTCATCGTGCCGGTGGTGCACCGGGCCGAGGAGCTCAACCTGCGGGGCATGGCCCGTCGCATCCGTGACGTGGCCGACCGGGCCCGGACCAAGCGGCTCAGCCTCGACGACATCAGCGGTGGGACGTTCTCGATCACGAACTCCGGGCCGTTCGGCACGCTGATCACCGGGGCGATCATCAACCAGCCCCAGGTGGCCATCCTGTCCACGGACGGCGTGTCCCGGAAGCCGGTGGTCGTCGAGCTGCCCGACGGCACCGAGACGATCGGCATCCACTCGGTCGGACTGGTCGCCATGAACTTCGACCACCGCGCCGTCGACGGCGCCTACGTGGCCAGGTTCCTCGCCCGGTTGGCGGTCATCCTCGATGACCGCGACTGGGCCGGCGAGCTCTGACCGGTCGTGGCGGGGACCCGTCGGGTGCCGGCGTGCGGTTGCCCGGTCGTGCGAGGCCGGCGATGAGGGCCAGGTGGCTGGGCCGTGTTCCCTACGCCGAGGCGTGGGACCTCCAACGGGGGATCGCCGAGCGGTCGGACGACGAGTACCTCCTGCTGCTCGAGCACGGCCACGTCTACACCCTCGGGGCCCACGCCGACCCGACCCACGTGCTCGTCGACCCGGCCACGGTGGGGGCGGACGTCGTGGCCGTCGACCGGGGCGGTGACGTCACCTACCACGGGCCGGGCCAGCTGATCGGGTACCCCGTCCGCAGCGTCGGCGCCGGACCCCATCACGGTCCCGGGCACGTGCGCCAGGTGGAGCAGGTGGTCATCGGCGCGCTGACAGAGCTCGGCGTTCCGGCGGACCGGGTGGGTCGGCTGGAGGGTTACCCCGGAGTCTGGATCGACCCGTCGGCCACCGGGGCCGGCGACGCCGGCCCCCGCAAGATCGCCGCCGTCGGTGTGCGCACGGCCCGCGGTCGCACGACGCACGGGTTCGCCCTCAACGTCTCCACGGACCTGTCGATGTTCGGGCACATCGTGCCGTGTGGGATCACCGACCGGCCGGTGACCTCGTTGGCCGCCGAGGGGTTCCCGGTGACGATGGCCGAGGCCGTGGACGCGGTCCTGACCTCGGCCCGGCTCGTCTGGGGAGAACTGGACGACGTGGCCGCGGTGACCGACGGTGCGGCGTCGACGGGCACGGGCACCGCCACCACCGGGCGCGACCCGGTCGGCGCGGGTGGGGAGGTGGGTGCCGTCCCCGTGTCGATCCGCGGCACCGGAGGCAGGTCCGCGCTCGAGCGGCGGCTGGTCCGGTCGGGGGTCGATCCCGGTGCCGGCCTCCCGATCTCGACCCGCAAGCCCGAGTGGCTGCGGGTGCGGGCCACGATGGCCTCAGACTTCCTCGGACTCCAGCGCGACCTCCGGGACCTCGACCTCGTCACCGTCTGCGAGGAGGCCGGCTGCCCGAACATCTTCGAGTGCTGGTCCGACGGCACGGCCACCTTCATGATCAACGGGTCCCGGTGCACCCGCGCCTGTGCCTTCTGTCAGGTGGACACGCGTCATCCGGAGCCGCTCGACGCCACGGAGCCTGCCCGGGTCGCCGAGGCGGTCGCTCGGATGGGCCTCGCCCATGCCGTCGTCACCTGCGTGGCCCGCGACGACCTGGCCGACGGTGGCGCCGCGGCGTTCGCCGAGACGATCGGCGCCGTGCGGCGGGCGAGCCCGGGAACCACCGTCGAGGTCCTGATCTCCGACGTCAAAGGTGACCGGGCGTCGCTGCGGACGATCCTCGATGCCCGGCCGGACGTGCTCAACCACAACATCGAGACGGTGGCACGCCTGCAGCGGGCGGTGCGGCCGTCGGCCGGCTATGCCCGCAGCCTCACCGTCCTGGCCCGTTCCGCCGCCGCCGGTCTGACCACCAAGTCGGGGATCATCCTCGGCATGGGGGAGCGCGAGGACGAGGTGCTCGCCACTCTGGCCGACCTTCGGGCGGTGGGTGTCGACATCGTGACCCTGGGCCAGTACCTGCGACCGAGCTCGAAGCACCTGGCGGTCGCCCGGTGGTGGCGGCCCGACGAATTCGACGATCTCCGCCGGGCGGGGGAGGCGCTCGGGTTCGCCCACGTGCAGGCGTCGCCGCTCACCCGATCGAGCTACCACGCCCGCGAGGCCGCCGCCGCTCCGCTCGCCGGTGCACCGGTCCGGGTCGGCCTGACGGCGGCACGGCCGTGAGCGGGAGCGCGCGGTCCGACCGGATCGCCCGGGTGCGGGAGCGGATGGCGCTCCTCGGTGTCGACGCCCTGTTGCTTTCCCACGGGGCGGATCTGCCCTGGCTGACCGGCTACCGGGCCATGCCCCTCGAGCGGTTGACCGTGCTGGTCCTGCCGGCCACGGGCGACCCGGTCCTCGTCGTGCCCGGCCTGGAGGTTCCCCGGGTGCCCGACTCCGGCGGGCGGTTCGATCTCCGTCCGTGGTCCGACGACGAGAACCCCGTCGACGTCGTCGTCGACCTGCTCCGACGGGGCGCCAGGGCGCGTCTGGCCGTGTCGGACCGGGCCTGGGCCACGACGGTGCTGGAGCTGCAGCGTCGGATGCCCGATGCCGAATGGGTCGAGGCGTCCCGGGTGACGTCGCCGATCCGGGCCGTGAAGGACGCGGCCGAATTGGACGCCCTCCGGGCGGCGGCGGCCGCGGCCGACCGGGTGGCCGCCGTGCTGCAGGCAGGTGGGATCCCACTGGTGGGCCGCACCGAGGCCGAGGTGTCCGCTCGGCTCGGCACGCTGCTCGTCGCCGAGGGCCACCGTGCCGTGAACTTCGCCATCGTGGGCAGCGGTCCCAACGCCGCCAGTCCCCACCACGAACCCGGAGGCCGGGTGATCGGACGGGGCGAGACGGTGGTGTGCGACTTCGGCGGGACGCTGTCGCTCGACGACGGCCCCGGTTACTGCTCGGACGTCACCCGGACCGTCGTGACGGGCCCCCCATCCGACGAGGTAGCCGCCGCCTACGAGGTCCTGGCCGGGGCGCAGCAGGCCGCCGTGGCCGCCGCCTGCGCCGGGGTGACGGCGGCTTCCGTCGACCGGGTCGCCCGGACCATCATCGAGGATGCGGGCTACGGCGAGCTGTTCGTGCACCGGACCGGGCACGGGATCGGAATCGAGGAGCACGAGGATCCGTACCTGGTGGTCGGCAACGACGAGGTGCTGGTCCCCGGTCACGCGTTCTCGGTGGAGCCCGGGATCTACCGACCGGGCCGGTTCGGCATGCGACTCGAGGACATCGTGGTCGTGGGGTCGGACGGCGAGCCGGAGTCGCTCAACACCGCCGACCACCGGCTGGTCGTGGTCGACGCCTGATCCGGTCGGGCGCGGACGCGGGCGGAAGGGGCGGATCGGAGGGAGCACATGGATCTGGGAATCGACGGCAAGGTGGCGCTGGTCGCGGCGGGATCGCGCGGACTCGGGCGGGCGACGGCTCTGGCGCTGGCCGCCGAGGGTGTGCGGGTGATGGTGTCTGGTCGGGATGCCGACTCGCTCGACGAGGTCCGCCGGGCGGTGGTCGAGGCCGGGGGTGAGGTCGCCTGTCGCTCCGGCGACGTGACCGACCCCGCCGAGCCGGCCCGGTTGGTGGCGGCCGCCGTGGACCGTTTCGGGGGACTGGACATCGTTGTGGCCAACGCCGGCGGCCCGCCGCCGGGGCGCGCCCTCGACCAGTCGGATGCAGCACTCGGGTCGGCGCTCAACGCCAACCTGCTGACCTCGGTCCGGCTCGTGCGCGAGGGGCTGCCCCACATGAGGGCGGCAGGGTGGGGGCGGATCTGCTGCATCACCTCCTATACCGTGCGGCAGGCTTCGCCGGACCTCGCGCTCTCCAACACGGCCCGCGTCGGGTTGTGGGGCTGGCTCAAGACCGCAGCGCACGACCTCGCATCCGAGTCGAGTGGGATCACGATCAACATGATCTGCCCCGGACCCCATGCCACCGATCGGATGAAGGAGCTCGGGGGCGCAGGGGTCATGGGGAACCCGGCCGACTTCGGCTCGGTGGCCGCCTTCCTCTGTTCGGAGCAGGCCGGATTCGTCAACGGTGCCGCCATCGTGGTCGACGGGGGTGCCACGCTCGCGCTGTGA
>DATLRE010000051.1:0-2863 GCA_035534835.1 Acidimicrobiales bacterium
GCACTCCCTGGGCCAGGCCATCGGCGGGGTCCGACACGTCCCGCACGGCCTCACCATCGGCCTCGTGCTCGCCGAGACCCTGGAGCGCGAACGGGCCCACGTCCCCGAACAGCTCGAGCGGATCGCCGACGCCATGGGCGAACCGGACGACGGGACCCGGAACGGGAGCCGGGCGGTCCGGGCGGTCCGCCGGATCCTGGCCGAACTCGACTTCCCGGTCCTCGGCAGTCTCGGGTTCACCGACGGCGATCTCGACCACCTCGCCGACCTGGCCCTCGAGGACTACTTCATCACCATGGCGCCGGAACCGTGGTCGAAGGAGGAGGTGGTCGCTGCGTTCGCGTCGGCCCTCCACCTGGAGGCACGGGACGCCTGACCGGGCGGCCCCGGTCCTGAGGGTCCGGGCTCAGCGGCCCGGAACGCCGGCACGACGCAGGTACTTGACCCGGTACATCGCCTCGTCGGCCAGGCGGGTGGCTTCGGCGACCGACTCGCCCGGCACGGCCAGGTGGGCTCCGACGCTGCCGTCCACCCGGACCAGCCTCCCGTGGACCCGGTGCGGCTCGGCGAGGACCGTGTCGATCCGGCGGGAGAGGCCCGACAGCGCCCCGGACGTGATCCGGGGAGCACAGACGGCGAACTCGTCCCCACCGAGCCGGGCCACGGCATCCTGCGGGCGGACCAGCGTCCGCAGGCGGTGGGCGGCGGTCAGCAGCACCTCGTCGCCGGCGCCGTGCCCATAGGTGTCGTTGACTGCCTTGAAGTCGTCGAGGTCGATGTAGATCACGCCCACGTCGGCCTCGGGCGTGCGGCCCGCCCGCGGGGTCAGCGCCCGCTCCAGCTCCTCAGCGAACAGCAGGCGGTTCCCCAACCCGGTCAGGGGGTCATGGGAGGCCCGGTGGGCGAGCTCGTGCTCGAGCTGGATCCTCCGGCTGATGTTCACGTGGGAGACGACCGCCCCGCCCGTGGGTGCGCTGATCGGCGTGATCCGCGAGTTGAACCACCGCCGGACCGTCGGCGACGGACACGGGTACTCGCGGTCGCTCTCCACGGTCCTGCCGGCGAGCACCTCCCGGAGCCCGTCGTAGACGTCCTGTGCGTCGGTGCAGCCACCGGCCGCGGACCGGGCGCAGACATCGAGATAGCTGACGCCCACCCCGGTCGACTCCGGTGCCCCGCCGTTGTCGAGGGCGAACATCCGCCAGGCCCGGTTGACCTGGATGATGACTCCCGAGGGGTCGAGGACCGCGGTGGCATCGGGCAGTGCGTCCAGGACCTCACTGGCGAAGTCGGACTCCACGAGGGCATTCGGTCCGGCGGGCACATCCCCAGTATCGGCGCACCGGACCCCCACCTCAAGGGGACCGGTGCCGACGGAGCGTGGCGGAGACCACAGCGGCCGCTGCCCGGCGGGCCCGGACCCCCTGCCGGCACGGGGTGCCGGGCAGCGCCGGCGACCGCCGGTGGACCGCCCGGGCGCGACCGTCAGTCGCCCGTCATGCCCACGACCGGCCGGTTGAGCGGGGTCCCGCCCATGGAGGCGACGTACGTGGCCGTCCCGTAGGCGAAGGCCCCGCCGTCCGAGGCCACCAGCCAGTACCCGCCGCCGGTCGGGACCGCGGTCATCCCGACGATGGGCCGGGTCAGCCGGGTGGATCCGAGCGAGCCGTGGAAGCCGGCGTCGCCGAAGGCGAAGGTCCCGCCGTCGGAGGCCACCATCCAGTAGCCGTCGCCCGAGGGCGAGGCGGCCATGCCGACGACCGGCGCATGGAGCGGGGCGGCACCCATGGAGCCGTGGAAACCGGCGCCCCCGAAGGCGAAGACCCCGCCGTCGGATGCCGCAAGCCAGTAGCCGTCGCCGGAGGCCGAGGCGGCCATGCCGACGATGGGCTCGTTCAGTGGGGTGGCACCCATGGAGCCGTGGAAACCGGCGCCCCCGAAGGCGAAGACCCCGCCGTCCGAGGCCACCAGCCAGTAGCCGTCACCCGCTGGCGATGCGGCCATGCCGACCACGGGGCTGTTCAGTGGGGTGCCTCCCATCGAGCCGTGGAAGCCGGCGCCCCCGAAGGCGAAGACCCCGCCGTCGGATGCCGCAAGCCAGTAGCCGTCGCCGGAGTTGGTCCCCGCCACGCCCACGACGGGCGCACGCAACGGCGTGGACCCCGCCGAACCGTGGAACCCGGCGTCGCCGAAGGCGAACACCCCGCCGTCGGAGGAGGCGAGCCGGTATCCGGTCCCGCGGGCCACCACGGTGAATCCCGCCGTCAGGCTGCCGATGTCGTCGCCCGGATTGGTCACCACCACCACCCGGTTCCCGAGTGTCGCGTTCCAGGCCACGTCCACGGCCACCTGCAATTGGGTGGACGACACCCAGGTCACCGACCGGGTCGTCACGCCGGGTCCGAAGGAGACCTCGAGGTCGCCCGGCGCCGACGGCGGGGTGAAGTTCGTGCCCGTGACCGTCACGAGCTGGTGGTTGCGGGCCATGCCCGCCGAACCGGGGCTCGCGCCCGTCACCGTCGGGACGTTCCGGGTGCGTGCGAACACGGCCGGTTCGAAGGTCGTCTCGGGGGGCACGGGGGCGGGGCGATCCGCGGCGAGGTCGGCCCCCGAGCTGAAGGCCACGTACCGACCGTCACTCCCGATGGCCACGTCGGCGCCGTTCGTCTCGGCCACGGTGTCCCCGGTGTGGCCGTCGATCCGGGTCCCCGAGGCCTCGGTGCCGCCGGGCGCCGGGACGCTGATCCGCTCGACGGATCCCGTCGCCCGTGTGTAGGTGTACGCGTCCATCACCCCGTTGGTGTCGTCCGCCACCAGAGCGGCCTCGCTCTCGAAGGCCACCGTCGTACCGTCGCCGCTGATC
>DATLRE010000052.1:0-8696 GCA_035534835.1 Acidimicrobiales bacterium
ACCGTCGGCGAGTCGCCGACCAGTCCCACCACCGACGACTCGAGCGACGCCGTGATCATGGCCCGGCGCCAGTGGGGGAGGGTGTCGATCCGTCCGGTCGACGGGTCGACCAGGGACGTGTCGTGGTGCTCCCAGCCGGACTGGTTCTCCTCGGAGCCGTGGTGGTGGTCGAGGCTGAACAGGACGGCGCCGGTCTCCTCGGCGGCAGCACCCAGGTAGGTGGTGGACTTGCCGCACCAGGCGCCGATCTCCACGAAGGTGGCGGCGGGGTGGGTCGATCCGGCCCGCAGCGCGGCGGCGTACAGGGCCTCGCCCTCGTCGTCGGGCATGAAGCCGGTGGTGGCGCGGGCGAGGGCGAAGAGTCGGTCGCGCCGGGCCTCGAGGGCCTCCGGGCCCACGGCACCCTCCGGCGTGCTGGTCGGATCCATCCGCCCACACTCCCACGGTGGCGGTACCCGGTCACATCGACGTCGGGCCCGGTGCGGACGCCGTGGCGCGCACCGTTCCGGGACGCTCAGTCGGGTTCGAGTCCGTAGACGAGCGAGCCGTCCGGTGTCACGTCGTAGATCTCGATCCCGTCCTCCACGTGGGCGGCGTCGGCGCCCAGCGCGACGGCGATCTTGTTGAGGGCGTTGCGGGTGACGTCGAGGACCAGCTCGACCTGCTGGGCGACGTCGGCGTGCGCCCGCAGGTCGGCGACCGCCGCCGGGTCGATCCGCCCGGGGGTCCAGAGCATGGCGTCGGTGAACGCCAGGGCGGCCCGGGCCAGCGGGGGGAGGTCGCTGTCCCGGTGGTGGTCGACGGCGGCGAAGGCGCGGTCGTCCGCCCCCGCACGCAGCGCGGCCCGGCTCCGCAGCGACGAGCACAGCCGGCACCGGTGCTGGCGCGCCCCGCGCAGCCGCACCAGCTCGGAGGTGACCGGATCGAGGGCGTCGAGGGACGGCACGGTGCGGATGAGCCCGTCGATCGCGCCCCACAGATCGTCCCCGGCCGCACCCGAGGGGGGCTCGGGCCACGGACCGTGCCCGGCCAGGGCATCGAGCGCCGCCCGGGTGCGCGGCACCACGTCGACCACCCACAGCGCGGCAGCCAGGTCGCCCGCGGTGGAACCGGCCGCCTCCAGGAACCCGTCCCGTAGCCCGGGGGTGACGGCCGACACGTCGAGTGTGCACTGCTCGGCGAAGGCCAACACCGAGCGCTGGTCGTCGGTGAGCCCGGCCTGGTTCCGCCAGTCGGCCGGATCGGGACCGGTCCACCCGGACGCGCCGACCGGACCCGGGGGGAGGAGCGGCTCGGTCCCGTGGAGCGCGGCCACCAGGCGGCCGGCCCCGGCCACGGTGTCGACGGAGCCGTGCCGGGCGGACACGGACCAGGCGGACACCACCACCTGCTGGAGCGCGTCGGCCGCCTCGGGTGCGTGGTGGCGGAGGGCCGTGGAGCCGGTCTGCAGGGGCATCGACCGCGACGCTACCGTCCGAGGGGCGTCCCCGCCCCGGACGCGGGACGGCCCCCGCCCCGGCGCTCGTGCGCCAGGACGGGGGTCGTCCGCGGTGGTCTCAGGCGCTCATGCCCACGATGGGCTTGACCAGGGTGGTCCCACCCATCGATCCCTGGAACGAGGCGTCACCGAAGCTGAAGACACCGCCGTCGGAGGCGACCTCCCAGTAGCCGCCGTCACTGCTCGACGCGATCCCGACGATCGGCTTGTTGAGGTGCGTGCCGCCCATCGAGCCGAAGAAGGCGGCCGACCCGAAGGCGAAGATCCCGCCGTCCGAGGCCACCTCCCAGTAGCCCTCGCCGTCCTGGGTGGCGGCGATCCCGACGACAGGCTGGTTGAGCACGGTGCCGCCCATCGAGCCGAAGAAGGCGGCCGACCCGAAGGAGAAGATCCCGCCGTCCGAGGCCACCTCCCAGTAGCCCTTGCCGTCGGGCGCCGCGGCGATCCCGACGATCGGGGCGTTCAGGTGCGTGCCGCCCATCGAGCCGAAGAACCCGGCGTCACCGAAGTTGAAGATCCCACCGTCCGAGGCCACCTCCCAGTAGCCGCGGCGGTCCGGCGTCCTGGCGATCCCGACGACGGGGGAGTTGAGGTGCGTGGCCCCCATCGAGCCGGAGAACCCGGCCGTCCCGAAGTTGAACACCCCGCCGTCGGAGGCGGCCATCACGTAGGACTGGGTCTGGACGGCGCCGCTGTCGCAGCCGGCACCGTGGGGACGTCCCACGCCCCGCTGGTCGGTGGCCGGGCACGACCCGCCACCGATCCCCAGGGCGGGGGAGCCGGCCATCGGGACGTAGGTCGGCGTACTGCCGCCGTGGTTCCCGAGGGCCCCGATCATGGCGTCCACACCGACCTGGTCGAAGCTGCCGTGGGCGCAGCTGGAGTCACCGAAGACGTTGCTCCCGGCCGATCCGAACGGCGCCGCACCCGACTTGACCGCACACTCGGCCTCGGTTCCGGCGCTGGTGACGTTGTTCCAGAGGATGGAGGAGCCGATGACCCCGCCCGCGGAGTAGTCGTAGATCCCGGCCCCGAGGTCGGACACGTTGCCCGACATCGTGACGTAGTTGAGGCTGATCGGCTCGATGTCGCTGTAGATGGCCCCGCCGGCGTTCGCCGCACCACTGGCCACGTTGCCCGAGAACGTCGTGTTCTCGAACTGCGCCTTGTTCTCCGAGTACACCCCGGCACCCAGGTTGGAGGTGTTGCCCACGATGGCGTTTCCGGTCGAGAACAGGGCGTCGTCGTTGTAGAGACCGCCTGCAGCGGTGTCGGCATGGTTGTTCGAGATCAACGTGTCGACGATGGTCGACGTGTCGTACTCGTAGAGCCCGCCGCCCCAACCCGTGCCCGTACCGGCAGCTGCGGTGTTCCCAGTGAAGACGTCGTGGGCGAGCACCTCGCCGTTCCCGTTGTTGTAGATGCCGCCACCGTCGCCGTCGGTCAACGTGTTCCCGGAGACCGTGGAGTTGGTGAGAACGGTCCCTTCGTCGTCGTAGATCCCGGCACCTTCGCTCGTGCCGCCGGGTTCGATCGTGTTGTCGCTCACCGTCAGGTGGTCGTAGGGACCGATGCCGTAGGTGATGTAGAGCCCGGCCCCGTAGCCGCCGCCCTGGATCACGTTGCCCGAGACGGTCGTCCCGGTCATGGTCGTCTCGAGGGCGTAGATGCCGCCGCCCTCGCCGCCGCCGGCCGTCAGGGTGTTGTCGGTGATCGATCCGCCGGTGAACACCGAGGTGCCGTCGCTGGCATAGACGCCGCCTCCCTTGCTGGCCGCCGTGTTCCCGGTGATCGTGCAGTCGGTGATCCGCATGTTCGAGCCGGGGTTCTCGATGCCGCCGCCGCTGGACGCGTTGTTGTCCGAGAAGGTCGAGTCGGCCGCCCACAGGTTGCCGCCCACGTAGACGCCGCCCCCGGAGCCGCTCGCAGTGTTGTTGGTCACGGTCACGCTCTGCAGCTCCGCGGTGTCGTTGGAGTCGATGATGGAGATGCCTCCGCCGTCCGAACCGTGCCCGCCCGTGACCGTCAGGCCCACCAGCTTGGTGAAGCCGCCGGCGAGCGCCGCTCCCTGGCCGACCGAGATCGCGGTGGCCGCCGCAGCGGTGGCGTCGATGACCGTGCTGCCCGCGCCGGCTCCCGTGATCACGATGCCCGCCGGGTCCGTGGTCGCCAGGGTCCCGAGGGTGAGGCCGTAGGTACCGGCCGGGACGTCGATGGACACGGTCTGCTGGAGGGCATTGGCCTCGTCGACTGCCGCCCGCAGCGAGCAGTTGCCGGCACTGTCGGCGCAGATGCCGTCACCGGGAACGTTGTCCGTCGTGTCGGCCGTCGTGTTCACCGTGAAGGTGTGGGCGGCCGAAGGCACGACCCGTGGGCTCACCGCCAGGTAGTTGACCCGCCCGGCGTGGGGTGCCTGGCCGGCGTGGGGAGCCTGGCCGGCAGCCCCTGCAGGTTGCGCGGCGGGGCCGGTGGCGACCAGGGCCGCACCGACCAGGAGCGAGCTGCCGAGCACCAGCGCCCGGGACAGGAGCCTGCCGGACCCCCGAACTCCCCGTGCGTGAATTGATCCAAGTCGTATCGACACGTCGTCATCCGCCTCTGCTCGTGCACGGTCCCGCTGGTCCGATCCACCGGTCACTCCATCGTGATGGTCCCGAACTCCGGCAGCCCTTCCCGTTTCGGGAAGTCCTTCCGGGTCGACCGTCGGCGTCACCGTGCTCCATTCCGTCGGCGGTGATCCTAGAGGACGGGGTACCGATCGACAGGGACCTGGACCCCGATGTTGCGCCTTCGTGGGCGCCATCGCGATCGGGAGGTCTCCCCGCGGTGGTCCCGGCCGCCCGGTCGGTTTCGCAACGGTCCGGTGGTTCAGCCCCGGATCAGCACGACCAGGGTGTAGACGGCGAAGCCGCCGAGCAGCACGCCGCCGACCTTGCGGATGACGGCCAGGGGGAGGACCTTCAGGAGGGCGCGACCGCCGAAGGCCCCGATGGCGCCGACCGCGGCCAGAGCGGCGAAGGCCCCGACGAAGACCGACACCGGGTCGTGGTACTTGGCGGCCAGGTTGGCCGTCAGGATCTGGGTGAGATCGCCGAACTCGCCGACGAAGATCACGACGAAGGCCGTGGCCACCGGGCGCAGCCCGGTGGGCGCCGCCGCCGCCTCCTCCTCGCCCTCCCGCTCCTCTTCCTCCTCGGGCACGAGCAGCAGGTAGGCCGCGCCGGCGGCGAACAGCAGGGCGGTGATCCCCTCCACCCAGGCGTGGGGCAGCAGGGCCAGGAGGTGGCCGGCCAGGACGGCGAGGGCGGCGTGGACACCGAACGCGGCGGTGGCGCCGATCCAGACCAGCAGGGGCCGGTTGCGGCTCCCCATGATCAGCGTGGCGATCATGGTCTTGTCCGGCAGTTCCGCCACGAAGATCAGGGCGAAGACGCCGAGGGCGATGCCGGGCTGCACCGGCTCAGCCTACGGAACGGCCCGGACGGGGACGCGCCCGCCCGCCGGCGGTGGTCAGGCCGACCCGAGCGTGCCGGACACCGTGGCCGCCAGTCCCGGGCCCTCGCGCCTCCCGAAGGCCACGCTCACGGCCAGGCGCTCGAGGATCTGCTCCACCGTCCGGCCGCCGGCGGCCAGCGGGTGGGCCCCGACGAACGCCGCCACCTCGGCCGCCAGCTCCGGCGGCGCGCAGAGCCCCCGGATGCCGTCGAGCATGCGGGGGAGCGTGGAGGACGGGAACTTCCCGGGGAACTCGTCCCAGTCCGCCTCCACCCGGGCCCAGGTGGCCGGACCGACGTGCCGGTTCCACAGCAGGAGCCGGATCAGGAACGGGGCGTCCTGCGTGCGGACCTCGCCCATGGCCAGCTCGAACGTGCGCGCCGCCAGGTCCGGGTCGACGAACCCGGCCAACGCGTCGAGGTAGCGGTGCTCCTCCTGCGGGGTGGCGGGCGCCCGGTACCGGCGGAGGTAGGCCTCGTACTCGTCGGTACCGCCGTGGGCGGCGACGATCCCGAGGACGGCCGAGGCCGTGTCCCCGTCGAGCGGCTCGACGGGGTCGGCGGCGAAGCGCCGGGATGCCTCGGCCCGCACGCCGGGGTCCTCGCCGATGGTGCCGAGCGCGAGCAGGGCGGAGGAGCGCAGCGACGGGGTGCGCTCGTCGTCGGTGGGACGCGGCACCCAGCCGAGCGTCGTCACCAGCGGGCCGAGGAGGGCGCGCACCCCGGCTGCCAGGGCGCCCCGGCCGTCGTCGGGGACGATGCGGTCGAGCAGGCCCAGCGCGCCGAGGACGACCGACCACACGCTCGGATCACCCTCGGCGGAGTCGACCAGCGCGCGGGCCAGCCGCAGGAGGTCGGCGAGGTCGGCGTTGCGGGCCAGGGTGGCGGCCCACGTGTCCGACACCAGGTTGTAGCGCTCGAGCGGGGTGAGTTCGCCGAGGCGGCTCGCCAGCCGGTCGACCGCCGCCGTCCCGTAGGCCACGCGGAAGTACCCGGACCCGCCCGCATTGACGAGCAGCTCGCCGTCGCCGACCCCGTCCACCGTGCCGCTCGACGCCGTGAGCAGCCCCGACTCGATCCAGTCGACGTCGGTCCCGAGTGTCCGATGGAGGAGCGGCACCCGCCAGCGGGAACCGATGGCGCCGCCGGGGTCACCGGAGTAGCTGAAGGGCTGCTGGGCGATGGACCCGCCGCCGCCGACGGTCACGAGCGGGTAGCCGCCCTGGTTGATCCAGGTGTCCATGATCCGGCCCACGGGGCGCCCGCTCGAACGCTCGAGCGCGTCCCAGAGGTCCCGGGTCTCGGTGTTGGCGTAGGCATGGGTCACCAGGTAGTCGTGGATCCCCTCGCGGAAGACGTCGGGGCCGATGAACTGCTCGAGCATGCGCAGCACGCTCCCGCCCTTCTGGTAGGTGAGGACGTCGAACATGCCCTCGGCCTCCTCCGGACGGCCGACGGGGAACTCGACCGGCCGGGTGGCGTGGAGCCCGTCGACGGCCATGGCCGCCTCGCGCTCGACCCCGAAGCTGACCCAGCGCTTCCACTCGGGGCGGTAGGCATCGACGGCGAGGATCTCCATGAACGTGGCGAAGGCCTCGTTCAGCCAGATCCCGTTCCACCACTTCATGGTGACGAGGTCGCCGAACCACATGTGGGCGATCTCGTGGCACACGACGTCGGCGACCCGCTCGAGCTCGACCCGGGCCGCCGTCTCCGGGTCGATCAGCAGGGCGGACTCCCGGTAGGTCACGCACCCGAGGTTCTCCATGGCCCCGGCGGCGAAGTCCGGGATGGCCACCATGTCGAGCTTCTCGCCCGGGTAGGGGATGCCGAAGTACTCGGTGAAGAACCGCAGGGCGTGGGCGCCCACGTCGAGGGCGAACCCGGTCAGGTGCCCCTTGCCGAGCGGGTGGACGACACGGAGGGGCACGCCGTCGACGTCGACCGGGTCGGTGTGCTCGAGCGGCCCGACCACGAACGCCACCAGGTAGGTCGACATGACCATGGTGGGGGAGAAGTGGACGACGCGCCTGCCGTCCGACCGGACCGCCTCGTCGAGCACGGGACTGTTGGAGTAGGCGCGGAGCCCGTCCTCGACGACCAGGGTGACCTCGAAGGTGGCCTTGAATTCGGGCTCGTCGAAGCAGGGGAAGGCCCGTCGGGCGTCGGTGGACTCCATCTGCGTGGTGGCGATGACCCGTTCCACGCCCGACTGGTCGGTGAACGTCGAGCGGTAGAAGCCGCGGAGCTTGTCGTTGAGGATGCCGGTGAACGTCAGGTGGAGTGTGGCCGGGCCGACGTCGAGGGGGGCGTCGAAGGCGAGGACGGCGCGCTCCTCGCGCTCGTCGAGCGAGATCGACGCGGGGGTGCGCCCGGGACCGCCGTCCCCGGGGTGCAGGGTCGCCGAGGTGATCGCCAGCTCGGCGGCGTTCAGCACGATGGTGGGGACCGGTGTGCCGACCGACACGTCGATGTCCACCTCGCCCGTGAAGGTGGCCGCCCCGAGCTCGGGCACCAGCGTCAGCCGGTAGTGGCGGGGCAGGACCGTGGTGGGGAGCCGGTAGGAGGCCGGATCCTCGGCCACGGCGGTGTCGGAACTCGAGGTGCGCATGCTGCGCAGGCTACCGTCGGGCCGTGCCCTCCCACCCCGACCCCGACCCGTCCGCCTCCACCGCCCCCGACCCGACCGCCCCCCCGACCCGGCTGGACGTCGTCTGCGTCGGCAACGCGCTCGTCGACGTCCTCGCCTCCGCCCGCGACGAGGACCTGGTCGATCTCGGCCTGGTGAAGGGGACCATGGCGCTCGTCGACCACGAGCGGTCGGCGGCCATCTACGACCGCATGGGCGCCACCACGGAGGCCTCCGGCGGATCGGCGGCCAACACCGCCGCCGGTGTGGCCGCCCTCGGCGGCCGGGCCGCATTCCTCGGCCGGGTGGCCGACGACCTCTTCGGTCGCGCCTTCACCCACGACATCCGGTCCGTCGGGGTGGCGTTCGACCCGATCCCCACCGAAGCGGTCCCGGGCCGGGTCATGAGCGGCCACTGCCTCGTGCTGGTCACCGAGGACGCCGAGCGCACCATGGCCACCCACCTGGGGGTGGCCGGGGAGTTCGGTGCCGTCGACCTGCACGACGGCCACCTCACGTCGACGCAGGTCGTCTACCTGGAGGGGTACCTGTGGGAACAGGGCCCCGCCAAGGCGGCCATGCGGGACGCCATCGAGACGGCCCACCGGAACGACGCGGCGGTGGCCCTGACCGTGTCGGACCCCTTCTGCGTCGAACACCACCGCGCCGAGTTCCTGGAGCTGCTCGGCGGGGACCTCGAGCTGCTGTTCGCCAACGAGGAGGAGGCGATGATGCTGTTCGGCGCGTCGACCTTCGACGCCGCCGTCGACGCGGTGGCCGAGACCGGCGTGCTCGCCGTGCTCACCCGGGGCGCCCAGGGCTGCGTGGTGGTGACGGCCACGGGCCCGGTCGCCGTGCCGGCGGTCCCGGTGGGCTCGGTCGTCGACACCACCGGCGCCGGCGACCTGTTCGCCGCCGGATTCCTCTACGGGATCACCAACGGGCTCCGCCCCGAGGACGCCGCCCGCCTCGGCGGCGTCTGCGCCGCGGAGATCATCTCCCACGTGGGGGCCCGGCCCCAGGGCGACCTGCGGGCACTGGCCGTCGAGGCCGGGCTCTTCTCCTGAGCCCCGGC
>DATLRE010000053.1:0-70669 GCA_035534835.1 Acidimicrobiales bacterium
TGCCCACCTGCTCGGACTCGAGGAGGAACCCGTCGTGCCCGAACCGTGAGCGGATCACGGTGAGCGGCCCGCCCCCGGGAAGGAGTTCGGCCAGCTCGGTCTGGAGCGCCAGGGGGTACAGGCGGTCGGAGTCGATGCCCCCGACCCGGACGTCCGCGGTCACCCGCGACAGCGCCGAGGCCACGCCACCCCGCCCCCGGCCGACATCGTGGCTGTTCATGGCCTCGCTCAGGACGAGGTAGGAGTTCGGGTCGAACCGTCCCGCCAACTTCTCGCCCTGGTACCCGAGGTAGGACTCGACGGCGAACCGCCCCCCGGCCAGCGGGTCCTCGTCGTCCTGGGGTGCCCGGCCGAACCGCTCGCCGAACTCGGCCTCCGTCCGGTAGGAGATCTGTCCGATGCCGCGGGCGAGCGCCATCCCGTCGACGGGGGCGGCGCCGGAGCCGTAGTAGTCGCCGCCGGCGAATGCGGAATCGAGCCGGATGGCCCGGCACTGCACCGAACACAGCGCCACCTGCTCGGCGGTGGCGGCGGCGCCGACGGCCAGCACGGCGGCCCGGGCCACCCGGTGCGGGTGCCCCACGCACCATTCGAGGACCCGCATGCCGCCCATCGACCCGCCGACGACCGCGGCCCAGCGATCGATCCCCAGATGGTCGGCGAGCAGTGCCTCGGCCGACACCTGGTCGCGGATGGTGATGCGCGGGAACCGCGACCCCCAGGGTCGCCCGTCGGGCGCCGGCGACGAGGGCCCGGTGGTGCCCTGGCAGCCACCCAGCACGTTGGGGACGACGACGAGGAACCGGTCGGTGTCGAGGGGCCGCCCGGGGCCGATCAGCTCGTCCCACCAGCCGGGGGTCGGGTGACCGGGGCCCACCGGTCCGGCGGCGTGGGAGTCCCCGGTCAGTGCGTGCAGGACGAGGACCGCGTTGGAGCCCGCCGCATCCAGGGTCCCCCACGACTCGTAGGCGACGGTGACTTCGGGCAGGCGCTCCCCGCCCTCGAGGCACAGTCCGTCCCCGCCACCGGTCACCACATGGGCGAACCGGCGCCCGCCGGGATCGTCACCGGGCCGCCAGTGGAGATCGGCGGGAGCGCCCGTCACGCCCCTCGGGCGGCGGCGAACCCGAGCTCGAGGTCGGCCAGGACGTCCTCGATCGATTCGATGCCGATGCAGAGCCGGACGAGGTCGGGGGTGACGCCGGCCGAGACCTGCTCGGCCTCGGTCAACTGGGAGTGTGTGGTCGAGGCCGGATGGATGGCCAGGCTGCGCACGTCCCCGACGTTGGCGAGGTGGCTGAACAGCTCGAGGCCCTCGATGAACCGGCGTCCGGCCTCGGCCCCGCCCTCGATGCCGAAGGCCACGATGGCGCCGCCCCCCTTCGGCAGGTAGCGCTGCTGACGCTCGTGCCACGGACTCGATGCCAGCCCGGGATAGGCCACCCAGGTCACCTCGTCGCGTGCGTCGAGCCAGGTGGCGACAGCCATGGCGTTCTGCACGTGCCGCTCCATGCGCAGGCTGAGGGTCTCGACCCCCTGGAGGAAGAGGAACGAGTTGAACGGCGTGATGGCCGGTCCGAGGTCCCGCAGGTACTGGAGGCGGATCTTGAGCGCGTAGCGGGCGGGGAACAGCGCCTCGGGCAGTTCCCCGAACACGAGTCCGTGGTAGCTCGGGTCGGGCTCGGTGAACCCGGGGAACCGGCCGCTCCCCTCGTAGTCGAAGGTACCGCCGTCCACGATGACGCCGCCGATGGACGTCCCGTGCCCGCCGATGAACTTCGTGGCCGAGTGGACCACGATGTCGGCGCCGTGGGCCAGGGGATTGCAGAGATAGGGCGTGGCGAGGGTGTTGTCGATCACGAGCGGGAGCGCGTGCTCGTGGGCGATGGCGGACACGCCGGCGAAGTCCAGGACGTCGCCTTTCGGGTTGCCGAGCGTCTCGGCGTAGAACGCCTTGGTGTTCGGGCGCATGGCGGTCCGCCACGCGCCGAGTTCGTCGGGGTCCTCCACGAAGGTGACCTCTACCCCGAGCTTGGGCAGCGTGTAGTGGAACAGGTTGTAGGTCCCCCCGTAGAGCGAGGCCGACGAGACGACGTGCCCGCCGTTCTCGGCCAGGTTCAACAACGCGAGGGACCCGGCGGCCTGACCGCTCGCGACGGCGAGGGCGGCGACCCCGCCCTCGAGGGCGGCGATACGCTCCTCGAAGACCGCCTGGGTCGGGTTCATGATCCGGGTGTAGATGTTGCCGAGCTCGGACAGCCCGAACAGGGCGGCGGCGTGGGCCGTGTCCCGGAACGTGTAGCTGGTGGTCTGGTAGATCGGCGTGGCGCGTGCGCCCGTGGTCGGGTCGGGCTCGGCCCCGGCGTGGATCTGACGGGTCTCGAATCCCCACTCGGGCATGGCGTGTCTCCTTGTGCTGACGGGCCGGCGGTTGTGCGGGCGGGCGCGGGTCCGTTGCGGACCCCACCCGAGCGCTCCGATACTGGCAAAAGTTGACCAACTTGGTCAACAACGACTCCGCCGCCGGCCGTCGCGGCGCGGCCGGCGGCGGGCCGGTGGTGTCAGATCGTCTTGCCGCCCGTGCACCACGCGTTGTCCGGCACGCCCGAGCAGGGGTCCGCCATGGTCGGCAGGCCCTTGGGCAGCGGGTGCATCACGACGCCGGTGCTCTTCGGGTACACCATGTCCGGGCCGCACGGTGTCGACCCGAAGTCGCACAGCACCTGGGCCAGGAGCGGTCCGCCCGTGTTGCTCGACTTCGTCGTGACGCCGCAGGTCGGCTGCGTCTTCTCCAGGTCGGCGGGCGTGGACCCGTTGGGCGCCGTGTTGCCCACGTAGCAGTTCGACGGCTGGCCGGCGTTGAGGGTGATCTGCCCGTAGTCGCCGTTCGACGGGTTCCCGAAGTAGCCGTTGTGACTGAACGTGTTGTGGAGCAGGGCGTTGTTCATCGGGTCGTAGACGCACCCGAAGGCGCCGTTCTGGACGCCTCCCGTCCCGCTGCACGACTGGTTGTACTCCGGCGTGCTCGAGTCCGGGAACGGCACCATCAGGAAGCCCCAGGCGCCGTTGTTGGCGAAGGTGTTGTCCATGACCGTGTCGTTGCGACCGCCCGACAGGGTCATCCCGGTGCCCACCGGCGCATTCCCGGCGTAGCCGGAACCGGGAGCGTTCGGGTTGTTGTTGTCGTGGAAGCTGTTGTGCATCAGCACCCAGCACGAGTGGGTGTGGGTGATCGGGCTGATCCCGTTGTTCGGGCAGGCGCCGTTCTGCGGCGCCGGCGGGTCGCCGGCGATCTGGGTGTTGGTGTCGAACCCGTCCCGGTTGTTGTCGAACTGGGAGTTCTCGATGACGATGGCCCCGCCGGAATTGGTGCCCGAGTAGCCGAGGGCGTTGTACTCCATCCAGGCGTGGTTGATCGTGATCCCGCAGACCTGCTGGCAGGCGCCGACGTACGTGCCCGAGTCGTTGAAGTTGGAGCCGTAGATCTGGTTCCAGCTGGCCGGGCCGGAGGCGTCCTGCGAAAAGATCCCGTAGGTGGCTGCCGTGTCGTTGCCCCCGTAGTAGGTCGAGGTCGCCGTCAGGTAGCTGCCGGTGTAGCCGTGCAGCCCGATCTTGGCGCTGTCCGCGCCGCCGTTCCACCACACGCCGTTTCCGGAGTCACCGGAGCCGCCGAGGAAGTTGCAGGTGGTCAGGTTGTCGATGCTGACGTTGTCGGCCTTCCAGACGACGATGCCGTTGCGACCGTACGCCTTCCCGGTCGGGTCGATCGGTCCGTAGGTCTGGTCGGCCGGGTTCGCGCTGCACTGGGGCGAGCCGGCCTTGGTGCCGTCGACGACCACGGTGGAGCGGTCCATGCCGCGCAGGTGCAGGTTCGCCTTCGTGATCAGCACGCCGGCGCTGTCCCCGTGGGCCGGGTCGGCGGCCAGGCTCGTGCTGTCGGCGGTCTCGTGGTAGTCGCCGGGGGCGACGAGGACCCAGTCCCCGGGCTTCGCGGCGTTCACCGCCGCCTGGATCGACGTGTACTTCCCGGCGTGGCCCTTGTAGGTACCCACCAGCAGGACCTTGCCGGACGGCGCCGTCGTCGTCTGGCTGGACGAGGAGGACGAACTGCAGGCGGTCAGGAGGCCGGCGCCGGCCACGCACGCGGCCAGTGCCACGGCAGGCCGTCGGATCCTCCCCCGACCCGATCCCGACCGGCCCCGGTCCAACCCTCGCTTGCCCATGTACGCACTCCTTCTCCCTCGCCTCCGGACACCCGGGACCCGACCCGACCGGCACGCCGGGTCGAGGCTAACAGGGCTGGCGCGCACCCTCACCACCCGCCCTGGTTCCGGATCGGCCGTCCGGGCGGACGGCGAAACCGGACCGTGCACTATCATCACTCCAGCGATTCGGGGACCTGGGCCACGGCCGGGGGTGGGAGGCTCGGACGCACACGGACGGGCTGGACGGCCTGCTCCGGTGAGCACCGCCGCCCACGGGGCCGGTCCGACGAAGGAGCGACATGTCGAGCGAAGCACGCACCCACGATTTCAAGGTGGCCGACCTCTCCCTGGCCGAGTACGGCCGCAAGGAGATCGTGCTGGCCGAGCACGAGATGCCGGGGCTCATGTCCATGCGCACGGAGTTCGGGCCCTCCCAGCCGCTCGCCGGCGCCCGCATCACCGGCTCGCTCCACATGACCATCCAGACCGCGGTGCTGATCGAGACCCTGACGGCGCTGGGAGCCCAGGTCCGGTGGGCCAGCTGCAACATCTTCTCCACCCAGGACCATGCAGCCGCCGCCGTCGCCGTGGGCCCCGACGGGACGCCGGACGACCCGAGGGGCGTCCCGGTGTACGCATGGAAGGGCGAGACGCTCGAGGAGTACTGGTGGTGCACCGAGCAGGTCCTGCGGTGGCCGGGCGGCGAGGGCCCGAACCTGATCCTCGACGACGGCGGAGACGCCACCCTCCTCGTCCACAAGGGCGTCGAGTTCGAGAAGGCCGGCGCCGTTCCCGAACCGGCGACCGCGGAGTCCGAGGAGTACGCCGTCGTCCTCGGCGTCCTGACCCGGAGCCTGGCCGAGGACGCCAGCCGGTGGACCTCGATCGCCAACGGCATCAAGGGCGTGTCCGAGGAGACCACGACCGGCGTACACCGCCTCGCCGAGATGGAGGCGAACGGTGAGCTGCTGTTCCCGGCCATCAACGTCAACGACGCGGTGACCAAGTCCAAGTTCGACAACAAGTACGGATGCCGGCACTCCCTCATCGACGGCATCAACCGGGCCACCGACGTCCTCATGGGCGGCAAGGTCGCCGTGGTCTGCGGCTTCGGTGACGTGGGCAAGGGCTGCGCCGACTCGCTCCGCGGCCAGGGAGCCCGTGTGGTCGTCACCGAGATCGACCCGATCTGCGCGCTGCAGGCGGCGATGGAGGGCTACCAGGTGGCCACGCTCGACGACATGCTCGAGACCGCCGACATCTTCATCACCACGACGGGCAACAAGGACGTCATCACGGCGGCGGACATCGCCCGCATGAAGCACCAGGCCATCGTGGGCAACATCGGCCACTTCGACAACGAGATCGACATGGTCGGGCTCATGGCGACGCCCGGCATCGAACGGGTCAACATCAAGCCGCAGGTCGACAAGTGGGTCTTCCCCGACGGCAAGGCCGTCATCCTCCTGTCGGAGGGACGGCTGCTCAACCTGGGCAACGCCACCGGACACCCGAGCTTCGTGATGTCGAACTCCTTCACCAACCAGACGATGGCCCAGATGGAACTGTTCGCCAACACCGGCCGGTACGGCAACAAGGTGTACGTCCTTCCCAAGCACCTCGACGAGAAGGTCGCCCGACTCCACCTCGACGCCCTGGGGGTGCGGCTCACCACCCTCACCGAGGCGCAGGCCGAGTACATCGGGGTTCCCGTCGAGGGACCGTACAAGCCCGAGCACTACCGCTACTGAGCCGGGCCGCCCCCGCCACCGGTCCCGATCGACCGCGACCGTGGTCCCGCCGTCCCCGTCCATGACGCCGTCCCCCACCGAGGAAACCCGCTACGCCGTGGCCGACGGGGTCGCCACGATCACGCTCCACCGCCCCGAGCGCCTCAACGCGTGGACGGCGGTCATGAACGCCGAGTACCGGGCGCACCTTCAGTCGGCGTCCGACGACCCCGCTGTCCGGGTCATCGTCGTCACGGGGAGCGGCCGGGGCTTCTGCGCCGGCGCCGAGTCCGAGGACCTGGCCGCCCACGCCGAGCGCGGCGCCTACGACTCCGGCGCGCCCGACGGTATGGCCACGCCCGGGTACGGGGTCCGGCCCGAGTTCGACGCCGAGCTCGCCTACCACTTCGGGGTACCGAAGCCGATCCTGGCCGCCATCAACGGGCCCGTCGCCGGGATCGGGTTCGCCCTCTCCTGTTACTGCGACCTCCGGTTCGCCGCCCGCGGGGCCAAGTTCACGACGGCCCATGGCAAGCTGGGTCTGCCCTGCGCCTTCGGCCTGGCGTGGCTGCTGCCCAAGCTGGTCGGGCTCCCGAGGGCGCTCGACCTGATCCTGTCCAGCCGGACGTTCGAGGCCGACGAGGCGCTCGGGCTCGGCCTCGTCACCGCCGTGGTGGACGGGCCCGAACTCCTCGACCACGTGCGGGACTACGCACGCGTGCTCGCCACCACCGTGTCGCCGGCCTCGCTGGCGGCGTCGAAACGCCAGGTCTACGAGGCGTTCCACCAGACGGCGGCCGAGGCCGTCCGGGCCGCCGAGGCACTCCTCGACCCCATGATGGCCGGGCCCGACTACCGCGAGGGCGTCGCCGCGCTCCGCGCCAAGCGCCCCCCGGTCTTCGGGGACCCGCCCGGTCCCGCCTGACCCCCCGTACCCCCTCGGGGCGACGGGCGTGGGAGGGGCGGGGGGGCGGTCGACCCCCGGCCGCCATCTGTGCCACCATCGGAGGTGCACGGACGGACCGCCGTCCGACCTGCGGGCGCCGCGAGCCTGGGCTTCCCCTCCGGGGAACGGATCCGGTGCACCACGGGACTCGACGAGGGAGGGAACAACCATGGAGACCCAAGCGGCAGTCCTCAGGGGACAGATGCAGGACTGGCAGGTCGAGACCATCACGCTCGACTCCCCCAAGGCGGACGAGGTGCTGGTCCGGATCGTCGCCTCGGGCATGTGCCACAGCGACGAGCACCTGCGCACGGGTGACCTGGGCGGCATCTACCCGATCATCGGTGGCCACGAGGGCGCAGGCATCGTCGAGGAGGTGGGTGCCGGGGTCGACGACCTCAAGCCCGGCGACCACGTCGTGTTCGGCTTCGTGCCGGCCTGCGGCAAGTGCCCCTCGTGCGCCAAGGGCCGCTCCAACCTGTGCGACGTGGGCGCCATGCTGATGATGGGCACTCAGATCGACGGCACCTACCGCCACCACGCCGCCGACGGCAGCGACATCGGGACCATGGTCTGCCTCGGCACGTTCGCCAAGCACACCGTCGTCAACAAGGCGTCATGCGTGAAGATCCTCGACCACTACCCGCTCGACAAGGCCTGCCTGGTCGGCTGCGGCGTCACCACCGGTTGGGGCTCGTCGGTGTACGCCGCCGAGGTCCGCCCCGGTGACGACGTCGTGATCATCGGGATCGGCGGCATCGGTGCCTCGGCCATCCAGGGCGCCCGCCTCGCCGGTGCCGAGCACATCTTCGCCATCGACCCCCTCCCGTGGAAGCGCGAGATGGCCCTCAAGTTCGGCGCCACGCACGCCTACTCGAGCATCGAGGAGGCGACCGCGCTGGTCAACGAGGTGACCTGGGGCAAGAACGCCGACAAGGTGATCTGCACCATGGGCGTCGGCGAGGGCCGGCTGATGGAGTCGATCATGCAGATGACGGCCAAGGGCGGGCGCGTCGTCGTCACCAACATCCACCCCATGGACGAGACCGACGTCACCCTGCAGCTGACCTGGCTGACCCTGCTGGAGAAGCAGATCGTCGGCACCATCTTCGGGTCGGCCAACATCCGCTACGACATCCCCCACCTCCTCAAGCTCTACGACCAGGGCCAGCTCGACCTCGACGGCATGGTCACCAACAACTACAAGCTCGAGGAGATCAACCAGGGGTACGCCGACATGCTGGACGGCAAGAACATCCGGGGCGTGCTCCGCTACGAGTGATCCGCCCGGGGGGCGCCCGGCCCGACCGCCCCCGGGTTTCCGGGTGGCGGCGTGGCCGGGTACCGTGGCAGCCATGTCCGGAGACACCGCCACCTCCCCCGCACCCGTGAACGTCACCCTGGCCCCGCCCCGGCGGGGTGAGCCGGTGCGGCCCGACATCGATCCGTCCGAGGCCCGCGCCCGGATCCGGGCCGCGGAGTCGGCGCTGCTCGACGACCGGCGCCTGCTGACCGGCCACGAGCTGGCCGGCCTGGCCGCCCTGCCCGACGCCCACGTGACGTCACTCGCCGCCCTGGCCCACCAGGTCCGACTGGCGTGGTGCGGGCCCGAGGTCGAAGTGGAGGGCATCCTGTCGGCCAAGACGGGAGGGTGCCCCGAGGACTGCCACTTCTGCTCGCAGTCCTCCCGCTTCGACACGCCGGTCAAGGCGACGCCCTTCCTCGACGCCGACGAGGTGCTGCGGGCCGCCGAGGAGACCCGTGCGGCGGGCGCCTCCGAGTTCTGCATCGTGCTGGCCGTACGTGGCCCCGACGAGCGGACGATGCAGCGCATCCTCGAGCTGGTCCCGATGGTCCAGGAGCGCACCGGCCTCAACGTGGCGGTGAGCGCCGGGCTGCTCACCGAGGACCAGGCCCGGCGCTTCGCCGACGGCGGGGTCCACCGCTACAACCACAACCTCGAGACGTCCCGCTCGTTCTTCCCCAACGTGGTGACCTCCCACACCTGGGAGGAGCGCGAGGCGACGTGCCGCCTGGTCCGCGACCACGGCATGGAGCTGTGCTGCGGCGCTCTGATCGGCATGGGGGAGACCGACGCGCAGCGCATCGAGCTGCTGACCCAGCTCCAGGAGCTCGACCCCACCGAGGTCCCCCTCAACTTCCTGAACCCCCGTCCGGGCACCCCGCTGGGCGACGGACAGCCGGTGGCGGCCTGGGAGGCCATCCGCTGGATCGCCCTGTTCCGGCTCGGTCTCCCCGGCGTCATCCTGCGCTACGCCGGCGGCCGCGAGGTGACCCTCCGCGAGCTCCAGTCGATGGGGATGACCTCGGGCATCAACGCCCTGATCGTCGGCAACTACCTGACCACGCTCGGCCGCTCGGCCGACGAGGACCTCCAGATGCTGTCCGATCTCCGCATGCCCGTCGGCGCCCTGACCGGCGTCCTGTGAGCCGTCCCTCGCCGGGCACCGTGGAGGACACGCCCGCCGGGTCGGTGGCCGGGCCGCACTGCACCGGCTGCGGCTCGCTGTCGTGCATCGGGTGCAGCCGGGCGTTCGACCCACCCCGCTACTGCCCCGACTGCGGCCGTCGGCTCGCCGTCACCGTCACCCCGGGCGGCTACCGGGCCCGGTGCCGCGACCACGGGGAGCTCACCGGGACCTGAACCCTCCCGGTCCCCCGGGGCCGCCGGGGTACGGGGCACGGGGCACGGGGCCGATCCCCTGCCCGACGGCATCGATGACTGGGTCGGCACGAGCTCCCGTAGGATCGGGGTGACGATCGAGGTGGCCGTTGCTGCCTACCTGATCGTCAAGGGCAGCTCGGCGCTCCCCTGAAGGGGTGGGATCTGGAGGCACGGATGGACTGGAAGCTCGAACTCGTGGTCGTGCCCGTCGCCGACCAGGACCGCGCCAAGACCTTCTACCTGGACGCCATGGGCTTCGACCTGCTCGTGGACCACCAGGGGAGCCCGACGTTCCGGGTCATCCAGGCCACGCCGCCCGGCTCCGCCTGCTCGATCGCCCTGATGCACAACCCGGAGGCCGCCGGTACCGCCCAGGGCCTCCACCTCGTCGTGCCGGACATCGAGGGCGCCCACGCCGAGCTCAACGAGCGGGGTGCGGCACCGGGCGGGCTCGTCCACTTCGAGGCGGGCACCCAGCTCGACGGTCCCGACCCGGAGGGACGCGACTACAACTCGTTCTTCGAGGTGCACGACCCCGACGGAAACGGCTGGCTGGTCCAGCACGTCTCCGGCCGGTAGCCGGCGCGGCGTCGCCCTCCACCGTTCGTCGACGGCTGCGGCCAGGAGGTCACACCGCGTCGGGGCCGGGCACCGGCCACCGCACCCGGGTCGCCCATCCCCATCGCTCGAACCGGGCGATGAGCCACGCGGACGGGTCGACCATCCCCCGGTAGGCGCCGTGGCGGGCCCACGAGGGATGTGCGTGGTGGACGTTGTGCCAGGCCTCACCGAACGACACGACCGCCAGCGGCCACAGGTTGGTGCTCCTGTCGGTCGTCGGGTCGCTCCGACGGCCGAACGCGTGGCACAGCGAGTTCACCGACCACGTGACGTGGTGGAGCACCGCCATGCGGACCAGCCCCGCCCACACCAGTGCCGTGAGCGCGCCGAACCAGGAGCCCGAGATGGCGTAGCCGATGCCGAACGGCACGGCCAGTGAGGCGAGCGCCAGGAGGGGGAACAGTCTGCCGATCCTCGCCAGGTCCCGATCCTTCAACAGGTCGGGCGCATAGCGTTCGGCGCTCGACGCATCCGAGACGAACAGCCATCCCATGTGGGAGAAGGCCAGGCCCCGCACCAGTGCCATGCCCCGGTCGCCGTAGCGGTGGGGTGAGTGCGGGTCGCCCGCCCGGTCGCTGAACATGTGGTGACGACGGTGGGTGGCGACCCAGCTCGTCACCGATCCCTCGACGGCCATGGACCCGAGCACGGCGAGCACGATCTTGAGCGCGCGGCGCGGGGCGAAGCCACGGTGGGTGAAGAGCCGGTGGAAGCCCACGGTGAGGCCGAAGCCGGTCACCACGTAGAGCACCAGGGCGATCAGGACGTCCGTCAGGTTCACCACCCCGCCCCAGAACCACCAGACGGCCAGACCGAGCGCGACGGCCGGACCCGCCACGATGGCGGCGGTCGCCACCTTCTGCACGGCGTGCACCGTCACCGGAGGGCGGTGCCCGTCGGTCGACGGGTCGGTCGCGCTCAGTGCGGCGGTTGCGGCGGTTGCGGGACCCATGGGACCTCCGGTGGCGCGGATGCGTGTGGGGCAGGGCCATTCCGGAGGGCCTGGTGCGGGCCGGACGCCGAGCGACGGTGCTCCAGCCTACCGCCGGGGCCGGGATCCCCCCGGTCGGGCGCGGGCCCGGGCGGCGCGGCGCGGGCGTCGGGCGGCGGGCGGGCCCCCATCCCGTCGCATGCGGTGACCCCATGGAGCGACCCAACATCCTGCTGATCCTGACATCCTGCTGATCCTGACGGACGAGGAGCGGTACCCGCCGCCGTACGAGTCCGAGGCGGTCCGCTCGTTCCGCACGTCGCAGCTGCCGGCACGGGAGTCGATCCGGTCGCGGGGCGTCGAGTTCCACCGCCACTACGCCGGCTCGACGGCGTGCTCCCCCAGCCGGGCGACCCTGTTCACCGGAAAGTACCCGTCGCTCCACGGGGTCACGGCCACCGCCGGCCTCGCCAAGCAGAGCGACGACCCGGCCATGGGCTGGCTCGACCCGAATTCGGTGCCAACGCTGGGCGACTGGTTCCGGGCGGGCGGCTACCGGACCCACGACCGCGGCAAGTGGCACGTATCGCACGCAGACCTCCTGATTCCCGGCACCCACGAGGGGCTCCTGGCCTCCGACGACGGGGGCCGGCCGATCCCCGAGGCGGTCGACGCCTACCGCCGGGCGGACCGGCTGGACCCGTTCGGGTTCTCGGGGTGGATCGGCCGCGAGCCCCACGGGCCGGCGAAGTCCGCCTGCGGAACGGTCCGCGACGGCGTCTCCGCGGAGCAGGTGGTCGAGCTCTTCGACGAGCTGGTGGCGGCGCGGGCCGACGGGCCCTGGCTCACCGTCGCCTCCTTCGTGAACCCCCACGACATCGCCTTCTCCGGATTCGGGTGGGAGCAGCTCCTCCGGTTCGGCCCGCCCGACGACACGGTGCCGGACGTGGACGAGCCGCCGTCGCAGTCGGATCCGTTCGGGGGACGGCCGGCCTGCCAGGAGGCCTTCCGTGCGATCTGGCCGGAGATGATCTTCGAGACGGCGACCGATCTCGCCTATCGGCGCCTGTACTACCACCTCCACAAACTGGTGGACCGGGCCATCGGCCGGATCCTCGAGGCGCTCGAGCGCTCCGGCATGGCCGACAGCACCATCGTCGTCTTCACGTCCGACCACGGCGACCTGCTCGGCGCCCACGGGGGCTCGTCCAGAAGTGGTGCAACGCATTCGACGAGGCCACCCGGGTTCCGCTGCTGGTCGCCGGACCCGGCATCGACCCGTTGCCAACGGAGTCACGATCCCCTCCAGCCACGTCGACCTCGTCCCGACCCTGCTCGGGCTGGCCGGGATCGACCGGGAGCAGGCCGCGGCCGGCGGGGCCGCCCACCACGTCGAGAACCAGCCGCTGCCCGGCCGGGACCTGAGCGGTGCGGTCCGCGGGAGCGTGGGCCCGGAGTCACTCGTCTCGCCGGTGTACTTCATGACCGAGGACGACGTGACCCGTGGCTCGACCCAGGTCAACGTCCTGACCGGGCAGCCGTTCGACAGCGTGGCCATGCCGACGAACATCGAGTCGGTGCTCGCCACCCTGCCCACGGGCGACGGCGGCGCCCCCGAACTGTGGAAGCTGAACCACTACTACGAGCGGCTCGACGACTGGTACGCGGACCGAGGGGTGGCCCCGAACCCGTTCCTCGGGCCGGCGGCGGAGCCGGCCTTCGATCTCCACAACCTCACCGCGGACGCCGAGGAGCGCCACAACCTCGCCGACGAGGCGGTCGCCGTGCGCTCGACGATGTCCTCGGTCCTCGAGTCCGAGCGCGACGCCAAGCGCAGGATCCCCTCGGTGCGCAACCCCGCCGGCTGACGGGGCGCCACCGTTTCGGGCTCGTCGGCACCGACGATGGACTCCCGGACCCGCCGGTGACGCCCGGCGGTGGCGCGCCTGCCCCTCGCAGGGGAACGGATCCCCGTGACCGGCTACGTTCGCGTCATCGACGGTCACGTCGATCCGGCGCGGATCCGGCCATCCGCACAGGAGGAGGCGGTACGCATGGCACTCGAGGTCGTTGGCGCAGGCGTGGGGCGGACCGGCACCAACTCGCTCAAGCTCGCACTCGAGCAGCTCACCGGCGAGCCGTGCCACCACATGTTCGAGATCTTCGGCAACCCGGAGCAGATCCCGCTGTGGACCGATGCCATCGAGGGTCGGCCGGTCGACTGGTCGACCCTGCTCGCCGGCTACGCCAGCCTGGTCGACTGGCCGGGGGCGTCGTTCTGGCCGGAGCTGTATGCGGCCAATCCGGACGCCCTCGTGCTCCTGTCCGTCCGCAGCCCCGAGTCCTGGTACGCCAGTGCCTCGAACACCATCTTCGGCGTGTTCGACGCCGCCCCGCCCGAGATGCGTCCCTGGTTCGAGACGGTGCGCAGGCTCCTGCGGGACAGGTTCAGCGACCAGCTCGACGATCCGACCGCCATGATGGACGCCTTCGTGCGCCACAACGACGAGGTCCGGGCGACCGTCCCGGCGGAGCGCCTGCTCGAATGGACGCCGAGCGACGGCTGGGAGCCCATCTGCGAGCGCCTCGGCGTCGAGGTGCCCGATGAGCCGTTCCCGAGGACCAACGACACCAACCAGTGGCGGGCCAACCTCGGGTTGCCCCCGGTCTGACCGATCGGTCCGGGCACCGGGCAGCCACGGTGGTGCTCAGCCGCCCAGTCCGAGCAGCAGCGTCAACGACCCGTCGACGCCGCCGACCTCGACGAAGCCCAGCCGCCGGTAGAGCCGGAGCGCCGGGTTGTCGGGCTCGACGCTCAGGCTGAGGCCCGGTAGTCCGGCGTCGACGGCCCGGGTGATCAGCTCACCCAGCAGCGTGGCGCCTATGCCCCGGCCCCGGAATCGCCCGACGACGCCGACGGCGATCTCGGGAATCCCCTCGTCGACGAAGCCGAAGCCCGGGTCCCAACCCGTGAAGTGCCGCCACCACGCGGCTCCGACGGGGTCGCCGGACACGGCGACCACGCCGGTGTCGCCCGTCCGGGGCCAGCCGTCGACGTAGTGCCAGACCCCGTCCAGCTCCGGCAGCCGTGCGACCGGTCGGGGGACGGTTCCGGGTCGCCAGTCGAACGCCACCGCCAGCATGGCCGCCAGGAAGCCGGCGTCGTCCGCCGTGGCGACCCGCACCTCGACCTCCGGCGTGCCGCCTCCCGGGAATGGGCTCAACCGGCAGGGACCTTCCACCCCCGGGACTCGGCGATCTCCTTGCACGTGGGACAGACCGGGTAGCGCTTCGGGTTGCGACCCGGCACCCAGATCTTGCCGCACAGTGCCTTGACGGCCGTGCCGTTGACCATGCCCTCGACCACCGACGGACCCGCCGAGACGAAGTCGCCCTTCTCCGGGCGGAAGCCCTCGAGGACGATGTGGGACATCCGCTCGTGGTCGCCGTCGAGCTGCGGGTCGACGTGGGTGGGGGCGAGCGTGGTGCCTGCGTCGGTCATGCCGCCCAGGATCGCGCATCCGCCGCCCGACCGCAGGACGGGCGCGTACGCCGGAGCGGCGGGGCCGGGCACGCCGGCACGCCCCTAGGCTTGGGCCATGCCCGCTCGCACCCTGGTCCTCGCCTCGGGCTCCCCCGCGCGGCTGAAGCTCCTGCGTGACTCCGGGTTCGACCCGGTGGTCCGGGTCAGCGGCGTCGACGAGGACGGCATCGATCCGGCCGACACCCCCGGTTCGGTGGCCCGCCTGGCCGCCGCCAAGGCCGAGGCCGTGGCCCGACCCGGCGGGAACGCCCTCGTGGTCGGCTGCGACTCGATGCTGGAGTTCGACGGCCGCCCCCACGGCAAGCCGATCTCGATCGGGGAGGCCCGCACGTGGCTCGCGGCCATGCGGGGCCGCAGCGGCGTCCTCTACACGGGACACAGCGTCATCGACGAGGCCACCGGCGCGCGTGCCCATGCCGTCGTCGGCACCACCGTGCTGTTCGGGGACACCACCGACGCCGAGCTGGACGCCTACCTGTCGGGCCCGGACGTCCTCGAGGTCGCCGGAGCGTTCACCCTCGACGGTCGCTCGGCCCCGTTCGTGGACGGTATCGTCGGCGACCCCGGCAACGTGATCGGCCTGTCGCTGCCCGCGCTGCGGTCGCTGCTCGGGGAGTTGGGCGTGTCCATCACCGACCTCTGGCGGGATTGCGGACGGTGACCGTCCACACCGCGGACGCGGGTTCCCGGACGGCCGCGCCGGCGGCACCCCGGCTCGATCTGGGGAACCTGGTCGTGGACGTCCCGGTGGTGCTCGCCCCGATGGCGGGCGTCACCAACAGCGCCTTCCGCACCCTCTGCCGCACCTACGGCGCCGGGCTCTACGTGAGCGAGATGGTGACCGCCCGGGCTCTCGTCGAGGGAAGCGCCAAGACCCTGGGCATGGCCTCGTTCGGCGACGACGAGACCGTCCGCAGCGTGCAGCTCTCGAGCGTCGATCCGACGGTGATGGGCCGGGCCGTCCGGCGCCTCGTCGACGAGATCGGCGTCGACCACATCGACCTCAACTTCGGCTGCCCGGCCGGCAAGGTCACCCGGCAGGGCGCGGGCGCCGCCCTGCCCGTCCACCGCACGCTCTACCGCGACATCGTCCGGGCCGCCGTGACCGAGGCCGGAACGGTGCCCGTCACCGTGAAGCTCCGCATCGGGGTCGACGCCGACCACGAGACCTACCTCGAGTCGGGACACATCGCCGAAGGCGAGGGGGTCTCGGCGGTGACCCTGCACGCCCGCACCGCCGAGCAGCTCTACTCGGGCAGTGCCGACTGGGACGCCATCGGCCGGCTCAAGCAGGCCGTGACCACGATCCCCGTGCTCGGCAACGGCGACCTCTGGGAGGCGGCCGACGCCGTGGCCATGATGGCAGCCACCGGCTGCGACGGGGTCGTCGTGGGACGGGGCTGCCTCGGCCGCCCCTGGCTGTTCCGGGACCTCACCGCCGCCCTGTCCGGCGATCCGGTGCCCGCCCCGCCGGGGCTCGGCGAGATCTGCTCGATGATGCTCGTCCACCTCGACCTCCTGTGCGGCCTGTTCGGCGAGGAGCTGGGAACGCGGCAGTTCCGCAAGCACACCGGCTGGTATCTGACCGGGTTCCCCGTGGGCTCCGTGGTCCGGCGCGATCTGGCGCTGGCCTCGACGGTCGCCGAGGTGACCGGGCTGCTCGACGGGCTCGACCGGACGCTGCCCTTCCCGCCCGAGGCGTTGCGGATGGCCCGCGGGCACACCAACGGCCCCCGTCCCGTCCACCTGCCCGACCGTTGGCTGGAGACCGTCGACGATCCCACACCGCCGGCCGGCGGCGACCTGCTCGTGTCGGGCGGATGACGATCGACCGGGTCCGCGCGCCGACCCCGCGCCGCGGCCGGGCCGCCGTGGCCGGGGCCAACGGGTTCGTGGGCCGCAACCTGGTCCCCCACCTGGTGGACCGGGGTTGGACGGTCCGTGCGCTGGTGCGCGATCCGAGCACCGTCGATGCCCGGGACCACGTCGAGGTCCACGTCGCCGACGTGGGCGACAGTGCGGCCGTGGCCGACGCCCTGGCCGGCTGCGAGGTGGCCTACTACCTCGTCCACGCCCTGTCCGGCGGTACGGGCTTCGCCGAGCGGGACCAGGTCCTGGCCCGGTCGTTCGCGCGGGCGGCGTCCGATGCCGGCGTGGGCCGCATCGTCTACCTGGGCGGTCTCGGGCACGAGGGGCTGTCCACCCACCTCGCCAGCCGCCAGGAGGTCGGCGGGCTCCTCGGCTCCACCGGTGTGCCCGTCGTCGAGCTCCGTGCCGCCGTGGTCCTCGGAGCCGGCAGCATCTCCTTCGAAATGCTCCGCTACCTGACCGAACGACTCCCGATGATGGTCTGCCCCCGCTGGGTGACCACCCCGACCCAGCCGATCGCCCTCGTCGACCTGATGGCCTACCTGTCCGAGTCGGTGTCCGTGGATCCGGGCGTCTACGAGGTCGGGTGCACCGACGCCACCACCTACCGGCAGATGATGGACACCTACGCCGACGTCCGTGGCCTGCGGCGCCGTCTGGTGGTCGAGGTGCCCGTCCTCACCCCGGCACTGTCGGCCCACTGGGTCGACCTGGTCACCCCGGTCGACGCCTCGGTCAGCCACGCCCTCATCGCGAGCCTCACCAGCGAGGTCACCGTGCGCACCCGCGAACGCACCGACGCCGCCTTCACCGTGCGGCCGCGCTCGGTGGCCCAGGCCATCGGGGACGCACTCGACGACCAGGCCGACCGGATCGGCGCCACGCTGTTCGCCCGCCGGCACGGTCTCGACGAGGGCGTCTACACCGACCGGAGCGCGATCCGGGTGCACCCCCGCGACGTGCGTACGGACGGATCGGTGTCGGGGTTCGACGAGGATCTGGACGACTGCGGCGGCCGGCTCTCCTGGTACGGACTGCCCTTCGCCTGGCTCCTGCGGATCCGCCTGGGCAACCTGTTCGGCGAGGACCTGCGGCTGGGCCGGCCCGGGCCGGTCGAGCTCGGGGCGACCGTCGACTGGTGGACGGTCGCGGAGCGGGAACCCGAGGTCCTGGTCCTGCAGGCACGGGACTGGTTCTGCGGAGAGGCCTGGCTCGGGTTCCGGGTCTCCCCCACCCTCCCGACGACGATCGAGCAGGTGGGCGCGTTGCGCACGAGGGGCGTCCTCGGCATGGCGTACTGGTGGCTGCTCTGGCCGGTCCACCGGTACGCGTTCGGGGCCATGGTGCGGCACCGCCGGGTGCGGGCGCACCGGACCGCGCGTCGACTGCGCCGCCGCGGGGCCCCGGCGCCCGGCGGGGCGGCCCGGCCCACGGTCGGACACGGACGCACGGGCCGCTGACCGACCGGGTGCCTCGGTGTGGGAGACTGGGGGCAGACCGCGCCGGGGACTCCCTGCGCCCCGACGGGAGCCCCCCGCACCGGACCGGTCGCCCCTCCCCTCCCCATGATCGTCGGATCCTCCCTCACCATCGAGATCGGTGACCGCACCCTGCTGCGCGACGCGTCCTTCGTCGTCGGCGCCGGGGAGAAGGTCGGCCTGGTCGGGCGCAACGGCACGGGCAAGTCGACCTTCATCTCCGTCGTCATCAACGAGCCCGGCCGGAACGTGCGCTCCACCGGGAGCGCGGCCATCCGCGGCACTTACGGCTACCTCCCGCAGGTCCCGGAGCCCCACGGCCTCGGCCTCGAACCCAACGGCTTCTCCCACGTGCTGTCCGGGCGCGGCCTCGACGTGCTCGATGACGCCCTCGGCAAGGCCCGCACCCAGATGGCCAAGGACCCGACGACCGAGAACATCGCCCTCTTCTCCGACCTGGAGGAGCAGTTCCGGGAGAACGGGGGCTACGAGGCCGAGGCGACGATGGCCCGCCTGGCCGACGGTCTCGGCCTGCGCCAGGAGCTGCTGCTCGAGGAGATCGAGAGCCTGTCCGGCGGGCAGCGGCGGCGCGTCGACCTGATCCGGATCCTCTTCCAGGGCCCGGACACCATGATCCTGGACGAGCCGACCAACCACCTCGACCGGCCGGCCAAAGCGTGGCTCATGGACGAACTCGAGCGGTTCCCCGGGGCCATCCTGGTCGTCTCGCACGACCTGAAGCTGCTCGACCGGTCGATCAACAAGGTGCTCCACCTGTCCGATGCCCGGCTGACAGAGTTCAAGGGCACCTACTCCTCGTACCTGGTGCAGCTCGAAGCCGACCAGTCCCAGCGCGAGCGCTCGGCCCAGCTCGAGGGCCGCGAGATCGACCGGCTCGCCAAGCTGGCCGACTCGATGCGCGGCAGCACCAACCGGCGGGCCCGCATCGCCAAGTCGCTCGACAAGCGTGTCGAGCGCCTCGAGTCGGGCCGCACCGAGGTCCACAAGCGCGAGAGGAAGAGCTCGTTCAAGCTGCCGACCCCGGCGCGCTCCGGCGAGGTCCCTCTGCGGGTGTCGGACCTCGCCGTCCGGTACGACGACAAGACCGTGCTGGCCGACGTCGACTTCCACTGCCGTCGCGGCGACCGGGTCGTCGTGATCGGCAGGAACGGGGCCGGCAAGTCCAGCCTGCTGCGCTGCCTCGCCGGCGTCCAGGAGCCGACGGAGGGGACCGTGGAGCCCGGGGCCAACGTGGCCCTCGGGTACTTCGCCCAGGAGCACGAGCAGGTCGACCTCGGGGTCAGCGTGCTCGACAACATCGACGACCGGATCCTGACCAAGGAGACCGAGCGCCGGGCCCTCCTGGGCTCGTTCGGGCTGGTGGGCGACGTCGCCTACCAGATGCCGAAGACGCTGTCGGGCGGCGAGCGGGCCAAGCTCGGCCTCGCCATGCTCGCCGCCGGCCAGGCCAACGTGCTGCTCCTCGACGAGCCCACCAACAACCTCGATCCGACCTCGATCGAGGCGGTCGGGACGATGCTGGCCAACTGGCCCGGCACCATCATCGTGGTCAGCCACGACCGGGCCTTCGTCGAGGCCATGGAGCCCACCCATGCCCTCAAGCTGCCCGAGGAGGTCTTCACCCACTGGCGCGACGACTACCTCGACATGGTGGAGATGAAGTAGGCGCGCCCCGCTTGACACCCGTGCCCACCGTGGCGACGCTCGCCCTGTGGGCAGGACGCTCCCCCCGCTGACCCGCCCCCCGGCCGACAGGCGGTCGCCGGGGGGTCCCGTGTGCCGATCGGTCAGGCAGCCGGCTTGCCGTTGCCCGCCGCGGCCACCTCGGTGACCGCCCCGGCGTCCTTCATGGCGTCGACGAGCACCGAGGCCGCGCCGACCAGTCCGGCGGCCTCGTAGGGGACGACCACCTTGGCGTTCGGCGACGTGGCGACGGCCTGGAGCGCACGGAGCTGCATGATGGCCAGGGTGTTCGGGTTGATCCCGACCTTGTCGATGGCGTCGAGCGCGGCGGCCTCGCCCTCACCCCGCAGCTGGGCGGCGCGCTTCTCCCCGTCGGCCCGCAGCTCCAGTACCTGCTTCTGGGCCTCGGCCGCCAGGATCGACGCCTGCTTCTGGCCCTCGGCCTCGAGCACGTTGGCCTGCTTGCGTCCCTCGGCACTGTTGATCGCCGACTGCTGCTCGCCCTCGGACTTCAAGATGGCCGCCCGCTTGTGCTGCTCGGCCTCCTTCTGCTCGGACATGGCCTGGAGGACGTTGGTCGGCGGCGTGATGTCGAGGATCTCGATGCGGTTCAGGCGGACACCCCACTTGAGGGTGGCCTCGGCCATGTGGTCCTGCATCTTTGCGTTGATGGTCTCGCGCTCGGACAGGGACTCGTCCAGGGTCAGTTCGCCGAACACGGCGCGGAGCGCGGTCCGGGCCATCTGGTCGATGGCGAGTCCGAAGTCGTTGACCTCGAACAGGGCCAGCTTCACGTCGGTGACCTGACAGAAGATCGTGGCGCTCACCCACAGCGACACGTTGTCCTTGGTGATCACGGCCTGCTGGTCGCCAGTGCGGGGGAACTCCCGGATGTCGACCTTGTCCATCCGGTCGGCCAGGGGCAGGAGCACGTGGAGGCCGGGCTGCTTGATCGTCCGGAACTCACCGAAGCGCTTCACCACGCCGACGCACCCCTGCTGGACGACCTTCAGGCTCGACTTCAGGAAGGCGACGATGAAGGCGAAGACGAAGAACCCCACCACCGCCGCTCCGATGGCCAGTGCTGCCGAACCGATGATCATGGCGACCACCTCCCACCGCACACCTTACGCACCGGAGCGCCCGGTCACTGCAGGTCGTCCCCATCCCCCGCGTCCGGGCCCGGACCGGTCGGGCGGACGGCCGTTCAGGCCCCGTCCGCCGGATAGCAGACGAGCACGCCTCGCTCGACGTCGGCGACCACGACCGTGGTGCCGGGGGCGATCACCGTGCCCGGGAACAGCGGGCGGGCGAACCACTCCTCGCCGCGGGCGAGGACCGATCCGGGAGAGTGGCTGGTCGCCAGCTCCTTGGTGACCACCGCCGTCTCTCCCACCATGCCCGGGACACCGTTCAACATCTCCGACTCCTGCCTACCGGCGTCCGGACCCGGGCACGGCCGCAGGCGCCACCGGACCCCGGGGGCCGGCCGCTCGGCCGCTGTACCGGCGCGGTGTCGGGATCACGTGCACACTCCCGCACTATACGGGACGTCCCCACCGGGCCCCGCCCGCGCCCCGGCACCGGGATACCGTGGGTCATGGCTCCCCGCTCGTTCCCGTCCCCCGTCTCCGCCGTCACGGCGAGGAAGACCTGGCGGACGGTCGAGCCGCTGCACGGCATGGTCTACTTCGCCCCCGAGGCCGACGAGTCCTACCGGCGCCTGGGTCTCGAGGGCCAGTCCGGGTACTTCGCCTCCCGGTCCGCGCCGATGGGTGCGGTGTCGCCCGGCACCGTGACCGCCACCTTCTTCAACTTCCGGCCCTCCCTCGTCCACGAGGCGATGGCGGGCGTCTGGGACGCCACGACACCGGCCGCCGTCCTGGACGCACGCAGGTCCGCAGCCGGGGCTGCCCTCCGTCGGATGCTCGGCGACTCGGCCGGCGGCGCCGACGTGGCCGCCGCCGCCGACCTGGCCCGTCGGGCCGCGCTGTCCGCATGCGACCATCCCGAGGGCCGACCGCTGTTCGCCGGGCACGCCGGTCTGCCGTGGCCCGAGGACCCGCTCGAGGTGCTGTGGCACGCCCAGACACTGCTGCGAGAGTTCCGCGGCGACGGCCACGTCGCGCTCCTGGTCGACCACGGGCTCGACGCGCTCGAGGCGCTCGTGATGCACGAGGCCACGGGCGAGCTCCCCGTCGCCTTCCTCCGGGCCACACGGGGATGGTCGGACGACGAGTGGGCGGCCGCCACCGAACGCCTGCGCGGCCGTGGCTGGCTCCGCCCCGGCGGATCACCCGAGCACCTGGCGCTCAGCGAGGAGGGTGCTGCCGTGCGCGGTGCCATCGAGGAGGCGACCGACCGGCTGTCGGTGGTCGCCTACGAGGCCATCGGCGAGGAGGGGTGCGACGCGCTCCGGGGCCTTGCGCGTCCCCTGTCGCGGACCGTCGTGGCCGCGTCGGGCATGGGCGGCTGAGCGGCCGGCGTCGCGACCGGCGTCGCGGGCCCGCCCGTAACCGTCAGGCGTCCCGTCGCACCAGCAGCCACGCGGCCAGGGCGACCACGATCGCCGCGTACAGGGTGAGGAGCCCGACGGCGGCCCAGGGCGCGAGCAGCACCCCGGCGAAGTCCGTCTTCCGGGATGTCACCAGGATCATGGCCAGGCCGAGATTGGAGGGCAGGAACTTCTCGAACGAGCGCGTGAGGCTCGACGGCAGGATCTGCACGATGAGCGGCAGCACGAGCAGGATCCCCACGAAGGCGGAGATCGCCCCGGCGGTGTGGCGCAGGACGAACCCGATCGCGCAGGCGAGGAGGGTCAGGAGCAGGAGGTAGACGCCGCACAGGAACACGGCCCGCAGCGCGCCCGGGTCGGTGATGGAGACCACCGGGACAGTGGGGCTGTGGACCTGGTCGAGGATCGTGCTCCCGGCGGGCAGTGCTCGGCCGCCGTGGGCCAGCAGCACCTCCTGGCCGACGAAGAACGAGGCGAAGGCCGTGACCTCGCTGACCACGAAGACCACCGCCCCGATCACCAGCAGCTTGGCGGCCAGCACCGTCGTCCGCCGGGACGTGGTGGCCAGCGTGGTGCGGATGGACCCGGTCCCGTACTCCGAGGTGATGACGAGGGCACCCAGGACCCCCACCACGAACTGGGAGAGGAACTCGCCCGTCTGGCTGAACCGCACGGGGTCGAACTGGGCCCGGTCGGCGAACCCGAGCTGGCCCCAGCGACCGCCCTCGACACTCGACACCAGGACGGACAGCCCGATGCCCGCGACCACGATGACGGCCAGGCTGATCCACGTCGAGCGCACCGACCGGAGTTTCGTCCACTCCGACCGGACCTGGTTGCGCAGTCCGGCCCGACCGTGGTCGAAGGCGGGGAGCGCGACCGGCGGCACCGTCGCCGTGGTCACGTGGCGACCTCGGCGGGGGCGTGACCGTGGAAGTCGACCATGTCGGAGGTGAGCTCCATGAAGACCTCCTCGAGGCTGGCCTGCTCGGGCCGGAGCTCGTGCAGGGCCACGCCGGCCTCGAGGGCCAGGTCCCCCACCCGAGTACCGTCGAGCCCGGTCACGAGGAGCGCACCGTCGTCCCGGACGACCACGCCGGCCCCGGCGGCACGCAGGACGGCGACCAGCACGTCGGCTCCGGGCGACCGCACCAGTACCGTGGCCTCGGTGTTGGAGGCGATGAAGTCGTGGACCGACGTCTGGGCGATGAGCTGTCCCCGGCCAATGACGACCAGGTCGGTGGCGGTCAGCGCCATCTCGCTCATGAGGTGGCTGGAGACGAAGACCGTCCGGCCCTCGCCGGCGAGCCCCTGCAGCAGGGTGCGGACCCAGAGGATCCCCTCGGGGTCCAGGCCGTTGACGGGTTCGTCGAACAGGAGGACGCCGGGGTCACCCAGCAGCGCCGAGGCGATGCCGAGCCGTTGACTCATGCCGAGCGAGTACTTGCCCACCCGGCGTCGGGCCACCGACTCGAGTCCGACGAGTTCGAGGACCTCGTCCACCCTCGCCCGGGGGACGGCGTTGGTCTGGGCCATCGACAGCAGGTGGTCGTAGGCGGTGCGGCCGGGGTGCAGGGCCTTGGCCTCGAGGAGCGCGCCCACCTCGCGCAGCGGCCACCGCAGCTCGCCGAAGTGCCTACCGCCGATGGTCACGGTACCGGAGTCGGGCCGGTCCAGGCCCATCACCATCCGCATGGTCGTCGACTTTCCGGAGCCGTTCGGTCCGAGGAAGCCGGTGACCACACCCGGACGGACCTCGAAGCTGAGGTCGTCCACGGCCCGGGTCGGGCCGTACGTCTTGGTCACCCGGCTCGCCGTGATCACCGGCGTGCACCGGGGTCGGTCATGGAACCGACGGTACCAGGACGTGCGATGAACTCCCGGTCGCCGGCGGCCCGGTGTGCGGCCCGTCGATCAGGTCGGCGACCCGGCGGCGAGGTCGGCCAGCGTCCGCTCCCCCCCGGGCAGGGTGACCACCCCGTACCCGTCGCGCCCCCCGAGCCAGTCGCGGTTGCGCCGGTGGAGCTCGTGGTTGTCGTCGAACCGGTTGAGCACGACGGCGACCGGAACCTCCGGCGCCGCACCGACACTCCCGGCCAGCGCGTCCATCGACAGTCGGATGCTGTTGATCGTCCCGAGGCCGGCGTCGGCGACCAGGACGAGCAGGTCGGGGCCGAGTGCGGCCACCAGGTCGCACACGTCGCCGTCGTCCGCCTGCGGCGACCGCACGCCGCCGGCCGTCTCCACCAGTCCCACGTCGGTGCCGGCCGGCCAGTCGAGTTCGTCGACCAGGTCGGCCACGGTGAACGGTGGCAGTCCCAGTGCCTCGGCCGCGATCGGCGGGGCCATGGCCCGGTGGTAGGAACGTAAGGCGTGACAGACGTCGCCCGGGTGCTCGCCCGAGGCGGCTCCGAGCAGCTCGGCGTCAGTGGCACCCCCGAGCTGCCTGCCCTCGTGGTCCACGTCGAACGACTGGGCCGGCTTGCGCGCCGCCACGGTCCACCCCCGGGACCGGAGGTCGCCGAGCAGACGGGCGGCGACCCAGGTCTTGCCCACCTCCGTCCCTGTCCCGCACACCAGCACCAACCGCTCAGGCCGCACTTCCCACCCCCCGACCCCGGCCGGTCCCCGGGGCGAGCGCGGCCAGCCCGTCCAGCAGCAGGTCCACCTGGTGGTCGGTGTGGGTGGCGGACAGGGTGACGCGCAGGCGCGACGTGCCGGGGGGAACCGTCGGGGGCCGGATCGCCGGGACCCACAGCCCCCGCTCGAGGAGCGAGGCCGAGGCGGCCACGGCCTCCGCCTCGCCGCCGATCACCACGGGCAGGATGGGCGACGGGTGATCGGCGACGCCGACCGCGCCGGCCACCCGGGCCACGGTGCGGACCAGCCGTTCCCGCAGCGCGGCGCCCTCGTCGGAGCGCAGCACACCCAACGCGGCCAGTGCCGCGCCGGCGTCGGCCGGGGTGGGGGCCGTGGTGAAGATGTACGGGCGGGCGCGGTTGACCAGCAGGTCGACGAAGCGCTGCGGACCGGCGACGAATCCGCCGAGCGACCCGAGCGTCTTGGACAGCGTGCCCACCCGCAGCACGTCGACCCCGGACAGATCGTCGGGCTCGGGTCCGAGGACGGCGTGGGCCTCGTCCAGGACGAGCAGCGCACCGTGGCGGCCGGCCACCGCCACCAGGCCGCCCAGGTCGCAGGTGTCGCCGTCCATGGAGAACACGGTGTCGGTCACCACGATGGAGGGCCCGCCGCCTGCGGCGAGCGCCGCGTCGAGGGCGGCGAGGTCGCCGTGGGGGTAGATGCGCACCTCGGCCCGGGCCAGCCGGCATCCGTCGATGATCGACGCGTGGTTGAGCTCGTCGGAGTGCACCACGGCGCCGTCCGCGGCGAACACCGACAGGACCGACAGATTGGCCGCGAACCCGGTGGGGGTCACGACCGCGGCCCCGGTACCCTTCCAGTCGGCCAGGGCGGCCTCGAGCTCGTGGTGGACCGGCCGCGACCCGGTGACCAGGCGTGACGCCCCCGAGCCCGCGCCCCAGCGGTCGAGAGCGCTCCGGGCGCCGGCCACGACGGCCGGGTGGGTGGTGAGCCCCAGGTAGTCGTTGGAGGCGAAGGAGACGACGTGGCGTCCCGGCTCGGCCGGGTCGGTCACGAGGAGCCCTTCGTTCCCCCGGGCGTCGAAGGGCCGGGGCGCCCGCCACCGACCGGCGGCCACCACCCGGTCACAGGCGTCGTCGACCCACGACCGCCACCCCGGAGATCCCGATCCGCTCACCCGGCGTCCTCGGTCCGGACCTCCGCGATGCACTCGGCGAGCACGTCGACCACCCGGTCGAGCTCGGCCCCGGTGCTGGTGAGCGGCGGCATGAGGACCACCACGTCGCCCAGCGGACGCAGGAGCACACCCCGGTGCACCGCCGCCGCACACACCCGGCGCCCCCATCGGACCGAACCCTCGGGCGGGGCCAGCTCCACGCCGACCATCAGGCCGCGCCGGCGCACCTCGGCCACCCCGTCGAGCCCGGCGACGGCCGAGTCGAGTCGGGTGCCGAGATGGTCGGCCACCGTGCGCACGTGGGCCAGGACGTCCCACTCCTCGAGCAGCTGCAGGTGCCGGAGGGCCACGGCGCAGGCCAGGGCGTTCCCTCCGTACGAGTGTCCGTGGTAGAAGGTCGTCGTCCCGAGGTCCTCGCCCAGGAACCCCTCGTAGACCGGGCGCGACACCACGGTGGCCGACAGGGGCAGGTACCCGCCGCTGATCCCCTTGCCCAGGCACATCAGGTCCGGGCGGAAGTCGGGTCCGGCCCACTCCGAGGCGAACAGCCTGCCGGTGCGACCGAACCCGGTGGCGACCTCGTCGCAGATGAGCAGCACGCCGTGGTCGCGGCACGCACGTCCGACGGCGGCCACGTCGGCGGGATCGGCCACGAGGATGCCGGAGGCACCCTGGACCAGCGGCTCGACGATCATGGCGGCCAAGGTGTCGGCGTGGGCCTCGATGGCCGCCACCGCCTTGGCCGCCCAGTCGACGCTCGCATAGCCGGGGGTGCGCACCACGGGGAACCGCAGCGGATCGAACACGGAGGTACCGAACCCGCCGTCGCCGACGGAGAGCGCTCCCACGGTGTCCCCGTGGTAGGCGTCACCCAGCGCCAGGAACCGGGTGTGGCCCGACTCGCCGCGGTTCACCCAGTACTGGAAGGCGATCTTGAGGGCCTGCTCGACCGCCACGGCGCCGTCGGAGGCGAACACGGTGTGGGGGTCGTCGACCGGGACGGCGGCGGCCAGGGCCTCGGCGAACTCGACGACGATCCGGCTGCCGTTGCCGAGGAGGGTGGCGTGGGCCACCCTGCCCAGCTGGTCGACGACGGCGGCGTCGAGCTCGGGCACCCGGTGGCCGAGGGTGGTCACCCACAGTGACGAGATGGCGTCGAAGTACCGGTTGCCGTGGACGTCGATGAGTTCCCGACCCTCCGCCCGCTCGACGGTCACGGGGACGTTGCCGGGATAGGCCGCCATCTGGGTGAACCCGTGCCACACCACGGCGACGTCCCGGGCCACCCAGGGGTCGACGGCGGGCAGGTCTGGGGACTCGGTGCTCATCGCAGGTGAGTCTTGCCCACCGGCGGGCTCCTCGGCGAACCGCTGCGGGGCGGCTTCGGGGACGGCCCCCCCGGGGGACCCGGGAGCGCCCCCGGGGGCCCGGGACGGGGAGGTCGAGGGGCGCGCCGGTAGAGTGGACCGATGGACCGGATCGGCGTCGTAGACACCATGTTCGCCCGCTACGACATGGGGGCGGAGGCCCTGGACGAGTTGGCGGACTGCCCCGGCTTCGGCACCACCTTCGACGTGGTGCGCCGGACCGTGCCCGGGTTCAAGGACCTGGGCGTGGCCTGCAAGCGCCTGATCGAGCAGGAGGGCTGCAGGATCGTCGTGGCGCTCGGCATGCCCGGCAAGGCGGCGATCGACCAGGTCTGCGCACACGAGGCGTCCCAGGGCATCATGCTGGCCCAGCTGCTGACCTCCACCCACATCCTCGAGGTCTTCGTGCACGAGAACGAGGAGGAGGACCCGGACCGGCTGGCCGCGGTATGCGTCAACCGGGCCCGAAAGCACGCCCGCAACGCGTACTGGATGCTGTACGAGCCCGAGCAGCTCACCCGCAACGCCGGCAAGGGCATCCGCCAGGGCTACGAGGACGCCGGGCCGATCGTCGGCTGAGCCCACATGCCGGAATCGGTGCCGGGGAACTCGCCGCAAGGCCCGCACCACGGACTGGCCACGCACGAGGTCGTACTCCTCCTGGAGACGGACGCCGGGCGGGGCCTGCGTCAGGACGAGGCCGAGCGACGCCTGCGGCGATACGGCCCCAACCTCCTGCCACAGGCGAAGTCGGCGGGCGCACTCGTCCGATTCCTCCGACAATTCAACCATCCCCTCGTCTACGTCCTGCTCGTAGCCGGAGTGGTGACGTCGGCCCTGGGCGAAGCGGTCGAGACGTTCGTCATCTTCGGCGTGGTCCTGGTGAACGCTCTGCTCGGCTACGTGCAGGAATCCAAGGCCGAAGCCGCGCTGGACGCGCTGCGGGCGATGGTCCAGACGGGTGCACGGGTGCGGCGGGACGATCGGGTGACGACCCTGCCGTCGGAGCTCCTCGTCCCCGGAGACCTGGTGCTGCTCCAGGCGGGTGACAAGGTTCCGGCCGATCTGCGCCTCCTGACCGAGTGCGAACTCCACGTCGACGAGTCGGCGCTCACCGGTGAGTCGCTGCCCGTCGAGAAGGACGAGGTCCTCCTGCCGGTCTCGACGCCGGTCGCCGATCGACGGAACATGGCCTACTCGGGCACTCTCGTCACGCAGGGCACGGGCACGGGCGTCGTCGTGTCGACCGGAGGGGAGACCGAACTCGGCGAGATCCATCGCCTGGTGGGCTCGACGGACTCCCTGGCGACACCGCTCACCCGGAAGCTCACGCGGCTCAGCAAGGTGCTCACGGTGGCGATCCTCGGACTCGCCGGATTCACGTTCGGGGTCGGGGTACTCCGGGGAGAGCACCCGAGCGAGATGTTCATCGCCGCGGTGGCGCTGGCGGTCGGGGCAATCCCCGAGGGCCTGCCGGCGTCCGTGACGATCACGCTCGCCATCGGCGTCAGCCGCATGGCCCGTCGTCGCGCCGTCGTGCGCCGACTCCCCGCAGTGGAGACCCTGGGCAGCACGACCGTGATCTGCACGGACAAGACCGGGACCCTGACGGAGAACCAGATGACCGTGCGAGCCGTGTGGTCGCCGAGCGGCTCCTACGACGTCACCGGTTCCGGGTACTCGGCCGAAGGCTCCCTCCGGCACGGGACCGACCTGGCCGACCTCGACGCCGATCGGGCGCTGTACTGGACGCTGGTGGCAGGAGCCGCCTGCAACGACACCCGTCGGATCCACGACGAAGGGACATGGGGCATCGTCGGCGATCCCACGGAGGGCGCCGTGCTCGTCGCCGCGGCGAAGTCCGGCCTCGACCAGGAGGCCGTCGGCGCCGCGTTCCCGCGGACGGGGACCATCCCGTTCAGCTCGGAACGGCAGTACATGGCGACGCTGCACGATCCCGTCGACGGCCGTCCGGCCGTGGTCCTGGCGAAGGGTGGGGTCGAGCGCGTCCTCGAACTGTGCGGCTCCGAGATGTCGGCTCGGGGGGTGGTGCAGCCGCTCGACAGGGTTCGCATCGAACGCGCTGCCGACGGGTTCGCCCGGGACGGCCTCCGGGTGCTCGCCTTCGCCACGAGCCACGGGGGGACCACACGCTCCCTGGAGGATGGCCTGGCCCGGGGATCCCTGGTGTTCACGGGATTGCAGGCGATGCTCGACCCGCCGCGCACGGCGGCGGCCGCCGCCGTGCGGTCGTGCCACAGCGCCGGTATCGACGTGAAGATGATCACGGGAGACCATGCCGCCACCGCCACCGCGATCGCCGTCCGGGTCGGCGTGCTCGGCGACGTCCGGCGGGACGGCGACGTGCTCACGGGGTCCGAACTCGACGCGCTGCCGCCCGACCGCTACTCCGAGGCCGTCGAACGCGCGGTCGTGTTCGCCCGGGTCTCGCCCGAACAGAAGCTCCGACTCGTGGAAGGTCTCCAACGGCGGGGCCACATCGTGGCCATGACCGGCGACGGCGTCAACGACGCCCCGGCGCTCCAGCAGGCCGACATCGGCATCGCCATGGGCCGCGACGGCACCGAAGTTGCGAAGGAGGCCGCAGACATGGTGCTCACCGACGACGACTTCGGGACGATCGAAGGAGCCGTCGAAGAGGGTCGGGGGGTGTTCGACAACCTCACCAAGTTCATCGCCTGGACGTTGCCCACCAACCTTGCCGAGGGCCTGGTCATCCTGGTCGCCGTCGTGCTCGGCCTCACGCTTCCGATCCTGCCGGTCCAGATCCTCTGGATCAACATGACCACGGCGGTGGCGCTGGGGCTCATGCTCGCGTTCGAGCCCAAGGAGGTCGGGATCATGGAGCGGCCACCTCGCGACCCCGGCAGACCGTTGCTGACCGGTGCACTCGCCATCCGGATCGTCCTGCTGTCCGCACTGCTCGTGGGGGCCACCTGGTGGCTCTTCGAGTGGGAGCGGAGGGGTGGTGGCACGCTCGCCGCGGCGCGCACCGTCGCGCTGAACCTGTTCGTGGCGGTCGAGGCCTTCTACCTGTTCAGTTGCCGGTCGCTCACCGGATCGATCCGGCGCGTCGGCGTGCTCTCCAATCGATGGATCGTCGGGGGCGTCGCGCTGCAGGCGCTCGGCCAGATCGGCATCACCTACCTGCCGTGGATGAACCACACGTTCCAGACCGCCCCGATCAGCGCGGGTGCATGGCTCCGGATCCTCGTGGTCGCGATCGGCGCGAGCATCGTGGTCGCCATCGACAAGCACCTGTGGGGGGGCGCCACGTCGATGGGGCGGGGCGCGTGACGCGCTCCCGCGTCGGCGGCCCGTGCGTCCCGTGGTCCTCCGCGCCCGTCGACGTCGACCCCGCGCGCCGTTCGCTTCGCTCCCGGCCGCTCCCGCTCGTCCTCCGCAGGCGGCGCACCTCCCGGGCGGGAGGGGCCGTCCGGAGCGACTACGGGAAGACGACCGTCCGGTTGCCGTTGAGCAGCACCCGGTCCTCCAGGTGCCAGCGCAGCCCGCGGGCGAGGACGGCCCGCTCGATGTCCCGCCCCAGGGCGACGAGATCGCCGGGGCTCTCGGCGTGGGTGATGCGGGCCGTGTCCTGCTCGATGATCGGACCGGCGTCGAGGTCGGCCGTCGCGTAGTGGCAGGTGGCGCCGATGAGCTTGACACCGCGGGCATGGGCCTGGTGGTAGGGGCGGGCCCCGGCGAAGCTGGGGAGGAAGCTGTGGTGGATGTTGATGATCCGACCCGGGTACCGGGCGCACACGTCCGGCGGCACGATCTGCATGTAGCGGGCCAGCACCATGACGTCGCCGGCCAGCTCGTCGAAGCGCCGGGTGACCTCCGCGAAGGCGGTGGCCGTGTCCCCTGCTCGCACCGGGATGTGGGCGAAGGGGATACCCGCGGCTTCCACCAGCGGGGCCAGGTCGACGTGGTTGGAGATCACCAGGGGGATCGTGCAGGGGAGGTCACCGCTGTTCGACCGGTAGAGGAGGTCGGCGAGGCAATGGTCCTCGCGGCTGGCCAGGACGATCACCTTCTTGGCGATGTCGGTGTCGCTCAGGTTCCAGGCGAGGTCCAGCTCTCCGGCCAACGGGGTGAACCGGCTGCCGAACTCCGCGACGTCGAACGGGAGGGACTCGGCCAGGATCTCGATGCGCTGGAAGAACCGGCCGCTCTCGAGGTCTCCGTGCTGGGCGGCCTCGAGGACCCACCCTCCGTGGGAGGCGATGAATCCCGTGACCGCGGCAACGATGCCGACCCGATCGGGGCAGGTGATGGTGAGGATGAGGCGTCGCACCCCTCCATTCTGCCCGGGCCATCGGAGCGTGCACGCCGTGCCGGTCCCGGGCGCCCTCACGTCGTGCGGACGGGACGGGATCCACGACGACCGTCGCCGGGCCGCGCTCCCCGTGGCGGATGCCGGAAGGACGGCCGCGCACGTGGACCGGACTACACCTGCGGGTCGTGCGGCAGACCGAGCGTCCGCTCGGCGATGATGTTGCGCTGGACCTCCGAGGTCCCGCCCCCGATGGTGAGCGCCGGGGCGAACAGGAACCCGTAGGACCACAGGGCGTCCGGCCACCCACCGGCGTCGGGCGTGCCCGGCACGGGCCCGCTCCCCGACAACATGCCCGACGCCCCGGCCAGGTCACGGGCCAGGTCCATGATGTGCTGCCCGTGGTCGTCGGCCAGTGCCTTGCGCACGCTGGCCTCGGGGCCGGGGGGCGCCCCCGCCACCGCGGCCGACACGGTGCGCAGGCGGAGCAGTCGGAGGACCTCCCCCTCCATCCACACCGCGGCGAGGCGCTGGCGCAGCAGGGGGTCGTCGGTTCCGCCGCCGGACCGCACCGCGGCCACAAGGTCGTCGGCCGTCGGACCCATCCCCCACAGCGCTCCGGCACCCGACAGCGACACCCGCTCGTTGGCCAGCGTCACCTTGGCCAGCGACCAGCCCCGTCCCCGCTCCCCGACCAGGTTGGCGGCGGGCAGGCGCACCTCGTCGAGGAAGACCTCGTTGAACGTGTGGGCCCCGGTCATGTCGACCAGCGGCCGGACGGTAACGCCGGGGGCGTCCATGGGGCAGACGAAGTAGGAGATCCCCTGGTGCCGGGGGGCGTCGGGCTCGGTCCGGGCGAGCAGGATGCCGAAGTCGGCCCGGTGGGCGTAGCTGGTCCAGACCTTCTGGCCCCGTACCACCCACTCGTCGCCGTCGAGCTCGGCCCGGGTGGTCAGCGATGCCAGGTCGGACCCGGCACCCGGCTCGCTGAACAGCTGGCACCAGATCTCGTCGGCGGCGAGCAGCGGGAACAGGTACCGCTCCTTCTGCTCGGGGGTGCCGGCGTGCAGGAGCGTCGGGCCGGCCCAGCCGATCCCGATGGTGTTGTCGGGACGGCGCACCCCGGCCCGGCGCAGCTCCTCGTCGACCAGGAGCTGGTGGGTCGGGTCGGCGCCCAGACCCCAGGGCGCCGGCCAGTGGGGGGCGACCAGGCCCCGTTCGGCCAGCTGGCGGCCGGTGGGTGCCGGGTGGTCCGCGAACCAGGATCGGAGCTCGGCACGCCGGGGGTCGTCGTCGGGCGGCAGTGCGGTGTCCACGGCCGCCAGCGTAGGCTGCACCGGTCGCCGCGGTGGTGCCGCGGTGTCGGGAGGCGCCCCGTCAGGGGTCGACTCCCCCTGACGGGGATGTCGGGCCGGCCGGGCCGAGCCGGACCCGGAGCCCGGGGCAACGAGGAGGCCGATGTGAGCAAGTGGAACTTCGCCGACGTGTGGGAGGCCGTGGCCGAGGAGGTGCCGGACGCACCGGCGCTCGTCCACGGCGACCGGACCCGGACGTGGCGCGAGTTCGACGGGCGGGCCGACCGCGTCGGCCGGTGGCTGCTGGGGGCGGGCGTGGCCGAGCAGGACAAGCTCGCCCTCTACCTCTACAACTGCTCCGAGTACCTGGAGGCCACCTTCGCCGCCTACAAGGTCGGCCTCGTCCCCATCAATACGAACTACCGCTACGCGGACGACGAACTCGTGTACCTCTGGGAGAACGCCGACACCGTGGCCGTCGTCTTCCACGGCGTGTTCGTGGAGCGCATCGAGGGCATCCGCGACCGGGTGCCCGGCGTGCGCAGTTGGCTGTGGGTCGACGACGGCACGGCGAGCTGCCCACCGTGGGCCGTCCCCTACGAGGAGGCGGCCGGGACCTCGGGTGCCCCGGGTCCGGCCGGCGACGATCGGGTACGGGCGCCCTGGGGCAGGGGCCCCGACGATCTCCACATGCTCTACACCGGCGGGACCACCGGGATGCCCAAGGGCGTCATGTGGCGCCAGGACGACCTGTTCGCCCGGCTCAACGGCAGCGGCTTCCGCCGCTATCCGCCCGAGGGCGGGATCGACGACGTCCGGGCCGAGCTGGCGGCCGGAGGGCCGGGCATGACCCTGTTGCCCGCCTGCCCCCTCATGCACGGCACCGGCGGGTTCACGGCCATGGAGTGCCTGAGCGAGGGCGGTCGCGTCGTCACGCTCACCGGACGCCAGTTCGACCCGGTCGAACTGCTCGACACCGTCGAGGCCCGGAAGGTCAACGGCCTGATCATCGTGGGCGACGCCTTCGCCAAACCCATCCTGGCCACGCTCGACGCCGAGCCGGGCCGGTGGGACCTGTCCAGCCTGGCGGCCATCATCTCCTCCGGGGTCATGTGGAGCGAGGAGTCCAAGCAGGGACTGCTGCGCCACCACCCGGGCATGCTGCTGGTCGACGCCTTCTCGTCGTCAGAGGCCCTTGGCATGGGGAGTTCGGTGTCGTCGTCCGAAGGCGCGGCCGAGACGGCCCGGTTCCGGCTGGGACCCGACGTGCGGGTCATCGACACGGACGGCACCGACATCGCACCCGGGTCGGGCAGGGTCGGCGTCCTGGCCCTCGGCGGGCGCATCCCCGTCGGGTACTACAAGGACGACGCGAAGTCGGCGGCCACGTTCCGGGTCATCGACGGCGTCCGCTACTCGATCCCCGGTGACTACGCCGAGATCCGCGAGGACGGCTCCATCCACCTGCTCGGGCGCGGCTCGGTCTGCATCAACACCGGGGGCGAGAAGGTCTACCCCGAGGAGGTCGAGGAGGTCGTGAAGACCGTGGACGGCGTGCTGGACGCCGTGGTGGTCGGCATCCCCGACGAGCGCTTCGGCGAGGAGATCGTCGCCGTCGTGCAGCTCACCCCGGGGACACCCGACGGCTCGGTCTCCCCCGATGCCGTCGTCGAGCACGTCAAGGGCCGGCTGGCGGGCTACAAGGCCCCCCGTCGGGTGCGCTTCGTCGAGACGATCGGACGCTCCCCGTCGGGCAAGGTCGACTACGGACGCCACCGCAGCGAGACGGCGGCGTGGCTGGGTGTGACGCTCGGCTGAGCCCGGGCCGGCCCACGGCCGGGTCCGGCCGTGGGCCGGCGTGCCGCGTGCCGGTCGGTGGCGGTGGTCGCCTCCGGGGTCAGCCCTTGTTGGCGCCGTGGGTGCGGACGAAGTCGTTGACCGTGTAGTAGGCGTCGATGGACTCCCCGGCGTCGCCCCAGAACCCCTCGAGCACGTCGTAGGCCATGGCCCCCTGGGCGATGTAGTGGTTGTTGACGTCGGTGATCTCCAGTTCGCCCCGCCCCGACGGCACCAGGGTCGGGATCACGTCGAACACGTCGGCGTCGTAGCAGTAGATGCCGGTCACGCCGAACTTGGACGCCGGATGCTCCGGCTTCTCGACGATGCCGACGACCGTCCCGTCGGCGTCGAAGGTGGGTACGCCGAGATGCCGGAGGTGTTCGTCCTCCTCGACCGGGGTGAGGAGGATCCGGGCGCCGTGGGGTTCGGCCCGGAACGCGTCGACCATCGGCCGGATGGAATTCTCGCAGATGTTGTCGGCCAGCATCACGAGTACGGGGTCCCCGTCCACGAACCGGGCGGCCAGTCCGAGTGCTTCGGCGATCCCACCCGGTCGGTCCTGGTAGCCGTAGCTGAGCCGGTCGATGCCGAACTCCTGGCCGTTGCCGAGCAGACGCAGGAATTCGCCGGCGTGGGTCCCGCCCGTCACCAGCATGATCTCCGTGATCCCGGCGTTCACCAGTGCCTCGATCGCCCAGTTGATCATGGGCCGGTCGTAGATCGGCAGGAGGTGCTTGTTGGTGATCCGGGTCAGCGGATGCAGGCGCGAGCCGGTACCACCGGCGAGGAGGACACCCTTCATGCGGCGCAGCCTAGACGTGGCCGGGGCCGACAGGGGGCGGCCCGCCGCGGCGGCCGGGGTCCGTCCCACCGGGCGCTCCGGGATCCCCGGAGGTGCCGGCGACCTCGGCCAGGACGGCGTCGGCCAGGGCGGGCCACGCCCGTGACGCCCACACCCCGAACGGGCGGTCGGCGAGTCCGGCGCACAGGACGCCGGCGACCGGATCGATCCACAGGAACGATCCCGACTGGCCGAAGTGGCCGTAGGTGGCCCGAGAGTTGCCGGTGCCCGTCCAGTGCGGGTGCTTGGCCCCGCGGACCTCGACCCCGAGCCCCCAGTCGCACGGGTCGAACGGGCCGAACCCGGGGAGCACGCCGGCCAGGCCCACGAACTGGACCGAGACGGCGTCGCTCCAGGTCGCCTCGCTCACCAGCGTGGGACGGGCCCACTCCCGCCCGAGTGCCACCAGGTCGTCCAGCGGACCCGCCAGCCCGGCGGCCGCCGCGCCCGAAGGCGGGCCGACCAGCGACGTGCCGGCCATCCCGAGCGGCTCCAGGACGCCGGCGGCGAGGTACTCGGCGAACGGCATCCCCGCCCGGTCCTCCAGCACGGTGGCCAGCACCCCGTAGCCGGCATTGGAGTAGATGCGGCGGACCCCCGGCGCCTCCACGGCCGGGCCCGGTTCGGGACCGAGGCCGGAGGCGTGGGCCAGGAGGTGGCGCACGGTGGACCCGGGCGGACCGGCCGGATCGTCGAGGGACAGCGTGCCCTCTTCGACGGCGACGAGCACGGCGAGGGCGGTGGCCGGCTTGGTCACCGAGGCCCAGGCGTGGACCCGCCCGGCGTCACCGGTGGCCGCGGTCGGACCGGGCCCGTCGGGGCCGAGGCGCACGACCCCCACGGCGGCGCCGTCCACCGGCCAGTCGGCCACCGATCCCAGAGCGTCCATGCCACCGCCAGCGTAGAGGAACACACAGCCGGCGCCTCCTGGCTACTGTGGTGCGGCCATGGCGACCACCCGCGCACGCGTGCACCCATCGTCGAGGCGGGCGATCGTCGCGATCCTCCTGGCGGTCGTGGCGCTGGCGGTGGCGGTGGCGGGCTCGCCCGCCGACCGGGTCACCGCCGCCGTCCCGACGACGGCGCGCCCGCTCGCACCGCCGACGACCGCGCCGTCCGCCACCGGGGGTGTGGCCGGTCCCGCCGTGCACGGGGGCACGGTCGCCGCCGTGTCCGTCATGCCCGTGGTCCACGGGGGCGACACCGCCGTGACCGGGTCCCTCGCCTCCTTCTACCGGCCGCCGAGTCCCCTCCCCTACGCCCCCGCAGGCTCCATCATCCGGTCCCAGGCGCTGCCCGCCGCGGGCCTGCCCGCCGGCGCCCGGGCCTGGCGCGTCCTCTTCCACACCACGTCGGACTCGGGTGGGGACCTGGCCGAGTCGGGTGTGATCGTGGTCCCCGGCGGCACGCCACCACCCGGGGGATTCCCCATCGTGAGCTGGGCCCACGGGACCACCGGCGTGGCGTCGGGCTGCGCCCCGTCGGTCGACGGCACCTCGGCCATACCCGACCTCCCGGCACTCGTCGCCGACAGGGAGATCGTGGTGGCCGCCGACTACCGCGGACTCGGTGCCCCGGGCCTCCACCCCTACCTCGTGGGTGACAGCGAGGCCGAGGACGTGCTGGACGGTGCTCGCGCCGCCCGGTCGCTCATGGGGAGCGACGCCTCGAACGCCGTGGTCGTGCTGGGGTTCTCGCAGGGCGGGCAGGCCGCCCTGTTCGCCGGGGAGATCGCCCAGTCCTATGCGCCCGAGCTCTTCGTCGCCGGCGTCGCCGCCGTGGCACCGGTGACCTCCGTGCTCGAACTGGCGCCCACGGGCGACCAGCCGCCCCCCTCGGGGCAGTCGGCCTTCACGGCCATGGCCCTGTTCGCCTGGGCCCACCACTACCGGACCTTTCCGCTCCAGAAGGTACTGACGCCCGCGGGACTGGCCGGGATCCCGGCCGTCTCGTCCTCGTGCGTGAACGGCGTGGCCTCCCTGTACGACGCCGTGTCGCCGGGGCGGTTCTTCGTCCCCGGCTGGCAGCAGCAGCCCGCGGTCCGAACCGCGAACCAGGCCAACCGGCCGGGCCGCGCGCCCACGTCGGCGCCGATCCTGGTGGTCCAGGGTACGGCGGACGAGGTCGTGCCGTACCGCCAGACGACCAGCTTCGTCGGCGGCCAATTGTGCCGCAGCGAGTACGACACGGTGGACTACGTCACCGAGACGGGCGTCGGCCACAGCCAGGCGCTCGACCTGTCCACCGCCGTGATCAACCGATGGATCCGGGCCCGGTTCGACGGTGCGACCTCCGTCGACTCGTGCACCCGTCCGGGGCTCGGGATCCGTCGGACCGGCTGAATCCGACCACGGTCACCGGAGGGGTCATCCCGGGGCGGGCACGTGACCCGGCGATGCAGGCCGGCGGCGCAGGCCGGCGGCGTCAGACGTCGAGGAAGCGCCGGACGGCGAAGGCCGACCCGACGACACCCACGCCCACACCCACCACCGAGACCAGCAGGCAGGTGAAGAAGACCTCCCAGCCGCTCAGCGCCATCTGGTGGATGATGTTCGAGTCGGCCGCCGTCCTCGCCTGGTCGAGCCCGATCCCCCAGTAGAGGGCGAGGACCACCAGCACGGCGACAGCGGCGCCCAGCAGTCCCTGGATCATCCCCTCGGCCATGAACGGCAGTCGGATGAACCAGTTGGTGGCGCCGACCAATTTCATCACCGACACCTCGCGCCGCCGGGCGAAGATCGCCATCCGGATCGTGTTCAGGATCAGCACCGACGCCGACAGCAGCAGCACCACGGCGACGGTCAGGAACACCCACTGCAGGACCCGGATGACGCTCTGCATGGTCTTGATCTGCTGTCCCGGGTACTTCACGTCGAAGACTCCGGGTTTCCCGTGGAACGCCTGGTAGACGGCGGGCGCCTGCGACGGGTCGTTCAGCTCGCACCGGTACGACGACGGGTACTGGTTCTCGGACGTGACCGCGACCTCGTCGGGCGGCAGGACGGTCTGGGCCTCGTGGTAGTCGAAGGCCTGGGTCCGGTAGATGCACGCCTTGATGTAGGGCGACTGGGCCAGTTCGGTCTTGATGGCGTCGGTCTGGGCCGTACCCGCACCGGGACTGACCCAGACGATCGTCTGGACCCCGTTCTGCCAGAGCTCGGTGGCCTTGGACGCCCCCTGCTTCAGCAGCAGGGCCGAGCCGACCAGCGCTAGCGACACGGCGACCGTCAGGATGGCGGCGGCGGTCATCAGGCGGTTGCGCCACAGGTTGGTGGCGGCCTCCTTCGAGACGTAGGCCGGGGAGACCGCCATCAGGGACGGGCCAGGAAGGTGTCGGGCACCTCGAACTCGTCGTCCGCTGCGGGCATCTGGTCGACCAGTGCGCCGGTGGGCGAACCGGCACCCGCGGCCAGCGTGGCGCTGTCGATGTCGTAGACGCCGTGGGCCTGGTCGCGCACCAGGTTCCCCCGGTCGAGCTCGATGACACGCCGTCGCATCTGGTTGACCATGCCCGCGTCGTGGGTGGCGATGATGACCGTCGTACCGGTCCGGTTGATCCGGTCGAGCAGGCGCATGATGCCGAGGCTGGTGGTCGGGTCGAGGTTTCCGGTGGGCTCGTCGGCCAGGAGGATCAGCGGGCGGTTGACGAACGCCCGGGCCACGGCCACCCGCTGCTGCTCGCCGCCGGACAGCTCCCCAGGCAGGTTGTCGCGCTTCTTGGCCAGACCCACGAGCTCGAGCACCTGCGGCACCTGGGCGGCGATCACGTGCTTCGGACGGCCGATCACCTCGAGGGCGAAGGCCACGTTCTCGAAGACGGTCTTGTTCGGCAGGAGCCGGAAGTCCTGGAACACGCAGCCGATGTTGCGGCGGAGGTACGGGATCCGCCACTTCGGCAGGTGCCCGATCTCCTTGCCCGCCTCCCAGATGCGTCCGGAGTCCGGGATCTCCTCGCGCAGGAGCAGTCGGATGAACGTCGTCTTGCCCGAGCCGGAAGGCCCGACCAGGAAGACGAACTCACCCTTGTCGATCTCTACGGAGCAGTCGTTGAGGGCGACCGTGGATCCCTTGTACGTCTTGGTGACGTTCTGGAATTTGATCATGGGGGATGCAGGCTACGGAGTCTCGTGGGGGCAGGCGAGCGGCAGGTCCGCACGGCAAGTGTACCCGGGGTGGCCGCCCAATTGGGTCAGCCCCCCTGACCTCGCACAACGCGTGCGTACCCCGGACGGAGGCACCGCCACGCCGCCGGCCACACCCTGGTCAGGCGCGCCGCGGTCGGGGTCACCGCGGTCGGGGTCAGTGCCCGTCCCGACGCAGGTCGGCGCCGCGCCGCAGCTCGGCCTCGATGAGCATGTCGAGGTCGCCGTCGAGCACGGCCTCGACGTTGCCGGTCTCCGCGTTCGTGCGCAGATCCTTGACCAGCTGGTACGGCGCCAGCACGTACGAGCGGATCTGGTTGCCCCAGGCGTTGTCGGTGCGGTCGCCGGCCAACTCGTCGAGTGTCGCCTGGTGTTCGGCCCGCTGCCGCTCGGCCAGCTTGGCCCCGAGCACCTGCATGGCCTTGGCCTTGTTCTGGGTCTGGCTGCGCTGGTTCTGACAGGTCACCACGATCCCGGTGGGCAGGTGGGTGAGACGCACGGCCGAGTCGGTCTTGTTGACGTGCTGACCGCCGGCCCCGGACGAGCGGTAGGTGTCGATGCGCAGGTCCTTCTCGTCGATCTCCACCTCGCCGGAGACGTCTTCCAGGAAGGGGACCACGTCGAGCGACGCGAAGCTGGTCTGGCGCCGGTGCTGGGCGTCGAACGGCGAGATGCGGACGAGGCGGTGCACGCCGCGCTCGGCCGCCAGCAGGCCGAAGGCGTAGCGGCCCCGCACGATGAACGTGGCCGACATCAGGCCGGCCTCCTGGCCCGGGGTGGCCTCCTCGACCTCGATGGTGAAGCCCCGGCGCTCGGCCCAGCGGGTGTACATGCGCAGCATCATCTCGGCCCAGTCCTGGGCGTCGGTGCCCCCTGCTCCGGCGTGGATCTCGGCCACGGCGTCGCCGTCGTCGTAGTCGCCGGCGAACAGGGAGCGCAGCTCCAGGGTCCCGAGCCGTCGGTCCAGGTCGACCAGGATCTCCTCGACCTCGGCCCGGAGCGACTCGTCGTCCTCCTCCCGCATGAGCTCGTCCAGCGTCTGGGCGTCCGACAGGCGCTCGGACAGCGAGGCGAGGAGTTGGAGGTCCTCGGTCACCCGGCCGAGGGCGGTCGTCACCTCGCGGGCGTGGTCGGCGTCGTCCCACAGGTCCGGGGCGGAGGCCGCCTGCTCGAGTTCGGCGCGACGCTCGACGAGCGCGTCCGCTCCCAGGAACCGCCGGGCTTCCTCGAGGCGCTCGGCGAGCCGGGTGAGGGACTCGGCGACGTCCACCCTGTCGGACGCGCCGTCCCCCGTTCGGGGGCGGTCGGCGGACATCTCAGGCGGCGCCGTGGCAGAGCTTGAACTTCTTGCCGCTGCCGCACCAGCACGGCTCGTTGCGGCCGATCTTCTCGCGGTCCGACTTCACGATGGGCGCCTGGGACTCGCCCTCCTCGTAGGCCCCACCAGGACCGAGCGTCGAACCTCCGGCCACGGCGGCCGCGGCCTCGATCTCGGCCGGCGTCGCCGTGGCGAACGCCGCGGAGATCCCGGCGTCACCCTGGACCGGGTCGTCGGCCGCCACGTAGCTGGCCTGGGCCAGGTCGGGCTCGGCGGCCGACTCCTCGGTGAGGACCTGCACGTGGAAGACGTAGCGGAGGTAGTCGTCGTTGATGCCGTCCATCAGCTTGCCGAAGAGGGCGAAGCCCTCGCGTTGCCAGGCCACCAGCGGGTCCTGGTTCCCCATGGCCCGGAGGTTGATGCCCTCCTTGAGGTAGTCCATGTCGGCCAGGTGGTCCTGCCACCGCTGGTCCATGATCTGCAGCATGATGTCCCGCTCGAGCTGTCGGGCCGTCTCCTCGCCGCCGGGGATCGTCTCGTCCCGCTCGGCATAGAGTTCGAGCGCTTCGGTGATGATGCTCTCGGCGACCTGACCCGCCGTCGCCGCCTCCGCGAAGTCGTCCGCCACGAACCGGGTCGGGTAGTACTGCGTGACCTCGGTGAGGAGGCCGGGAAGGTCCCACTCCTCGGGGTAGTCGGAGGGGCAGTACGTGGCCACCACGGCAGTCATGGCCTGCTCGAGGAGTTCGACGGTGTCCTCGCGGAGGTCCTCTCCCTCGATGACCTGCATGCGCCGGGCGTAGATGACCTTGCGCTGCTCGTTCATGACGTCGTCGTACTTCAGGACATCCTTGCGGGACTCGGCGTTCCGGCCCTCTACGGTGTTCTGCGCCCGCTCGATGGCCTTGGTCACCATCTTCGCCTCGATCGGGACGTCGTCGGGCAGCGCCCGGCCCATCACCCAGTTCATGGCTCCGGTGGCGAACAGGCGCATGAGGTCGTCCTCGAGGGAGAGGAAGAACCGGCTCTCGCCGGGGTCGCCCTGCCGGCCCGACCGGCCTCGCAGCTGGTTGTCGATCCGGCGGCTCTCGTGGCGCTCGCTGCCCAGGACGTAGAGGCCGCCCAGGGCCCGCACCCGCTCGCCCTCGGCGGTGCAGCGCGCCTCGAACTCCTCCTCGATCCGGGCCAGCTCGGCCGCTCCCTCCTCGGTGGTGGTGTCGAGACCCCGGGCCGCCGCCTCCCGGGCCGCCAGGCCCTCGGGGTTGCCGCCCAGGATGATGTCGACGCCACGGCCGGCCATGTTGGTCGCCACCGTGACGCCCCCCACCCGGCCGGCCTGGGCCACGATCTCGGCCTCGCGGAAGTGCTGCTTGGCGTTCAGGACCTCGTGGGGGATGCCCCGCTTGTCGAGCAGTCGCGACAGGTGCTCCGACTTGGAGACCGACGCGGTGCCGACCAGCACCGGCTGCCCGGTGGCGTGGCGTTCGGCGATGTCCTCGACGACGGCCGCGAACTTGCCCTCCTCCGACTTGTAGATCAGGTCGGGCTGGTCCTCGCGGACCAGGGGCCGGTTGGGCGGGATCGGGACCACCGGGAGCTCGTAGGTGTTGGCGAACTCCGAGGCCTCGGTCTCGGCGGTCCCGGTCATGCCGGCGAGCTTCTCGTAGAGGCGGAAGTAGTTCTGGAGGGTCACCGTCGCCCAGGTGTGGTTCTCCTCCTTGATCTTCACCCGTTCCTTGGCCTCGACGGCCTGGTGCAGCCCGTCCGACCAGCGGCGCCCCTCGAGCGTCCGGCCGGTGAACTCGTCGACGATGCGGACCTCGCCCTGGGCCACGAGGTAGTCCTTGTCCCGCTTGTACAGCTCCTTGGCGAGGAGCGCCTGGGTCATGTGGTGGACGTAGTTCACGGCCACGGCGTCGTAGAGGTTGTCCACGCCCAGCTGCCGCTCCACCTTTTCGATGCCGGCCTCGGTCGGCACGACGGTGCGCTTCTCCTCGTCCACCTCGTAGTCCTCCTCGGCCCGCAGGGTGCGGACGATCCCGGCGAACTGGTAGTAGAGCTGCGCCGATTCGGCCGCCGGTCCCGAGATGATCAGCGGGGTCCTCGCCTCGTCGATGAGGATCGAGTCGACTTCGTCGATGATGGCGAAATGGTGTCCGCGCTGGACCATGGCGTCCTTCGAACGGGCCATGTTGTCGCGCAGGTAGTCGAAGCCGAACTCCGTGTTGGTCCCGTACGTGACGTCGCACAGGTAGGACTCGCGCTTCACCGCCGGGTCGGAGACGTCCGGGCCCACCCGACCGACCGTCAGTCCGAGGAAGCGATGGAGGCGGCCCATCCACTCGGAGTCGCGGGTGGCCAGGTAGTCGTTCACGGTGACGACGTGCACACCGTTTCCGGCCAGGGCGTTCAGGTACACCGGCAGGGTCGACACGAGGGTCTTGCCCTCGCCGGTCTTCATCTCGGCGATCCAGCCGAAGTGCAGCGCCATGCCCCCCATCAGCTGCGCGTCGAAGTGTCGCTGCCCCAGCACGCGCCAGGCCCCCTCGCGGACCAGGGCGAACGCCTCGACCAGCAGGTCCTCGAGGGTCTCCCCGTTGTCGAGGCGGGACCGGAACTCGGCCGTCATGGCCTGGAGCTCGGCGTCGGAGCGGGCCTCCATCGCCGGCTCGAGCTCGTTGACCAGAGGCACCAGCTCGGCCAGGCGACGGACCTTCTTGCCCTCGCCGGCGCGCAGGACTTTCGAGAACATGCTCATGGGGGACCCACTCTACTGTCGGCGGCCTCCCCGGCAGCGCCGGACGGGCGGGGCCCCGGTCGGGCCGGGTCGCCCCCCGTGGGGAGGGTGCCCGGGCCGGCCGGGGCCCGGATCAGGCGGTGCGGACCCTTCGGAACAGCGTCTCGGTGGGCGCCAACCGGTGCCGGGGCTGCGAACGTCCGACGATGCGTCCCTTGGTCCGCTCGATCTGGTGTTCCAGCTTCTCCACGACGAGGTCGACGGCGGCCAATGGCGCCTGGCCCGCCGCCCGGGCCCGGATCGTCTGCCCGTGCCCGGACATCACCACCTCACAGCATTCCCGGTCGGAGATCCTCCGATTGTGCTCCTCCGAGAAGTGAACCTCGGCGCGCTCGAGGCCGGGACAGTGCTCGCCCACGTGGCGCACCTTCTCCTCGGTAAGGGCTCGAACCTCGTCGGACACGATCTTCCTGCCATGCGTGATGACTACGTCCACTGCTGGGCCTCCTCGGCATCGGTGATGGGCTACTGCAACTGGTGGCCGGTCCTCCTGGTCGGTCGGTACGGGGACGGATGGATCGCGAGCGGCGCGCGGCTGACCTGGTCTTTGACCCCACACTCGCCTGCAGGGGGAGTTGCGGCCGGGTTCCGGCGGCACCGACCGGGTGTGGTCGACTGCCCTGCGGAACCGCTGCAGGCACGCGTCATCCCCTCTCCGCCCGCCCCCGACAGCCGGGGACGCCACGGGCAGGACTTACTCCTAAGCCGCACCATGCTCAGCAACCATGAGTTGCCTTACGTGGGTCGTTTCGCCTGCGACTGGCTTCGACTTGCAACCACAGACCCGCACGCTGCTCACGGGGTCCACTGTACGCCCGCCGGACGCGAAAGGTAGCCGACCCCGTCGAAGTTCACGACCACGCCATGCCGGCGTCACGCGATCGAAACACGGCGGCCGCCCACCCCGGGCGGGGCTGCGCCCTGCGGATCAGCCGCCGCCGGCCAGCGTGGCCTTGATGTCGTCGACCGCCGGGACCGGGCCCGGGTCGACCCCCTCGTGCCCGGCGAGCAGCAGCGACACCACGTCGCCCACCAGGGCCAGGTCGAGGAGCTGGGCCAGATCGCCCTCGCCGGCGGCCCGGACCTCGACCACCCCGGCCATGACCTCGCGCAGCATCTCCGTCGCCAGGTCGAACCGGCGGCTGACCTGCGGGTGCTCGGCGTCGTGCCGGAGGTTCACGAGGGTGACGAGCTGCCGGGTGGCGTCGCCGTTCAGTCCCCATCCGGCCACCTCGTTGTGGCAGAGCTCGGGGTGGACGTTCCAGAAGGCCGGCGACTTCGCGTTGAGGTTGATCTGGGTCTTCCACCGCAGTGCGGCGGCGGTGCCGAGATCCTGCGAACTGTGCACGAGCGGGATGGTCCGACCGATCCGGCGGGCCACCGTCTCGGCCACGCTGCCGGACCGGCCGAGCTGGTCGCGACGCCGCTTCAGCTGGGTGACCGCCTGGCCGATCCACTGCTGGGCGCCGGGGAACAGGCCGATCCGCTCGAGCACCACCAGCGGCGGGATCGCCATGGCCCCGAGCGCGGTCCGCGCCTCGGGGATGCCGAGCGGCACGGGGACCAGGGGGACGCCCCACTCACCCGAGAGTCGGACGAGCTCACCGCCCCCCGACACCACCACGAGCGCGGCGCCGGCCTCGTAGGCGGCCGTGGCCGCTTCGACGGTCTCCTCGGTGCCGCCCGAGAACGAGACGGCGACGACGAGCGAGCGGGTGCCCACGTAGTCGGGCGGGACGTAGCCCTTGACCACCGTGACCGGCACCGGCATGAACGGGGCCGCCGCCGCGACCAGCACGTCGCCCACGATCCCGCTGTCGCCCATTCCGAGCACGACGACGTTCTCGACTTCGTCGTGGCCCGGCAGCTCGTCGACCTGGCAGGCGGCGGCGACCGCCGCCTCGACCTGCTCGGGGAGGGCAAAGGTGGCGTCCCACATGCCGCGGGAGTCCACCGGCAGCGGCGACGGTGTCACGACGACGCGGGTGTCCCCGTCACGACGGCCCCTCCGGCCTCGGCCTTCGTCGAGAGCCGGGCGTCCTCGGCGGCGTCCACCGTGGTCGACTCGTCGATCAGCATCACCGGGATCCCGTCGCGCACCGGGTAGGTGCGGTGGAGTCGGGGGTTGAACAGGATGTCCTCGTCGGCGAAGTAGAGGAGCGTGCCCTTGTCCTCGGGACAGGCCAGCACGTCGATCAGGAGCGGGTCGAGCGTCATCGGGGGTTCCTCTCTTGGTGGTTCACGCGTGGTCCCGGTGCGGGGGTCCGGGTGGGTGCGGGTGGGTCGCCGGTCGCGGTGCCCGCCGGGCGCTCGGCATCGTCAGGCGAGGTGCAGGCGGGCGATGGCCGCCTGCACCTCGGCCACCCGGGCGGCGCACGAGGCCTCGTCGGGGGCTTCCACATTGAGGCGGAGCAGCGGTTCGGTGTTCGACGGGCGCAGGTTGTACCACCAGTCGCCCCGGTCCACGGTCAGTCCGTCGAGCCGGTCGGCCGTGCCGAGCGCCCCGCCCGCGGCCTCCACCTGGGCGGCCAGGAGCTCGACGGTGCCGGCCGGGTCGTCGACCACCGTATTGATCTCTCCCGAGGCGGCGTAGCGCTCGAACGGCCCCAGCAGCTCCGACAGCGGCTTTCCGGTCACGCTCAGCAGCTCGAGCACCAGCATGGCGGCGATGATGCCCGAGTCGGCCCGGTAGTTGTCGCGGAAGTAGTAGTGGCCGGAGTGCTCGCCACCGAAGACGGCGCCCGTCTCGGCCATCACCTGCTTGATGAAGCTGTGCCCGACCTTGGTCCGGATGCCGGTCCCGCCCTTCTCGGCGATCACCTCGGGGACGACCCGGGAGCAGATGCAGTTGTAGAGCACGGTGGATCCCGGGTACTTGTCGAGCAGGGAGGCCGCCACCAGCGCCGTGGTCAGCGATCCGGAGACGGGTTCGGCGCGCTCGTCCACCAGGAAGACGCGGTCGGCGTCGCCGTCGAAGGCGAGCCCGATGTCGGCGCCGGTCTCCAGCACCACTCGCCGGAGCTCGACCAGGTTCTCCGGTTGGATGGGGTCGGCCGGATGGTTGGGGAAGTTGCCGTCGAGCTCGGGGTAGAGGATCTCGACCTCGAACGGCAGCCCCTCGAACACCTTCGGGGCCACCAGCCCGCCCATGCCGTTGGCCGTGTCGGCCACCACCTTCAGCGGGCGGAGGACGGAGGTGTCGACGAAGGAGCGGACGTGGTCGGCGTAGGCGTCCAGGACCGAGCGCTGCTCGAGCGGGCCGAGGGTGGCGGCAACGGGTTCGGGCGGCCCACCGTGCTCCCACTCGTCGAGCAGCGCCTCGGCCGTGGCCTGGATCTCGGCCAGTCCGGTGTCCTGCCCGATGGGTCGGGCGCCCGCGAGGCACAGCTTCAGGCCGTTGTACCGGGCCGGGTTGTGGGAGGCGGTGAACATGGCGCCGGGGGCGTCGAGGCTGCCCGCCGCGAAGTAGAGGAGGTCGGTCGAGGCGAGGCCGAGGTCGACCACGGCGGTGCCCTCGGACCGGGCGCCGAGGGCGAAGGCCTCCGACAGGGCCATGCCGGATTCGCGCATGTCGCGGGCCACGAGGACGGTCGGCGCACCGGTGAACCGGGCGACGGCGACGCCGATGGCACGGAACTGCAGAGCGTTGAGCTCGTCCGGAACGATGCCCCGGATGTCGTACGCCTTGAACACGCGGGAGAGGGAGGACATGATCGGCTCATCCTAGGCCAGCCCCCGGGCGGCCCCCGAGGAAGGATCGGCACATGCACGGAACCCCCGAGCGCACCCGGCGTCGCCGCCGCAGGACCGGGGTGGCCACGGCCGCCCTGGTCGTCCTCGCCCCGGTCGTCGTCGCCCTGGGCGCGCCGGTCCTCGCCCGCGACGCCGCGACCGGAACCGCACCGGCCCGGCCCGGCCCGGCCACCCTGACCGCCGCGTCCACCCCGAGTGCCGAGGTGGCCACGAGCACCCACCTCGTCGTCGCCTCCGCCGGGGACACCGCGACCGGCGGGTACTGGCTGGCGGCGTCCGACGGCGGGGTCTTCGCCTTCGGGGCGCCCTTCGAGGGCTCGGCCGGAGCGCTGCCCCTCGTGCGCCCCGTGGTCGGCATGACCCCGACGGCCTCGGACCGGGGCTACTGGATGGTCGCCTCCGACGGCGGCATCTTCGCCTACGGCGACGCCACCTTCCACGGGTCGATGGGCGGTCGGCCGCTCGACCGGCCCATCGTCGGCATGGCGGCGACGCCGGACGGCGGCGGGTACTGGTTGGTGGCCTCCGACGGCGGGATCTTCGCCTTCGGGGACGCGCCCTTCCTGGGGTCCATGGGTGGGAAGCCGTTGAACCTGCCCATCGTGGGCATGGCCGTCGCTCCCGGCGGCGGCGGGTACTGGTTGGTGGCCTCCGACGGCGGGATCTTCGCCTTCGGGGACGCGCCCTTCCTGGGGTCGACCGGCGCCCTCACCCTCAATTCGCCGGTCGTGGGGATGCAGGGGTCCGGCGGCGGATACCGGCTGGTCGCGGCCGACGGGGGGCTCTTCTCGTACGGGACACCGTTCGCCGGTTCGGCCGTCGGCCTGCTGCAGCGGCGCGCCGTCTCGCTCGACGCGAGCGGGACCGGCTACCGGATCGTGTCGTCCGACGGATCGGTCTACGCCTTCGGCGGTGCCGCCTTCCTCGGCTCGGTCCACGTGCCTCCGCTGGTCGGCGAAGTGGTCACCATCGACCCGGGCCACGACGGCGGCAACGGAGGTGCCCCCGGGGTCATCGGCACACCGATCGACGGTGGCGGGTTCACCGAGCCGTGCGACACCGCGGGCACCACCACGCCGGCGGGCTATGCCGAGCACGCCTTCAACTTCGACGTGGCCACCCGGCTCGCCGCGCTGCTCCGGGCGGGCGGTGCCACCGTCGTCCTGACCCGGGCATCCGACAGCGGGGTCGGACCCTGCGTCGACACACGGGCGGCGATCGGCAACGACGCCGGATCCGATGCCGCCGTGTCCATCCACGGCGACGGGGGTCCGCCCTCGGGCCGGGGCTTCGCTGTCGACGTGCCCCTACCGGTGGTCAGCTCCATCAGCGACAACCGGCCCATCGTGGCGCCGTCGGGCCAGCTCGGTGCCGACATCCGGGACCGGTTCCTCTCCGACACCGGGATGCCCGTGTCGGACTACGCCGGCAGCGCGGGGATCGTCCCCCGCTCGGATCTGGGCGGGCTCGACCTCTCCACGGTGCCGAAGGTGCTGATCGAGTGCGGCAACATGCAGAACCCGGTGGACGCCGGCCTCATGCAGGATCCCGGTTGGCGCCAGCAGGCGGCCCAGGGACTGGCCGACGGTGTCACGGCCTTCCTCGTCCAGCGCGAGGTCCCCTGACCGTCCGCCCGGACCGGTTCCGCCGGCTTCCGCCAGGTCCGCCCGGTTCAGCCGGATCCGCCCACCCCGCCGCCGGCCAGCAGTCCGACGACGTCGCCGCTCATGGCGTCGCACAGGTCCGCCAGCAGGCGCATCCGGGTCTCGAGCCCGTCGGCCACGAGCAGGCGCTGCAGGTCGAGCGAGACCAGGGGCGCCATGTCGCACAGCTGCCAGCCGATCTCGTCGGGTCCCCCCGAGATCCGCAGGGTGTGGGGAAGGGCCGGCACGTCGCCGAGCTCGGACAGCAGCGAGCGCAGGCGCCGCAGCGACCCCTCGGCCGCGGTCAGCACGTCGCCCGGGCACGCGGCGCCCGGATCGGGCAGGTCCTCGACCAGGGCCCGGGGGTAGGGGTCGTCGGGAAGCCAGTCCAGCACCCGCACCCGGCGGAGGCCGGTGGCCACCACCAGCATCCGACCGTCGTCGAGTTCGGCGACATTGGCGATGCGGGCCACCGTGCCGACGTCGGTCCGCGCGTCCCCCCCGCCGACCTCCGAGCCGCGGGTGATGAGCACCACGCCGAACTCGCCGCCCGACGCGAGACAGGCGCCCATCAGCGTCCGGTAGCGCTCCTCGAACACGTGCAGGGGCAGGCCGGCCTCGGGGAACAGCACGGTCGACAGCGGGAACATCCCGAGCAGGTAGCTCACGGAACCGCGCCCTGCCGGGACGCCCGCGCCGCCCGGCGGGTCCGGCGTGCCCGGCGGTCGACGACCACCAGGACCACCACCGCGGCCACGGCCGCCAGGGTCAGCACCAGACCCAGGTCGTCGGCCGCGGTCCGTCCGTACGTCAGGGTCACGTCGTGGCTGGTCGGGACCACCACCATGAGGTTCGGTGCCACCCGGTACGGCCCCGAGGCGCCCGACGCCACCCAGTTGGGGAAGTACGACACCCGGACCTCGACGGGTACCCCGACCCGGTCGACGTGGAACGAGATCGACTGGTCGCTCTGGCGCACGTCGGAGACGGTCGTCGTCGGTTCCGGGACCGCGGCGGGGTGCCGGTCCCCGATGGCCACCCGGGTCCAGTCCGCCGGTCCGTCGGCCGCCGGCACCACGCCCCATCGGGACGGGTCGTTGTACCAGGCGACCGCGGGCGGCAGCCACGCGGACTGGTCCGGTGCGATGCCGCGCCACACGACCGGGCGGTGGGCCAGCGGGACGACCAGTTGCGAGTCGGCGATACGGTACACCTTCCAGGTCGTGTCCAGGGGCTGCCCGTTGTAGGAAGTGCTCCACGGGCCGCTCGTGCCGACCAGCGTGGCCGCCGGGTCGGCGGCGGCCGCCGACTGGACGGTGGTGGACGACGCCAGCAGGTACCGGACGCCCATCTGCTGGAGGTGCTGGATCCCGAGGTGCACGTCGAGGCCGCCGTAGGCGCCGTCGGGGACCGCCACGACCGCCTTCGACGGGTCGGGGGACAGTTCGTCCTGGTTGATGAAGTGGAACGGGGTCGACGAGGCCGACTCGAAGAGCAGGCCCTCCTGAGAGTCGATGCAGCCGTCGGTGAAGTACGGCAGGAGCATCAGGGACTCGGTGGTGCCGAACCGGTTGAGCGACGGGTCGTACTCCCACATGGCGCGACCGCAGCCCTGCTCGGCCCCGACCTGCCGCATCATCTGGATCACCGCCTGGAACTCGGGGTAGTCCGGCTTGCGCTCGTACCCGCTGTAGTTCCACTGCGCCCACGCGCTCGGCTGGTCGGGTCCGACGTGCACGCCGATCTTCGCCAGGGTGGACGCGGGCACGGCCAGCGGCGGCACGACGGCCAGGCAGGCACCGGCCAGCGCCACCAGTGGCCCGACCACCGCGCCGGCGGCGACGGCCACCGGCACCGGGCGGCGGTACGGGGTGATCCTCCGTCCGGGCACCTCGGCCCTCCCGTCGGCGGTGCCCATGCGCCGGCGGACGTCGCTCACCCACAGGTTGAGGCGGTGCCGTCGCGCCAGGCGTGCCGTGGCGGCGACGACCTCGGCCACCGCGTAGCCGGCCAGCAGGTACAGGCAGAGGAACCAGAGGGGCAGGAAGCGGACGTTGTAGAGCTTGCTCGCCGGGTCCAGGATCATGGCGGCGGCGGACAGGGCCGCCATGATCACGAGGAACAGCGCCATCCGGTTCCGACGGGCCACCATGGCCACCACGCCGACGACGTCGAGGACCAGCACCCACCGGAACGATCCCGGGAAGAGCAGGTGGGGATAGCCGAAGACCTTCGTGTACCCCATGTTGGTGGTGTACGCCTGCTCCAGGCCGAAGGGCACGAGCCACCAGGCGCACAGACCCAGCCCGACGACGCCGGTCACCACCGACCAGAGGACCCGGCCGCCCCACCGGTGGCCTGCGGCCACGGCCCGCCGGCTCCGGCCGACGGCCCGGACCAGGTCGGCGTCGAGCAGGAGGAGCACGACCGCCCCCACCGCCGCGAACAGGGCCGGGATGAGGTGACACAGGAGCGTCGCCGCGAAGAGCGCGGCGGCCAGCGCCCGGTGGCGTCCCGTGCGCAGCCCGGACGCGACGACCCCGAGGAAGAGGAGGGACAGGGAGAGGCCGAGGGAGAACGAGAACTCACCGGCCAGGGTGGACAGCAGGTTCCCGCCGTAGATGGAGAAGCTCGGCTCGAACAGGAAGGGCAGCGTGGCGGCGGCCAGGCAGGCGGGCACGGGGTCCCGCAGCCGTGCGAGCCGCCCGAAGGCCCAGGCGCAGACCGGCAGGAGCAGGCTGCCCAGCACGGTGACCAGCTTGAACGCCACGTCGTAGGTGACGACGGTGTTGACGAGCACGGTGAGCAGGCCCGGCAGCGGGAAGTAGAAGGTGTAGAGGGGGAAGCCGTCGTACCAACCCGGGTCCCAGCCGGTCACCTGACCGTGGACCAGCAGGTGCGACTCGAGGAACGCCGGCAGCGCGACGTGGGCCCCGGTGTCGCCGCCGGCGGTCGTGGTGGCGAGGACGAGCAGCTCGGGGTGGAGCTGCGAGAGCGTCACGGCCATCACTCCGACGACGGCCACCGCGTTGGCCCACGCCGGCCACGCCGTGCGCGCGGTCAGCCGGTCCCACCACGGCCGCCGCGCCCCCGGGCCCACCCGGACGTCGTCGCCGTGCGCGGTGCCGCTGTCGACGGCCCCGCCGGCGCCGCCGTCGTCGTCCACGGCGGTCGCCACCGGGTTCCCCTCGCCCCCCGTCGTCATCTCAGGCCAGGCCCCGCAGGCCGAGTGCGGCGGGGAAGACCACCGCGGTGAGGGCCAGGAGGTTGAAGGCGCCGTGGGCCACCATGTTCATGCCGAGCCTGCCCGTCCGGTACGAGAGGAACCCGAGGACCATGCCGAACAGGGCCAGCCCGGCGAACTGCAGGAGCTCGACGTGGACCGCACCGAACAGGAGGCCCGAGACGACGACGGCCAGAACCGGGCCGGCCCAGCCGCCCCAGTTCCCGAACAGCCGTGCGAGCGCCCGGAGGATGACGCCCCGGAAGAAGAGCTCCTCGAAGAACGGGGCGCCGACCACCGTGGCGATGGCGATCACCATCCAGGCGACGCCGTGGGCGCTGCCCGTCAGGCGCTGCGCCGGTGCGCTGAACTGCTGGTGGAAATTGTGGATGTGGGTCTCGAACGGAAGGTAGAGCAGGGCGATCAGGTACTGCGCGGCGACCCCGATCGGGATCCCGATCAGGTCGATCCAACGGAACCGCACGCCGAGGTCGGACCAGAGGTGCTTCGTGCCCCTCAACCGGCTCGCCAGCACCGCGGCACCGAGGAATCCGCCCCACAGCCCGAACAGGGTGGCGACGACGTACCAGGTCGGCGGCTCGGCCAGCTTGGCCAGGGCCCCGAGCTCGTGGTAGTGGCCGCCCACCGCACCGGCGACCGCGACGGTGATGGCGGCCAGCACCTGGCCCCCGAGGAACCCGAGGCCCGCGTAGAGCATCCACATCCACGCACCGGCGCGGTTCGTCGGCACGCCTCCGACCTCGAGCCGACGCCCGAGGGAGTCCTCACCGCCCAGGAGTCCCCGCCGGTGGGCTGCCGGCGCATCCGGGCGGGGGGCGGGGTCGGGCGTCCGCGGGACCGGTACGACGGGGCCCGTGGCATCCACCGCCTGTTCGGGCCGGTCGTTCACCCTCCCACGATACCGACCGTGCCCACACTCAGGGCACCGCGGCACGACCGTCGGCGCCCTGGCACCCGGAAGCGTCCCGTCGCGAGCGGCTCCGGGTGCCACGGCGCGGTGTGGGTCCGGGTGCCACCTCCGGGGCCAGGGCCGAGCCGGGGCGATGCGTCAACTGCGGCCGGTGGCGCGTAGCATGAAGGGGTGACCCCGCCCAGCCCCGACACCCCCGGCGGACCGGCCTCCCCGAACGGGACCGGTCCGGACTCCCCCGGGCAGAACAAGAACCGGATCATCCTGTCCGTCGTGGTGATGGTGGTGATCCTGGCGGTCGTCGTCGGGTCGAGCTTCATCAAGAAGTCCAACACGACCCACCTCATCTACAACTCCTGGGTGAGCCAGGTGGACGGCAAGCAGGTCAAGACGGCCACGGTCGACCAGACCAACGGGACGATCACCGGCACCCTCGCCGACGGCACGAGCTACACGACGAGCGGACCCTTCCCGGTCACGGACTCCGAGCAGTCGGCACTCAAGACACTCGGCCCGAACGCGAAGTACGTGACCACCACGCAGAACCCCTTCATCTCGCTGATCTGGTACCTGTTGCCGATCGCCCTGATCTTCGGCGTGTTCATCTGGTTCACGCGCCGGGCGCAGGGCCAGATGGGCAGCATCATGTCGATCGGGCGCTCGAAGGCCAAGCTGTACTCGACCGAGCGCCCGTCGACGACCTTCGACGACGTGGCCGGTTACGACGGCGTCAAGCTCGAGATCAGCGAGGTCGTCGACTTCCTGAAGACGCCGGCGCGGTTCAAGGAGATCGGGGCCCGGATCCCCAAGGGGATCCTGCTCGTCGGCCCCCCCGGAACCGGCAAGACCCTCCTGGCCCGGGCCGTCGCCGGCGAGGCGGGCGTGCCCTTCATGTCGGTCAGCGGCTCGGACTTCATGGAGATGTTCGTGGGCGTCGGCGCCAGCCGGGTCCGCGACCTGTTCGCCACGGCCCGCAAGCAGGCCCCGGCCATCGTCTTCATCGACGAGATCGACTCGATCGGCCGCAAGCGGGGCGCCGGCCTGGGTGGCGGGCACGACGAGCGCGAGCAGACGCTCAACCAGATGCTCTCGGAGATGGACGGCTTCGACCCGACCGAGGGGATCGTGGTCATGGCCGCCACCAACCGGCCCGACATCCTGGACGCCGCCATCCTGCGGCCGGGTCGGTTCGACCGCCAGATCGTGGTGCCCCTGCCCGACCTCGACGAGCGGCTGCCGATCCTGCAGGTCCACTGCAAGGACAAGCGGGTCGACCCCACCGTCGACCTCGGCAAGGTCGCCCGCGGCACGCCCGGCATGAGCGGCGCCGACCTGGCCAACCTGGTCAACGAGGCCGCCCTCCACGCCGTCCGGCGCGGGTCGCAGGTCATCCAGAACGAGGACTTCGAGGCGTCCCGCGACCGGGTCCTGATGGGCCAGCGCCGCGAGAGCCTGGTGCTGTCCAATGCCGAGAAGGAGCGGGTCGCCTTCCACGAGGGCGGGCACGCCGTGCTCGCCTACGTGCTGCCGGACGCCGACCCGGTCCACAAGGTCACGATCCTGCCGACCGGCATGGCCCTGGGCGTCACCATGCAGCTGCCGATGGAGGAGCGCCACATCCACCCGCGCCAGCACATCGAGGACTCGCTCGCCGTGCGCATGGGCGGGCGGGCCGCGGAGCTGCTCGTCTACGGCGACCTGTCCACCGGCGCCAGCAACGACCTCGTCGGCAACACCGAGCTGGCCCGCAAGATGGTCCGCGAGTGGGGCATGAGCGACAAGATCGGCCCCATGGCGTGGGGCTCGCAGGGCCAGGTCTTCCTGGGCGAGGACCTCATGCACACGCGGGACTACTCCGAGCACACCAGCCAGGTCATCGACGACGAGGTCGAGGAGATCCTCCGGGCCCAGGAGCAACGTGCCCTCGAGGTGCTGGCTCGGCACCGGGGCGGCCTCGATGCCGTGGCCCGGGCCCTGCTCGACGAGGAGACCATCGACGGGGAGACGGTCGGCCGACTGGTCGACACTGCCTACGGCCGCCCCGTCCACGCCCCCGGGGCCAAGTCCGTGCCACCGATCTTCGTGGCCAGTCAGCACGGGCCGAGTGGGTCCGAGAACGTCGACGGCCCACCGGCCGACGTCCCCGGTGCCACCGGTGCCGTCCCACCGTCCGCGGTGCCCTCCGCCACGACCCCGGCCCCCGATTCGGCGCCGGCGGGCGAACCGGCGGGTTCGATCTCCAACGCCGCCGACGCCCCCAAGGGCGAAGCCCCCGCACCCGGGGCCCCGCCGGCCCCCGCCCAGGGCAACGGCGCACCGCCGCAGTCCGGGCACTGGCCGCCTCCCGCGTCGTGGCCGACCACGCAGTCCCCGTGGCCGCCGCCCCCGCCGCCTCCCGCCTCGAACTGACGCCTGCATCAGGGCGAGGGCGCCTCGAACTGACGCCCGCCTCGCCCCGATGCCCCGCCTGCACGCACGGCTGCGGCGACCGGGGGTTCCTCCTCCCCCGCAGGCACCCGCTATGCCGGCAGTGCGAATCCGGACGAGGAGACGATCCCGGGCGCACCGGTGGGAGCGTCATCCGCCTCGACGGTCACCGGTCCAGTGGCGGCCACCCTCAGGGGCCGGAGGCCGCCCACCTGGCCGGTACCGAGGACGACCACACCCCCGGCGGGCACCTTCGTCCGGGCCAACGGCGTCCCTCCGCCCAGCGGGGTCACCGTGACGTCCACCGGGGTCTTGCCGGGGTTGGCGACAGCCAGGCTGCGTATCGACGCGCCGGTGACCGCCGGGCTGCCCGGGGCCCCCGGAGCGACGACCAGCACGGCCGAGGCAGTAGCCGTGGTCCCGCCGGCGATGCCGCCCTGCGGCGATGCGCCACCGGCCGGTGCGACCACCGTCCGGCCGACGATCACCGGGGACGGGGCCGTCACCGACAACGCGTAGGGCGAACCGAGGGGCCACCCGGCCACAGAGGAGACGGGGAACGTCACCACCGTACGAGCCGGGACGGTCACGTCGTGCGGTAGCACGGTGGCGCCGGGGAGGCTGACGGTCACCCGGGCGACTACCGACGACGTGGCGGGATTGGCGACGTCCAGCGCCACGGTGCCTCCGGCGACCGCCGTCGTCTGGGCGAACCGCCAGGTCGTCGACGGCCCGGGGCTCCCACGCAGGAGGGCCAGGCCGGACCCGGACGGCACCGCCATCTGGTCGAGTTCGGTGGCAACCACGGCCCCGGACGTGGACTCGACGAGGGTGCCCACCACCGGCTGGTTCTGCACGTAGGCGCCCAGGCCCTCGACCACCAACTGGCCCGGGGCCAACGCGATCCCCTGGTAGGCCTGGGGATCGAGGACGGTCCCGCTCGAGGTCAGGAACGTCACGTCGACCACGGCCGGCGCCGCAGTCGGGTTGTAGAGGGAGAGGTCGAGCAGCCCGCCGGCAGTCGACCCGCCGGCGAAGTCCCACACCGGTGACACCTGGGTCACGCACGGGGCCGTACTCCAACCCTGCGGTCCGGCGACCACGGCCGTGCCGGTGACCCCGCCGGACGCGAACGAGAACGAGGACGCCGACGCGCCGGCCGGGAGCCCCGCCGCAGGATTGACCACGACGGACCCGAGGGCGGGGACGGTGAGTCGGGTCAGTACGGGCCCGGCCGACTGCGTCACGGCGGATTCGAGCCCGGTGGCCGGGGAACGGGTCGTGTTCGTCAACACGACGGTCGCGGTGGCCCCCGCTCCGGCATCCGTACCCGCTCCGGTGGTGCAGAAGAACGACGAGGCGTGGGCGTCGACGGGGGCCACGGCGACGCCATCGCCCGCAGGAGGGGCCGGTAGGGCCTTCGGCGGCGGTGCCAGCGCGGACACGGTGGCGACGCCGAGGAGCACGGTGGCCACGGCGACGAGCGCCGCGGTGCGACCCGCGACGGGACGGGCCGACTCCCGACGCCGGGCCACCCGGGACAGCGTCCCGGTCGACCCCGTGCGGTCCGGTGTCCCGTCCGGATCGGGGCCGGTCATCCGAGGACCCCGTCCTCGACCGCCCACGCATCCTCCATCGCAGCGGCGTCACGCGAGCGCCCTTGGGACCAGCTGCGGGGCCGGCCCACGCGCTCCCACTCGCGTCGGATCCGGCGACGGTCGACCAGGGCGGCCACGGCCAGGGCCCACGCCAGCACCGAGTAGGCGCCGAACACGAGCGGAAGGACGCCACCGTCGAAGCGGAGCGTGCCGGTGGTCCGGGCGTCCACCGCGTACCGAGCCGCCCACCCGAAGGCCGCCGAGCGGTGGGCAACGGTCCCCGAGGAGGACGTGAGCGTCCAGCTGCCCGACGGGGCCACCGACGCGAACACGGTCCCGGCGGCGAGTGGGCCCCGGTACGAGCGGGCGGCCACCGGGCCCGGCAGTACCGGCCGGGCGCCCGGTACCACGGCGGTGCCGGGTCCCGCGCCGAGCGGAGTGGTGACGGTGGGCGCGGTCCCGCGACCGCCGGGGACCTCGGCCCGCAGTGGCACCCAGTCGGTGTTGGCGAACACCGTGATGCCGGTCCCCGAGAGGACCGGTTGGAGGTCAAGCTGGTTCCCGAGGGCAGGGAGCAGGTCGCCGGGGACGGGATACGCGGTCGGGGACTGCTCGCCCACGATCACCGGTGCCACCGAGGTCAACACCACGACGTAGCGGACGCCGGAAGGTGCCAGCAGGCTCCCGAGGCGGTTGGTCTGGTCCGAGCGGGCCTGGTCGACGGCCGTGCCCAGCTCGGCGGCCGGGCCCGGCGACGTGGCGTTCCACAGCCACCGGGCGTCGGCGGAGCCGTTCTCCGAGGTGGCGTACGCGAGTCCGTCCCCAGCGGCCCAGCTGCCGAGGGCGAGGCTCCGGGGGTCGCCCAACCACAGCACCCGGAAGGCGCCTCCCGACGTCTTGGCGTGCATCCAGGCCACCGACTGGGAGAAGTCGTTGACCGGGAGGTCCCATCGTCCCGGCAGCGCGGACACCACGGTGGGCAGCGACGCGAGCGCCACGGCCACGACGCCGAACGCGGTGGCCACCTGCCGCCAACCGAACTCGGCGGTTCGCAGGTCGCGTTCGAACGCGGCGACCCCGAGCCCGATCGACGCTGCGGTGGCGGCCGCCGCGGGCCCGAGGAGCACGAGGGGGTCGATGGCGAGCGCTCCGGTCCATCCGCGGCCGGTCACCCAGGCGGCGAGCCAGAAGACCAGTGCGATGGCCCAGAACCTGGCCGCCCAGCGGAACCGCACCCCGCGGGCAAGGACCAGGGGTGCCAGTCCCCCGACCAGGAATCCCCAGGCCAGGGGGGAACCGCCGATGGGACCGACGGCGAAGCGCAGGAGCGAGCTCCACGATGCGGCGCCCGAGGTCGGCGTCGGCACACCGAACACGGCGAGCACACCGGTGCCCGACGACAGGACGCCGATCACCCAGGGGAGGCAGATGAGCAGCGCGACGGCCGTGGATCCGAGGGCGAGCCGCACGGCCCGGCCCGTCGCCCTGCCGTCGTGGAACAGGAGCGACGACGCGACCACGGCAAGGGAGACCAGGAGCACGACGAGGGCCGTAGCCGGGACGAACGAGATCAGCACGGCCTCGAGTACGCCGAGGGCCAGGGCACCGCCGAGCAGCCCGTGGCGCGACGCCCATGCGCCGGTCGGTGCCGGTTCGCCCGCCGACGTCGTCCCGGGTGGCAGTGGCGCCTCGACCCGGCGGACGAACGGCTCGAGCCCGGTCGACCGGAGGAGCGTGGCCAGCACCCAGGGGGCGCCGGCATAGACCACCAGGGCGCCCCACCGTCCCAGGGCCAGGGCGTTGTACGGCAGGGCCATCGCCAGGTAGGACAGTCCCGCCACCAGCGACGCCCGCTGCGACCCGAACGGGCGCAGGAGTCGCGCCGCACCCCACGCGCCGAGGGGAAGGCACCCGAAGACCAGCACCTTCTGGGTGAGTCCCATGGCGCCCAGGAGCACGGTGCCGAGCACCCCGGCGATGCCGAGGGCCGGAGCGGCCGGTGCCGTGGTCCCGACGCCCGACGGGTGCCAGCCGGCGAAGAACTGGGACAGGGTGGACGACCACGACGGGAACGGGGTGAACTGGCCCAGTGCGGGGAGCTGGCCGGTCACGACGCCGCGCGAGCCGATGACCACGATCACGGCGGCCACCGCCCAGACGGCCAGTCGGGTCCGACCGCTGACCCGGCCGGCCTCGGTGTCCTCGACCCCGGCCTCGACCTCGGCGACCTCGTCGGAAGGCACCCCCGGGCCGGCCGCCTCGGCGGCAGCTGCCAGCTCGTCGGCGTGGGCGCCGTGGAACCCGAATTGGAAGGCGCGCCGGAGGTAGGCGGCCAGCCGCGCGCTACCGCGCACCTGCAGCACGCGGATCTCCCGGTCGCCCACGCGGCGCATGGCCCGCAGTCCGGCCCGCTGGGTGCGCAGGACGGCGAGGCGCCCGAGGTTCCAGCGCCACGCCCGCACCACGGCCCGGGCCCGGGCCCGGTTGCCCGCGAGTTCGGCGACGACGACCTCACCCACCGCCAGGACGAGGATCTGGGGCAGCACCCGGAGGAGGTGGCTGCGGGAGTAGCACTTGAGGACGGCCAGGAGCTCGTGACGGCGTTGCAGCTCCTGAAGCGTCACCGGGTGGCGCCGGGTCGCGTCCTGCCCGGTGGCTGCCGCCACGAGGGCGGGGTCGAGCGCCTGGGCCCCGGAGGCCAGCTGCTCGAGGTGGCGTACCCGGGCCTCGGGCGCCACCAGGATCCGGGCGCCGGCCACCTGGGCCCGCCAGCTCAGGTCGAGGTCCTCCCCCATGGCGACGATGGCCGGGTCGAACCCGTCGAGCTCGGCGAAGAGGTCCGCACGGACGAGGGTGCAGCCGCCGGGCGCCACGAACACGTCCCGGACGGCGTCGTGCTGGCCGTGGTCGATCTCGTGGGGCTGGACCCGCTCGACGACGGAGCCGCCCTTGTCGACGCTCATCCCCACGTGCACCAGGACCTCGGGGTCGTCCCAGCTCACGACCTTGGGCGACACGATCCCGGCATTCGAGCGGAATGCCTCTTCGACCATCAGGTGCACGGCATCCGGGTCGAGGGCGACATCGTCGTGGCAGAACAGGTAGTAGGCGGCACCGTCCACCATCGACCGCACCTCGTTGGCCGTCGCCCCGAACCCGCGGTTCTCGTCGAACCGACGCACGTAGGCGGACGGGAGGACGGCCGCCACCCGGGCCGCCAGGACCTCGCCGGCACCGGTGTCCAGGACCAGGACGGACAGTTCCCCGTAGTCCTGTGAGGCGATCGAGGCCAGCGCCTCCTCGAACCACGGACCGGGATCGTGGGCGACGACGACGGCGACGACCGGCGGTGCCAGTGTTTCCATCAGGGGTCAGAGGCTATCGGGCCGGAGGGGGGCAACGGAGCCATCCCCGTGAGGGCGCACCCCACCCGCTCCGGACGCGCGCGGCGCTCGCGCGGGGCCCGTCCGGACCCGTGGCCCCACCGCCCACGGGCCGGGTCGGACGGGGCCCGGGGGCCGGGTCGGACGGCGCCCACGGGCCGGGTCGGACGGCGCCCGGACGAGGGAGCCCGTCGAGGAGCGGGTGATCCCCGGGTGCTTGCAACTGTTTATCATTAGGTATACAGTTGTATTCGAGCACGACGGGAGGGACCGGACGCAGGAACCCGACGCCGTGCCAACCGCACGAGTACCGACCCCCCACGAACCAAGGAGCAACATCATGCCGGACATCAACACCGACATCAGCAAGGCCGCCAAGGACATCGCCAACGTGGCCAAGGACGCCACCTACGTCGTCATCGGCGCCGGCGTCCTCGGCTTCCAGCAGGTTCAGGTCCAGCGGCGCGAACTCCAGGCCAAGCTGCAGGAGCCTTCCTCGCTCGCCGAGCGGGTCTCGTCGGTGCGCGGGGACCTGACCGACGCCGTCCACACCGTCGACACCCGTGTCGAGGACCTCATGGACCGCGTCGAGGAGATCATCGAGCGGGTCGAGGCCGTCTTCGCCCCGTTCGAGGAGCGGCTGCCCGCCCAGGCCCGGGACATCACCAAGAAGGCGCACGTCCAGGCCAAGGACGCCCGCACCCAGCTGCGCAACCTGCGCCCGACCGCCGTCGCCTGAGCGACGCACGCTGTCGCCGGGACGGACTCCCCCCTCCTCCCGGCGTACCGCCGGCGACCTCCGGGTCCCGACGGAACGGACCGACCCCCTTCGGTCCCGGTCAGAACGGCCCGCCCCGTGCGGGCCGTTCTCCGCGTCGGGCGACGGAGCACGGCGAAGGCTCAGGTCGCCGCGGCCCGCCAGTGCGCGAGGACGTCGGCCAGGGTCTGGTCCAGGGGGAGTTCGGGGGCCCACCCCGTGGCTTCCTGCAGCCGGCCCGGGTCACCCCGCAGCACGGGCACCTCGACCGGTCGCATCAGCGACGGGTCGGGTACCAGGCGCACCGTGCTCCCCGTCGCCGCCAGCAGGCGGTCGGCGATGTCCTGGATCGAGACGTCCACCCCCGAGCACACGTTGTAGACGGTGCCGGGCACCCCGGACTCGACCAGCAGCCGGTAGGAGCGCACGACGTCGCGCACGTCGGTGAAATCGCGCCGGGCCGAGAGGTTGCCCACCGGGATCTCGGTGGCACCGGAGCGCTCGGCGTCGACGATCCGCTTCGACAGGGCTGCCACCGCGAAGTTGGGTGACTGGCCGGGCCCGATGTGGTTGAACGGCCGCACCACGACCACGTGCTGTCCGTATGCCAGCCACGCCTGCGTGCAGAGCGCCTCGGCGGCGAGTTTCGAAGCGGCGTAGGGCGTGAGCGGTGCGGTCGGCGACGACTCGGTCAGCGGTAGCTGCGCCGGGTCGGTCACGGCCCCGTAGACCTCGGCCGAGCTGGTCACGAGGACCCGGGGGTCGGTGCCGCACTCGCGGGCCGCGCCCAGCACGGCGGCCGTCCCGAGCACGTTGACCTCGAGCACCCGCAGCGGCTCGTCCCACGACTGCCCGACATGGGTCATCGCCGCCAGGTGGTAGATGGCGTCGGGGGCGGCCTCCGCTACCGCGTCCAGGAGCGCACCGGGGTCGGTGATCTCCACCTCCTGGTCGATCTGGACGACCTCCTCGCCCCGGTCACGGAGGTGCTCGGCGAGCCACGTGCCCACGAAGCCGCGGCCACCGGTGATCAGAGAACGCACGACGGGCACCCTACCGGCTCGGCACGCCCGCCGAGTGCGCCCGGCGGTAGGCCGCCACGTGGAGGTCCGTGCTGCGGTCCCAGGTGTGACGGCGCACGATCTCGAATCCGAGCGCACGCCGCTCGGCAGCCGCCCGGAAGTCCCCGTCACCCCCGAGGGCCGCATCGAGCGCCCCGGCCAGGTCGTCGGTGTCGCCCGGCTCCACCAGGACGGCACTGGCCCCGGCCACCTCCTCCATGGCCGTGCCACGAGTGGTCACCAGGGGGGCCCCGCAGGCGAGGGCCTCGAGTGCCGGCAGCCCGAACCCCTCGTAGAGCGAGGGGTAGACGACGGCCGTCGCCGAACGCAGCAGCGCCGGGACGTCCTCGTCACCCACGTACCCGGTCCGGACGATCCGCCGGCCCAGTCCGGAGGCCACGACGGCCGCCTCCACGTCGTCCGCCCCCCATGCGGCCCCGCCGGCCAGCACCAGGTGGGCGTCGGGATGCCTCGAGGCCACCGCCGCAAACGCCCGGACCAGCGTGGGCACGTCCTTGCGCGGCTCGAGGGTCCCGACGAAGACCAGCAGGGGCCCGTCGCCCACCAGGCGCGCGTCGAGCGCGGCCAGGCGGGCCGCGTCCGAGCCCGGCTGTGGCTCGACGGGCCGGAACCGCTCCGTGTCCACCCCGTGCGGGACCACGGCGACCTCGGCGTCGACCCGGCACCACCGGCGCAGGGCGTCGGCCGTGACCCGGCTCGGGCACACCACCACCGCGGCCTCTCGGGCCGCCCGGGTGATGGCCCGTCGGAACAGCAGGACCTTGGAACGTTCGTGCCAACGGGGCTCGTCGAAGAAGCTCAGGTCGTGGACGGTCACCACCGAGGGGATCGGACACCGGCGGGGCATCGTGTAGTGGGGCCCGTGGTGGACCGCCGCCCCGGACGCCGCCAACAGGGGGCCCAGCCGAAGCTGCTCCCAGGCCAGGCGGAGCGGCCGGGCCGCCGGCGCCTCGGCCACGAGGTTCCCCTCGGGAACCAGCGCCGCCCACCGGTCCCGGTCCGCGGACCGACCGAACACCACCAGGTCGACGTCGGGACGGGCCGACAGCCCTCGGGCCAGCTGCAGGATGTAATGGCCGGCCCCGACCGGTCGGTCGGGGACCGCGGTGACGTCGAGTGCGACACGCAGCCGGGCGCGGCCGACCCGCGCGTCGTCCGGGCGGACGGCGTCACCGGGCACGTGGCATCCTCCGCTCCTCCATCGCCTGTTCCCACACATCCCGGTGCCGTCGTGCGATGGAGGACCACGTCAGCTCGGTCGACCGGGCCGCGCCCCGATGGATCAGCGCCTCGCGCAACTCCTCGTCGGTCGCCACCCGGAGGATCCCGTCGGCGATCGACCCGGTGTCGTTGGGGTCGACCTCGAACGCGGCGCCGCCCGTACTCGGCAGCGGACTGGCGACCACGGGCGTACCCACCGACATCGCCTCGACCGGGGGAAGGCCGAACCCCTCGATCAGTGGCACGTAGGCCAGGAGCCGGGCCGACGCATACAGGCCGGACAGCTCCTCGGCCGACACCGAACCGGCATGGATGACGCCCGTGGTGGGCGCCACCTGCTCGCCCCAGCCGGACGGTCCGACCATCACCAGTGGCCACGGCTCGGGCAGGGCGTCCCGGACGGACCCGTAGGCCTCGACCAGCCGCTGGAGGTTCTTCCGCGGCTCGAGGGTCCCGACGCACAGGAGGAACGGGCCGTGGACCCCGAGCTGCGCCAGGTGTGCGGCGGCGGCGGCGGCGTCCGGCAGGGGGAGGTGGTCCGAGCCCATCGGGATCACCGCGATGCGCTCCCGGGTGGCGCCCGCCCCCACCAGGTCCTCGGCCACGACGTGCGCCGGGACGACGAACCGGTCCGCCCGCGGCAGCGCCCGCGTCAGCGCCGCCTCGTGCCAGCGGCGTCCACGGGCCGGGTAGGCCTCGGGGATCCGGCGCCACAGCAGGTCGTGCACGGTGACCACCAGGGGGGCGCGACCGGACTCGAGTGTGGCGAGCGAGGCGGCGTGGACGAGGTCGACGTCGGAGGGGGCCCGGACGAGGCCGCGGTCCCAGGCGCGTGTCAGCAGCGGTCCGGGCAGCACCGAGGTCCGCAGCTCGTGGCCGAGTGCGGAGAGCGGATCGGGCCGGCCGGCGGGGCGGCTCGCCGCGATGACGACCTCGGGGGCGTCGGTCCTGTCCACGGCGGCCAGCTCGTCGAGCCCCTGGAGCAGGCCGAGCACGTAGGTGCCGATGCCGCCGGCCGCCGAACGACGCAGCTGCTCCGCCAGCAGGAGGACCCGGGGACGGCTCACCGCGACGCCGCCCGGCGGTGGGGAGCGAGCCCGGCGACGGCGTCCCGGTAGAGGTCGGCCAGGCCCGCCGCACATCGTTCCCAGGTGAACGCTCCGCTGCGGACCCGACCCCGTCCGACCAGGGCCTCCACGTCGGCGCCGCCGTCGAGGGCCCGCACGAGCCGGGCCGCCAGCGCCTCCCCGTCGCCGGGTTCGACCAGCCAGGCGCCGTCGCCCACCACCTCGGGCACCGCGCCGCCAGCCGTGGCCACCACGGGAACCCCGACGGCCATCGCCTGCAGCGGTGGGAACCCGAACCCTTCGTACTTCGACGGGTAGGCCAGCACGGCCGCACCGCGGAGCGCCGCAGCGAGTCCGGCGTCGTCGAGGTAGCCGGGCCGGACGATCCGGTCGCGGACGGGGGACGCGGCGACGGCCTCGGCGACCCGATCGCTCCCCCATCCTTCGCCGCCCACGATCACCAGGGCCGTGTCGGGATGGGCGGCCGCCACCGCTGCGAACGACCGGACGAGGAGCGGATAGTCCTTTCGGGGCTCCACGGTCCCCACGGCGAGCACGTACCGTCCGCACCCGGCGGGAAGGGCGATCCCGCCGGCACCGGAGGCGGGAAGCCTCGGGATGCCGTGGTGGACGGCGCGCACCCGTGCCGGGTCGACGCCCAGCTCGGCCACGACCTCGGCCGCCACGAATTCGGACGGCGTGTGCACCCAGGCCCCGTCCGCCACCGCCCGGCGGATCAGCCCCGGGAAGGCGAGGGTGGGCCCGTCGCACAGCTCGGGGTACAGCGAGACGGTCAGGTCGTGGACGGTGACCACTCGGGCCGCCCGTCGGGTCGGTGGGACCACGAAATTGGATCCGTGGACGACGTCGACGGCACCGATGAACCACTCCACGGGTGGCACCGGGAGCCGGGCCCAGGCGGCGTGGAGCGGCCGGGCGGGCATGGGTCGCTGGGCCGTTCCCACGCCGGCGGGCACCCGGTGGGCGATCCCGGCACGGCGGCGCCAGCTCACCGCGAACGCGGAGACCTCGACGTCGTCCCGGTCCCGGAGGCCTTCGAGCGCCCCGGCGCAGAACACGCCGACGCCGGTGGGTCGCCCGAGCAGCGGAGTGGCGTCGAACCCGACGCTCAGGCGGTCGGCGGCGGTCGCTGGTCGCTCCGACGGCACGTCGCGAGCCTTGCACATCCGGACGGCGATCCGTGCCGGGGGCGCTGTCGTGCCGGGGGCGGTGTCGTGTCGGGGCGGTGTCGTGCCCGGGGCCGTGGCGGCCGGGGCCCTGGCGCGCCGGGGCCGTGGCATGCCGGAGGCGGTGTCGTGCCGGGGCCGTGGCGGCCGCAGGTCCGGGTAGCCTGCGCCGATGACCACCGCATGCCGCAGCGACGGGTCCGCCCCGTGATCACCGCCCTGGCCGGCGGCGTGGGCGCGGCCCGTCTGCTGCGCGGCATGGTCGAGGTCGTTCCGCCCGGCGATGTCACGGCCGTCGTGAACGTGGGCGACGACACCGATCTCCACGGGCTCCACATCTCCCCGGACCTCGACACCGTGCTCTACACGCTGGCCGATGCCATCAATCCCGAGACGGGCTGGGGGTTGGCCGGCGAGTCCTGGCGGGTGATGGATTCGCTCGACCGGCTCGGCGGGGTCACCTGGTTCAACCTGGGCGACCGGGACCTCGCCACCCACCTCTACCGGACCCAGCGCCTGAGCGAGGGCGCCACCCTCGGCACGGTCACCGGTGAGCTGGCTTCCCGGTTCGGCGTGGGCGTCCGGTTGGTCCCGGTGACCGACGATCCGGTGCGCACCCGTCTCCTGCTCGAAGGAGGTGAGGAGGTCGGCTTCCAGGAGTACTTCGTCAAGCTCCACCATGACGTCGTCGTCGAGCGGGTCCGGTTCGCCGGGGCCGAGTCCGCCCGCCCGGCACCCGGGGTCCTCGAGGCGATCGCCGATGCCGAGACCGTCGTGGTGTGCCCCTCGAATCCGGTCGTCTCCATCGATCCCGTGCTGGCCGTCCCCGGGGTGGCCGACGCCCTCGCCGCGCGTCGGGACGACACGGTGGCCGTTTCGCCCATCATCGCCGGTGCCGCCCTGAAGGGTCCGGCGGCGCGCCTCCTCGTCGAATTGGGCGGGGAGTCCTCGGTGGCCGGCATCGCCCGTTGGTACGCGCCCTGGGTGTCGACCCTGGTCGTCGACGAGGCCGACGCAGCGCTCGCCCCTGCGGTCGAGGCCGAAGGGGTCCGGTGCGTGGTCGCCCCGACGGTGATGTCCGACCTGACCCGCTCGGCCGTCCTGGCCCGGGTCGTCCTCGACGCCCGTGGCTGAGGGGATGCGGAGTGCCCCCGGCCCGCTCCCGCCTGGCGGGCTCGCCGTCCTGCCGGTCACCGGGGTCGGCGAGGTCCGGCCCGGAGACGACCTGGCCGCCGTCCTCGCCGAGGCACTGGTCGAAGCACCGGGCGGGGCAGCGGAAGGTCGGACGGCCGGTGGGGCGGAAGGCCGGTCGGTCGGCGGGGAGGCCGGCGGGGAGCCCGGCGGGGCGGTAGGCCGGCGCGAGACGGTTCCGTGGGTGGCGGACGGGGACGTGCTCGTGGTCACTCAGAAGGTGGTCTCCAAGGCGGAGGGCCGCATCGTCGCCATCGACCCCGACGATCCCCACGCCAAGCGGTCGCTCGTCGAGTCGGAGTCGGTCCGGGTCCTCCGCAGGCGGGGCGACCTGCTGATCACCGAGACCCGCCACGGGTTCGTCTGCGCCAATGCCGGTGTCGACCTGTCCAACGTCGAGGTCGGCACAGCTGCGCTGCTCCCCGTCGACCCGGACCGCTCGGCACGGAGGATCCGCGAGGCGCTCGGCCACCGGCTCGGCATCGATCTGGCCGTCGTGATCTCGGACACCTTCGGGCGCGCCTGGCGCAACGGCGTCACCGACGTGGCCATCGGGATCGCCGGACTCGCCGGCGTCGTGGACCTGCGGGGCACGGCCGACGCCTCCGGGCGGGTGCTGGAGGCCACCGAGGTGTGCGTCGCCGACGAGATCGCCGCAGCTGCCGAGCTGGTCATGGGCAAGGACCGGTCCGTGCCCGCCGCCGTGGTACGGGGGGTCGACCCTTCCTGGCTGCGCCGGGGTTCGGTCGCCGCCGAGATCGTACGCGACCCGGCCGGCGATCTGTTCCGCTGACCGACCGTCGTCAGCCGACGCCGAAGAGGTCGACCACGAACACCAGGGTCTCGTTCGGAGCGATGGCGCCGCCGGCGCCCCGGCTGCCGTAGCCCAGCTCGGGCGGGATCGTGATGCGGCGGCGCCCGCCGACGAGCATGCCGGCCACGCCCTGGTCCCAGCCCTGGATTACATGGCCCGCTCCCAGCGGAAAGCTGAACAGCTCGGCCCGGTTCCACGACGAGTCGAACTCCTCGCCGGTCGACCAGGAGACGCCCACGTAGTGGACGGTCACGGACTTGCCGGCGACAGCCTCGTCCCCGGACCCGATCTCGAGGTCTTCGATGACGAGTTCACCCGGGGGCGGCCCGTCGGGGACGGTGACGGAGGGTTTCGTGTCGGAGGCCATGCGGTGACTGTAGATCGTCCGCCCGCATGGACGCGACAGGTCCGGCCGGTGGGCTCAGCGGCCCCGCTGTGCCCGGCCGGCGCTCTGGTTGGTGGGTCGCGATCCCGCGGACCCCCCCCGGCGCGCCCCGACCGTCCCGCCGTTGGACGATCCCCGGGTCGCCGGGAAGGCGGACGTTCCGTGACGCCCAGGCTTTCCTGGCTTGCCCGGACGGGACGGCTTGCCGGGCGCGCCGGGCTTGGTGGGCTTGGTGAAGCCCGACGGCTTACCGGGCTTGCCTGGTTTGCCTGGTTTGGTGAAGCCCGCGGGCTTGCCGGAGCCATCTCGGGGACCGCCGTCGTTGCGGAGGCCACCGTCGTTGCGGGAGCCGCTGCGGGGTCCGCCGTCGTTGCGGGAGCCGCTGCGGCCACCCGGCTTCCGCGTCTTGTACGGCCGGGAGGCCCTGACGCCGCCCCGGTTGGCATTCGGCGAGGGCTCGCGACTGCGGTCGGGCTCGCGCTCCTTGAGGACCCGGCGGGGCGGGGGCGGACCGAGCACCTTCTCGATTGCCTGGAGATCGGCCTCGGTGGTGCCGACAGGCACCCCCAGCTCGCGCTGGAGCTTCTTGACCGCACCCGTCTTGTCCGGGGTGACGAAGCTCACGACGACACCGGTGGCGCCGGCCCGGGCCGTGCGGCCGGAGCGGTGGACGTAGTCCTTGGGGTCGGCAGACGGGTCGAAGTGGACGACCGCGTTGACCCCGTCCACGTGGATCCCCCGGGCGGCCACGTCCGTGGCCACAAGCGCATCCACGGCGCCCCGTACGAAGGAGTCCAGGGCCTTCTCGCGCTGCTTCTGGCTGCGGTCGCCGTGGATGGCGGCCGCACGGATACCCCGCTGTTCGAGCTGGCGGGCGATCCGGTCGGCACCGTGCTTGGTCCGGGAGAAGACGATGGTCGGGCCCGCTGCGGTGACGACCTCGGCGGTCCGCTCCACGCGGTCACCGGACGACACCCTCCAGAAGAGGTGGGTCGCTGCGCTGGCGTCGTCCTCGTCGACCTCGAGTTCATGACGGGCGGGTTCGTGCTGGTAACGACGGACCAGGACGTCGACGTCACCGTCGAGCGTCGCCGAGAACAGGAGTGTCTGGCGGCCTGCGGGTGTCAGGTCGAGGATGCGGCGCACGTCGGGCAGGAAACCCATGTCGGCCATCCGGTCCGCCTCGTCGATGACGACGATCTCCACGGCGTCGAGGCGGATGCTCCCCCGCTCGAGCAGGTCGCCGAGCCGCCCCGGACAGGCGACGGCGATGTCGACCCCGCGGGACAGCGCCTTCAGCTGCGGTCCGTAGCCGACGCCGCCATAGAAGCAGTCGACCTTCAGGCCGCGTGGGTCGGCGAGGACCTGCAGTTCGGAAGCCACCTGTGCGGCAAGTTCGCGGGTCGGAGTCAGCACGAGGACACGGGGGTGCTTGGGACGCGAACCCTTCCCGTTCAAACGGGCGACGGCGCCGATCCCGAAGGCGATCGTCTTGCCGGAGCCGGTGGGCGCCTTGCCGCACACGTCGCGACCTTCGAGTGCATCGGGAAGGGTCATCGCCTGAATCGGAAACGGGGACGCGATTCCATTCGCATCGAGGGCGGCGACGATGTCGGAGGGCACGCCGAGTACGGCGAAGGAAGGAGCAGACGAGGGCATGGAGACACTTTCGGGCTACAGGGGAAGCACCGGAGTGTGCCTCGGGATCCGCCAGGCGCAATGACACGACGCGGCAGCTGGTGCAATCCTACCGGGTCCGGGGAGGTCCTCGGACGCAGCCCGCTTCCTCGCGGCGTCACACCCCCGTGGAAGTCTCGTCCCATGGCGCTCGCCACCCGTTCCGAAGCACTCTGCGACGCACTGCCCGACGCACTGCCCGATGCGCTGGCCGATGGGCTGGCCGACGCGCTGCCCGATGCGCTGCCGTCCGCCGGTTCGACCGGGCGTACGACTCAGCGTGCCGCCGGTTCGGCCGCTCAGCCGTCCGCCGGTTCGACCGGGCATGCGGCCGGGTCTGCGGCCGGTCGTGCGGCCGGGCGTGGCACCGGTTCTGCTCCCACCCCGGTGCCCGGTGGTGGGGAGCCCGGCCGGACGGTCCGGC
>DATLRE010000054.1:0-5714 GCA_035534835.1 Acidimicrobiales bacterium
GTGGAGGTAAGGGGATTCGAACCCCTGACCTCTTGACTGCCAGTCAAGCGCTCTACCAACTGAGCTATACCCCCGAAGCCGGATCAGGTTATCAGCACGCCGCCGGGGGCCGAAACGGAAGGAGGCCCCGATCCCGACCGCCCGCGTCGGCTCGCACGCGACGGGCCGCCACGACGACCTTGACTGGCCGCCCCGCCGATAATTCCGGAGGACCCCGGCCGACCGCCCCGCCGATAATTCCGGAGGACCCCTCACTACGATTGCCGCCGGGCCGACGGACACCGACGCACGAAATCCTCGTGTACCCGGCGTGATCGTCGCCGATCGGACACGACGAAGGGGCGCAGATGGGTGATTCGGTGGAGTACCGCGACGGGGTCTTCGTGGCCACGGGACCGCACGGGGCGGCCGACCACGGTGGCTCCGGCCCGGCAACGGGTACGGCACTGATGGTCCGGCCAGACGACCGCCTCGCTCCGGTGGACAAATCCGGACCCCTGGCGAGCGCCCAGGTGCCGCCCGCCGGACCTGCGGGACCGTCGCCCGTGCCGGCACCCGCCGCGGGTGGCGCACGCCGGCTCGCGGTGGCCACCATCGTCGCCTCGCTGATCGCCGCCGTGGCCTTCGGTGCCGCCGCATTCGGCGGGGCCTTCGGATCCCACTCGTCCACTCCGGGATCGGGCCGCGGCGCCCTCGGGGCCGCGGCCGCCGCCTCGGCCGGGGCCACATCGGTGGCCTTCACCGTGTCGGCCACCCGGGCCACGCCGTCCACGACGACGACGCTGGTCACCGGCTCGGGTGCCGTCGACCTGACGCACGACACCGGGCGCCTGACGGCCTCCTTGCCGGCACTGTCGGGAATCGTGGGCAGCGGCAACGACACGCTCGACGTGGTCGCCGACGGCGGCGCGCTCTACATCGGGTCACCGGCGCTGTCCTCGGCCACCGGCGGGGCGCACTGGCTGAAGGTCGCACTCCCCGCCGACACGGCCGGGACCGGTGCCGACACGTCGACACTGGCCGTCCTGGGCAACCCGTCGCAGCTGCTCGGGCTCCTGTCCTCCCTGGGCGGCCAGGTGACGACCGTGGACAACGTCGACCTGAACGGCGTCCCGACCACCGAGTACCGGACCACGGTGACCGTGTCCGAGCTCGCTTCCCGGGCCGGACTGACCGCCAGGTCCAAGCTGGGGGCACGGGTCGCCCAGGTCCTGGGTCGACTGGGCAACACCTCGGTGCCGGTGACGGCCTGGGTCGGGACCGACGGCTACGTACGCCAGTTGTCGGCCTCCCTCGACCTGTCGCGGCTCACGCTCGGCGCCCTGGCCGGTGACCTGGCCGGCGGGACCCTGGGCTCGTCGACCACCGGCAGTGCCACCACGTCGACCACGGTCACCGTGGGCTTCTCCCACTACAACCAGCCCGTGACGGTGACGGCGCCTCCGCCCTCGCAGGTGACCGATGCCAACGCCGTCGTGTCGTCGATCCAGGGCGCCGTGTCCGGCATCCGGCACGCGGTGTCGAGCCTCGCCTCCCGCTTCTGACCGCACCCGCGGCGTCACCATCCCGGTCGGCGGGGGTGCCGGGTCGCGCCCGGTACGATCGGCCCTCATGGCACGGGCCTACGACGTCATCGACACCGAGAAGAAGTGGCAGCGCCGCTGGAGCGACGAGGGCACCTACGAGGTGGACGCCGACGACCCCCGGCCGCCGTGGTACGTGCTCGCCATGTACCCCTACCCCTCGGGCCCGGCACACATGGGCCACGTGCGGAACTACACGTTCAGCGACCTGCTGGTCCGCCACCGCACCATGCTCGGCTATGCCGTCCTGTCGCCCTTCGGCTTCGACTCGTTCGGACTCCCGGCCGAGAACGCGGCCATCAAGACCGGCACCCACCCCCGGATCTTCACCGACGCCCGCATCGAGGAGCTGAAGGCGTCGATCACCTCCCTCGGCGCCGTCTACGACTGGCGCCGGGAGATCCGGAGCCACGACCCCGAGTACATCAAGTGGAACCAGGTCATCTTCACCAAGCTGCTCGAGGCGGGCCTCGCCTACCGGGCCAACGCACCGGTCAACTGGTGTCCCGGCTGCCAGACGGTGCTGGCCAACGAGCAGGTCCTGGCCGACGGTACCTGTGAGCGCTCCGGCGACCTGGTGGTCAAGCGCGATCTCGAGCAGTGGTTCTTCCGCATCACCCGGTACGCGGACGAGCTGCTGGCCGGTCTGGAGGACCTCGAGTGGCCGGAGCGGGTCAAGACCATGCAGCGCAACTGGATCGGTCGCTCCGAGGGAGCCGAGTTCGACCTGCCCGTCGCCGGCCGGGACGGCTCCGACGGTCGGGAACCCTTGGCCCTGCGGGTGTTCACCACCCGACCCGACACCTCGTTCGGCATGACGTATGCCGTAGTCGCCCCCGAGCACCCGATGGTGGGGGAGTTGACCACGCCCGAGCACGCCGGAGCCGTCGAGGCCCTGCGGGTCCGGGCCGCGGCGTCCACCGACGTCGAGCGGATGTCGGAGTCCGGGGCCGCCACCTTGGCCAAGCGGGGTGCATTCACCGGCTCGTCGGTCGTCAACCCGTTCACGGGGGAGACGGTGCCCGTCTACGTGGCCGACTACGTGCTCATGGGCTACGGCACCGGCGCCATCATGGCCGTGCCCGCCGAGGACACCCGCGACTGGGACTTCGCCCAGGCCCACGGGCTGCCGCACGTGCGCACGGTGCAGCCTCCGCCGGGCTGGGACGAGCACGGGGGCCCCGACGGCGGGCCGGGCGGGGCGTACACGGGAACCGGCGAGAAGATCAACAGCCGGTGGCTGGACGGCCTCGACATCCCCGCGGCCAAGGAACGGGCCACCGAGTGGCTCGAGGAGCAGGGCATCGGCGTCCGCACGGTCAACTACCGGCTGCGCGACTGGCTGGTGTCGCGCCAGCGGTTCTGGGGCTGCCCGATCCCGGTGGTCTACTGCGCCGACCACGGCATCGTGCCCGTTCCCACCGACCAGCTGCCGGTGCTCGCGCCCGACGACGTCGAGTTCCTGCCCACGGGCGAGTCGCCGCTGGCCACCAACCCCGCCTTCCTCCACACGACGTGTCCGGTGTGCGGTGGCCCGGCCACCCGCGAGACGGACACCATGGACACGTTCGTGGACTCGTCCTGGTACTTCCTGCGGTTCACGGACCCGTGGTCCCCCGACGTCCCGTTCGACCAGGAGATCGCCCGGCACTGGATGCCGGTCGACCAGTACATCGGGGGCATCGAGCACGCCATCCTCCACCTCCTGTACGCCCGGTTCTTCACCAAGGCGCTGGTGGACGTCGGCCTCGCCCCCAAGGGCCTCCGCGAGCCGTTCGCCCGGCTCTTCACCCAGGGCATGATCCGGATGGACGGCACCAAGATGTCGAAGTCCAAAGGCAACCTGGTCGCCCCGTCGGGCTACCTGACGACGGTGGGCGCCGACGCGCTGCGCCTCTTCCACCTCTTCGTGGGCCCGCCGGCCGACGACGTCGACTGGTCGGCGCAGACCGACTCGGTCATCGACGGGTGCGCCCGCTACCTCGACCGGGTGTGGCGCCTGGCCGTGCCCGAGGTGCCCCGGGTCGCCGCCGCACCGGACGGCGAGCCGGGGGAGGCGGACCTGGCCGTCCGCCGGGCCACACACAAGCTCATCGACCGGGTGACGCGCGACTACGAGCGCTGGTCGTACAACACCGCCGTCGCCGCCTGCATGGAGTTCGTCAACACGCTCCAGCCCTACGCACGCGACGGGGGCCGGGCCGACGTTGTCGACGAGGCCGTCGACACCCTGCTCCTGCTGCTGGCTCCGATGACCCCGCACCTGGCGGCCGAGGCGTGGGAGCGCCGGCACGGCGACCACGTCCACCTCCGCCCGTGGCCGGCGGCCGACCCGGCCCTGCTGGTGGAGGACACGGTCACCATGGTGGTCCAGGTCAACGGCAAGGTCCGTGACCGGATCGAGGTGGCCCCCGACGTGTCCGAGGCCGAGGCCGAGGGGCTGGCGCTGGCATCCGCCCCGGTGGTCGAGGCGCTCGGCGGTCGTGCGCCGAAGCGGATCGTCGCCCGTCCGCCCAAGCTGGTCAACGTCGTCGCCTGAGGGCGGGCGGCCGGCGACTCGCAGATGGCCGTTCCCGGCGACGACACCAGGACACGGGCACTGCGCCTAGCGTCGCAGGGGCTGACCGAGACGGGCGAGGCGACCCCCGACGCCGTGGTCGGACGGTTGCTGGCGGTGCAGGCTCAGTACGAGCGCGGGTTCCGCCTGGTCGTCCGGAGCCGGAGCTCCGGGCTCTCGGCCCGCGACGTCGACGAGTCCCTGTCCCAGGGGCGTCTCCTGGTCACGTGGCTGAACCGGGGGACGCTGCACCTGGTCCGGTCGGACGACTACCGCTGGCTCCATCCGCTGACCGCGCCGCGGGTGGTGTCCGGCGTCGAGCGGCGACTCCGCCAGCTCGGCATCGACGCACGGGACGAGGAGCGCGGGATCGCCACCATCGTCGGGGCAGGCTCTGGTCCACCTGCTCGCCGTCACCAGCCTCCGCGGGCTGCTCGTCCGGGGTCCCGTGGTCGAGGGCCGTCACGCCTTCGTGGCCGTGGACCGCTGGCTGGGCCCGCCACCCGCCGCCGTGGATCGCGACGAGGCGCTCGGACGACTGGCGCTCCGCTACCTGAACGGCCACGCCCCGGCCATCCCCCGGGATCTCGCCGCGTGGGCGGGGATCACGCTGACGGACGCCCGCCTCGCCTTCGCCCGCGTGGCCGACGACCTCCACGGGACGCCCGACGGGTACGTGACCGGTGAGGGGACGTCCCCGCCCGCTCCCCTCACCGGAGCCCGGCTCCTCGGCCCGTTCGACCCGATGCTGCACGGCTGGCACTCGCGGGAGCTGTTCGTCGGGCCGCACCGGTCGGTGGTCACCACCAACGGGATCTTCCGTGCGACCTGCCTGGTGGACGGGCGGGTCGTGGCCACGTGGACGATGCCGTCGGGCGCCGTCGAGATCCTCCTGCTCGAACGTGTCGCGGGGTCGGTACGGGAGGCACTGGCCGAGGATGCCGCGGACGTCCTGCGCTTCCTGGGGCGTGCCGCCGCACCGGTCCGGGTGAGCGGACCCTGGGCAACGGCGCCGCGGCCCGTCGCCGCCGTCAGTCCTTGAAGCCCGAGAGGATCTCGGCCCATCGGTCGGCGCCGATGCCGGACGGTGCGTACACGTTGAACCGGTCGATGAGCCCGTCGAACCTCGACCTCACCTTGGCGGCGATGGCGTCGGGGGTGCCGACCACGGCGAAGGCGTCGAGCATCTCGTCGTCGATGAGATCGGCCATGTCGTCCCAGGCCCCCCGCTTCGACAGCGTGTGGAGCTCACCCTGGAGGTCGCCCCAGCCGTGCAGCTCGAGCACGGGACGGTAGGCCGGCGTGGACCCGTAGAAGGCGAGCTGCTTGCGGGTGGCGGCCGCGGAGCGGACGAAGGCCTCCTCGTCGATGCCGGTCACCACCATGCCGGGGAACGAGATCTGGAGGTCCGACCGGGAGCGACCGCTGGCAGTCAGTCCCCGGCCGAGCGCGGGCAGCGTCACCTCGCGCAGGTACCGCTCGGTCGTGAACGAGTGGGCCAGCAGGCCGTCGCCGACCTCGCCGGCCACCTCGGTCATGAGGGGGCCCACGGCGGCCAGGAAGACCGGCGGGTT